>NZ_JAUSQZ010000001.1:7500000-7800000 GCF_030811555.1 Kineosporia succinea | reverse complement strand
GCATGACCAGCGGCACGAACAGCACGGTCGACCTCGAGGCACCCGAGCCGGGCACCGGCGCGTCCACCATCGGCCGTAACCCGTGGCAGCCGAACCGGCAGCACATCCCGGTGCTGGCCACGCTCACCCTGCTCGCGTTCATGTACGGCCTCGGGGTGGTGAACTACGAGGGGTTCGGCGACATCCAGGTCGTCCTGAACGTGTTCGTGGACAACGCCTTCCTGCTCGTGGTCGCGGTCGGCATGACGTTCGTGATCCTGACCGGCGGCATCGACCTGTCGGTGGGAGCGGTGGTGGCCCTGACCACCACGCTCGGCGCGACCCTGCTGAACGCCGGCTGGCCCGCCTACGTGGTGCTGCCGCTGCTGCTCCTGCTCGGCACCACGCTCGGTGTGTCGATGGGCGCGGTGATCCACTACTTCAAGGTCGAGCCGTTCATCGCGACGCTCGCCGGGATGTTTCTCGCCCGCGGCATCGCGCTGCTGATCAACCGCAACTCGATCCCGATCGACAACGATTTCTGGGTGTCGGTGGCGCAGCAGCGGGTGCGGTTCGACAAGGGCGTGTTCATCTCCTCCAGCGTGATCGTGGCGCTGGCGGTGGTCCTGGTCGCGGCGCTGGTGCTGGCCTGGACCCGGTTCGGGCGGGTGGTCTACGCGATCGGCGGCAATGCCGATTCCGCGCTGCTGATGGGCCTTCCCGTGGCCCGTACGCGGATCGCGGTGTACGGGATCAGCGGGTTCTGCGCGTCGCTGGGCGGGGTGCTCTACAGCTTCTACACGCTGAGCGGCTACAGCCTGCACGCCAACGGTCTCGAGCTGGACGCGATCGCGGCGGTCGTCATCGGCGGCGTGCTGCTGGCGGGTGGCTCGGGTTACCTGTTCGGCACGGTGCTGGGGGTGCTCGTGCTCGGGCTGATCCAGACGATCATCACGTTCGAGGGCACCCTGAGCTCGTGGTGGACGCGGATCGTGGTCGGGGTGCTGCTGTTCGCCTTCATCGTGCTGCAGCGGGTGGTGACCGGGAAACGGGCGGTGCGACGCACGGATTGACCCGGCGGCCCTGGTTCCCGGCGATCCGGGCGAGCCGAGTCGGCCGGGGTCCGATCGCCCCGGCTAGAGTGCGCGGCCAGGGGATGTTCGGAGGCGGGGCGGGGGCGTCAGCATGACAGAGCAGCGGGACACGACCGGGGACTTCCTGACCTTCCCGGATCTGCCCCGGCTCGAACTCGACCAGCTGCTGGGGCAGTTGATCGAGCGGGCCAACGAAGTCATGGGTACGCAGGGACGCCTGCGGGGGTTGTTGCGGGCGAACCAGCTCGTGAACGGTGGCCTGACGCTGAACACAGTGCTGCGGCGGGTCGTCGAGGCCGCCTGTGAACTGGTGGGGGCCCGGTACGGGGCCCTGGGCGTGATCGCCCCGTCCGGGGGACTGGCCGAATTCGTGCATGTGGGGATGGACCCCGACACCGTGGCGGCCATCGGTGGTCTTCCTGAGGGCAACGGCCTGCTGGGAGCCCTGATCGATGCGCCGGAGCCGATCCGGCTCCGGCGCATCGAGGACGACCCGCGGTCCCGGGGTTTCCCGCCGCGTCACCCTCCGATGCAGAGTTTTCTGGGGGTACCCGTGATCGTCCGGGGGGAGGTCTTCGGCAATCTGTACCTGGCGGACGGGGCCAAGGGGGCGTTCAGCTCCGAGGACGAGGAACTGGCGCGGGCTCTGGCGGCGACCGCGGGCGTCGCGATCGACAACGCCAGGCTGTACGAGTCGGCGCGCACCCAGGGCGAGTGGCTGAGGGCCAACGCGGAGATCGCGTCCTGTCTGCTCTCGGAGGAGCCGGCGGAACTCACACTGCACCTGATCGCTGAGCGCAGTCTGCGGATCGCCCAGGCGGATCTGGTCGCCCTGGTCCTGCCCGACGAGGACGACGCCGGCCTCGTCCAGATCAAGCTGGCGGCCGGGGATGCCGCCGAGGCCGTGACCGGGCAGAAGGCGCCCCGGTCGTCCACGCTCGCGGGGCGGGTCCTGGTGTCCGGTGTCTCCATGAGGGTGGCCAACATCGGTGATGTCGACGGAGTGGTGCCGTCCCGGGCCCTGGACCGGGACGTGGGGCCGGCCCTGGTCGTACCCATGCTCGGGTCGCGGGGCGTGCGGGGCGTGCTCAGCCTGATTCGTTCCGCCGGGGCGAGGCCCTTCACCGCGGAGGACGAGTCCCTGGCGGGCGGGTTCGCGAATCAGGCGGCGATCGCGATGGAGCTCGCGGAGAACCGCGCCGAACGCGAGCGCCTGGCCGTGCTGGACGAACGGCAGCGTATCGCCGATGACCTGCATGATCACGTCATCCAGCAGCTGTTCGCCGACGGCCTCACCCTGCAGTCGATCACCGGGCTGGTGCCTGCGGGGCGTGTGCACGAGACGGTCGAAAGGGTGATCGACGATCTGGACGACACGATCGCCCGCATTCGCTCGAGCATCTTCCGGCTCGGGCAGGGGGGTGTCGAGTACCCGGGGCACGGGGCCAGATCACGGCTGCTGAATGTGGTGGACGCCGCCACCCCGGTGCTCGGATTCACCCCGGCGGTTCACTTCTCGGGGATGCTCGACCAGCTGCGAGGGTCTCTGGTCGACGATCTGGTGGCCGTGCTGCGCGAAGGCCTGAGCAATGTGTCGCGCCACGCCCGGGCATCGGCGGTGCAGGTGAGTGTCCGGGTGAGCGACGTCGTGACCGTGGTGATCGAGGACGACGGGACCGGGATCAGGGCGGATGTGCCCCGCAGCGGCCTGAACAATCTTGGCCGCCGGGCGGAGAGAGCGGGGGGAAGCATGCTGCTGGAGCGAGGAGAACGAGGTGGCACCCGGTTCAGCTGGACAGCGGTGGTGAACCGGACACCACCGGCGGAGCCGATGCGGTGACGGCCGATCAGAGCATCGCGTAGCTTGTCAGGAAGGTGACCAGGGCTGATCGGTCGCTCAGGGGAACGGTGAACCGCAGGCGCACGGTCTGGGCGGGTCCCTCACCGATCACGAGACTGTGAAGACGGCATGCGCCCGACGGGAGTCCCAGGATCACGAGGGCCTGGGCCCCGGCCGGGGGCCAGGCGCCACTGGGCGCTCGCAGCCGCACGCCCGTCAGAGACAGGTCATGGCTCTCGCACCAGACCGTCTCCTCCGTTCCGGTGGATTCGGGCGTCCAGCTGAGGATGCACGGAAGGTGCACGGTGATCCGTGGGGGCCTGCGAAAGGGGAGCAGAACGGCGGGTCCGGCCAGACGCCCGCGTAGGTGCGTCCCCGCGTTCCAGCAGTAGGTCGGCACACAGAGCAGACCTCCGTTCACCGCCACGCGGACGGAGGCTGCATGGATGCTGCCGTCGAGCAGCCAGTCCGGGCCTGGAGCCTGTCTGAGGATCTCGAAGTGGGTGTCCCGGAGGACAGTGACGACACCGGGGACCTCGCAGGACCGGACCACCACGCGAACCTGGGTCCCGGCTCTCACGAGGCCCATGAGATCGTCCGTGGTCTGGGGATTCTGGGTCATGTCGGCTCCTTCGTCGTGGGTACAGCTGGTCGGCGGAACGGTGTGATCGGGCTTCTGGGCGTGCTCACGGTGAGAAGGGTCAGGCAGGTCGTGCTCAGACCGATGGCCGCCAGTCCCGCGAGGACGAACAGCGCCACTGTGCTGCGGGAGAGGGCGGCTACGGCGTCGCTGCGGTCCTTCAGCTCGCTCGCCAGGTCGCTCAGGATCCGGCGAAGTGCCTCGCTCCGGGAGCGGAGCTGAAATGACGTCGGGGTCCCGGCCGTCACACGCAGCTCTCGTCGCAGAGGCATCAGTGCGGTCGCGTCCACCCCCGGGTGGTCCCGGGCCAGGGCATCGAACGCCGTCAGCGCGTCGCGAGCGAGCTGGACGGCGGAGGCCGGCGCGGGTCCCACGGCGACGGAACGGTCGGAGGCAACGGTGGAGCCGGTCGCCCAGACGTGGGCGATGCGCAGGTCGGCCTCGTATCCCGCCGTGAGCAACTCCTCCAGCTGGGTCACGCGTACCTGAGCCCGGTACTGGGACGCCAGGGAGAACTGGCCCAGGACGGTCAGGTCCACCACGGTCACGACCAGGAGGGTGGTCAGGAGCTGGAGACGAACGGTCCGGGGAAATCGCATCGGAGGAGCCCTTCTCGAGGCTGACCGGTCTACTGGTGCACCTTCGCTTCCCAGGTCGTCGACCGGTCCGGGGTCGCCCGTAGATCTTTGTGGCCCGGTCACTCGGCAGATGCCGAAGTACCCACGAAGGTCCTGCCGAGGAGAGGGCTTTGGTCCCGAGCGGGTCGCGGCGGGCGGTATTGGGGCCATCCGGTTCGGTGCCCGGTGGGGATACGGGTGGCAGGCGTTCCGGGAGGCGCGCCGGACTGGGTCCTGAAGACCGATTTGCCCGGTCCCGCATGTACTTTTGTGGCCGGTCCGAGGCGTCTGGACGAAGTCTCCGGTCAGGGCCGGATGCCCTCTTGGTCTCAGATACCGGCCGGTCTGGCGGCGGCGTCACGCACGATGACTTTGGTCCCTGGCAAGAGCTTTTCATGAGGGGCTTGACTGAACACGGGTGAGGACAGCGCAGATTCACTCAAGGATGCGTGAGTCGGGACAGCCCCTCCGGTCATGCTGTCCTCACCCGCCACTCGCACGGGGGTGCCGGTCCGGGGAGCCGTGAACCGAGGTGACGGTACGCCCGTTGTTACGGGCATGGATCGTGGCACTGCTTCTCGGAGGGAAGACGACGTGGCATCCGGGACCGGTACGCCGGCCCAGACCCGCGACCAACCCCCGAAGGCCGCCGCCGCGTCCACCGCGACCAGGTGACCGGCTTCGGTGTCGACCTGCCGGGCGCGGGCGCCGACAAGGTTCTCGTACGTCGGAACCCCTGCCGCCGGGGCTCGGTGACAACCAGGAATTCCAGGCGGTCAGCGGCTCGTTCCCACGGAGAAATGTGAGGACGCCGTGGTGCTTTGACGTCAATGGCTCGGGAAGCGTGGAGTCGGGGACGGTGATCAACGCCCACGAGTGCCTGCCCGGCTCCCAGGACAACCGGATGTGGCGCCGCCGGGCCCGGGGCGACGGGTTCTTCCTGGCGCACGTGAAATCCGGCCGGTGCCTGAGCATCTCCGTGGGCGACGAGGTGGCCGACCTTCTACTCCTGCTCGGTCAAGGACGACCGCATCGGGGCTCCGGGCTGATCAGAACGACAGCTCGCTCTGCTCGCCCTCCGGCACCGCGCGGGTCTCGGAGGGCGCGTCGAGGTCGTGGTCGGGCACGACCAGCTGCCAGCGCATGGCGAAACGGTCGTGCCGGACCACCCCCTCGCGGGTCAGCTGGTGCAGCGACCGGCTGACCTGGTCGCCCACCACCAGCACCTGCCACGACGAGCGGATCTCGGCCGGGATCTGGTCCCACAGCCGCACCCGGACCTCCCGCAGGGTCAGACCCGCCCGGGAGGTGCGCAGGCAGGCCAGGACCCACGAGTCGGTCTGCGCGCTGAGCTGTTTGCTGTCCATCGCGGCATGCAACCACACCCGCCCGGTCTCGGCGCGGAGCCGGCGCGATGATGCCTGTCTCGCCGGCCTGTCTCGCCGGCCTGTCTCGCCGGCCTGTCTCGCCGGCCTGTCTCGCCGGCCTTTCTCGCCGGCCTCTCTCGCCGGCCCGGCCCGGCCCGGCGTGGCGTGGTGCCGGACGCGGGCCTCCTTCAGCCGTCGAGCAGAACATTCGCGATCAGATCGAGCATCACCTCGCTCGGCCCCGCGGCCATGGTGGCGGCGCGGGCTTCCCGATGGGCGCGGGCCACGGTGGAACCGGCTGTGTAGCCAGCGGATCCGTGCAGCTGCAGACAGCGGTCGGCCACCCGGCAGGCGAGCTCGGTGGCGTAGAGCTTGGCCGCGGAACACTCGCTCACGGCCAGGTCGCCCCGGTCGAGCCGCGCGGCGGCGTCGCGCACGAGCAGCCGCGCCGCCGCGAGTTCGGTGCTCAGCCCGGCCAGGGTGTGCCGCACCGACTGCAGATCGGCCAGCCGGGCCCCGAAGGCCTGGCGGGTGCGAACGTGGGTGATCGTGTCGTGCAGGCAACGGTCGGTGCCGCCGACGGCCAGAGCGGCCGCGACCACCCGCTCGGACTGGAAACCCCGCATCAGATAGTGGAAGCCGCGCCCGGCCCGGCCGATCAGAGCCCGGCCCGGCAGCCGGACGCCGTCGAACGAGACGTGTGCGGTGCCGGCGCAGTGCCAGCCCTCCAGCTCCTGCGGGGTGACGGTGACGCCCGGGCCGGGGAGGTCGACCACCAGCAGCGACAGCCCGGTGGGGCCGGTGGCACCCGGGCGGGTGCGGGCCGCGACCACCGCGAATCCGGCCGAGGTGGCGTTCGTGACCATGCTCTTGGCGCCGTGCAGCCGGTAGCCGTCGCCGTCCGGGACGGCCGTGGTGGTGAGGGCGTTCAGGTCGGCACCGGCTCCCGGCTCGGTGACGGCCAGGGCCGCGACCCGTTCCCCCCGGATCGCCGGGCCGAGGTAGGTCTCACGCAGTTCCGGCCCGGCCGCGGTGGCCAGGTAGTGCGTGGCCATCCAGGCGTGGACCCCGACCGCGGCCCGGAAACCGGCGTACCCGGTGCGGCCCAGCTCTTCGAGCGCGGGCAGCGACTGGGACAGCGACTGCCCCGAACCGCCGTCGGCCACCGGGTGCGGCAGGCCGAGCAGGCCGGCGGCCCCGAGAGCCTTCCACGCGGAGGGCGGGACCTGCCGCTGCGCCTCCCACTGCGGCAGATGAGGGACGACGTGCTCGCCCAGGAGGTCACGGAGCCGGCCGGGGGCGTAGGTCACGGAGTGCTCCGGGACGCGGCCGCGGCCAGGTCGGTGAACGAGCGGGCGGTGAAGACGGTGTCGGGCTCGAGTACTCCTTCGCCGAGCCGGGCGTCGACCCGGTCGATCAGGCGCACGGCGGTCAGGGAGGTGCCACCGAGTTCGAAGAAGTCGGCGTCGGAGGCGGAGGCGCCCGCGCCGAAGATCTCGTCCCAGATCTCGGCGAGAGTGGCGGTGACGTGGTCGTCGGGGCGGGACGGGGCGGTCTTGCCGGTCTTGCCGGTGATTTCGGTGACCTCGGTGAACCGGTTTCGATCGGTCGCGCCGGTGGGGCCGGTCGGGTGGGTCGGGCCGGTGGGGTCGGTCGCGTCGGTCCGGGCGGTTCGGGCGGTCCCGCCGGTCCCGCCGGTCCCGCCGGTCATGCCAGCCAGGGGGGCCAGGTCGGTCGGACCGGTCGGGTCGGTGGGGTCGGTCAGCTCAGTCGGGGCGGCCAGGTCGGGCACGTCGGCGAGGGAGCTGACCAGGACGACTCGCTCCGGCCATCCGCTGCCGTTGCGCTCGCGCAGGTCGGCGGCGAGCGCGCGGGCGGTGGGCCAGGGAGCCGGGGCGGGAATCGGGGCGGGAATCTGGCTGGAGGGCGCTGTCGGACTGGAGGGCGGTGTCGGACCTGAGGGCGTGCTGAGGGGCGGTGTCGGGCTGGGGGCCTGGCTGGGAGGCGTGCTGGGCGGCGGTGTCGGATTGGGGGGCGGTGTCGGGCTGAGGGCCTGACCGGGAGGCGTGCTGGGCGGCGGTGTCGGACTGGGCGGCGGTGTCGGACTGGGGGCCTGGGTGGGAGGCGTGCTGGGCGGCGGTGTCGGACTGGGCGGCGGTGTCGGCCTGAAGGCTTGGGCGGGGGGCGTGCTGGGTGTCGAGGGGGGAGCCGGGCTGGGACTTGTGGTGGGAGTCGCGGTGCGGGGCAGGCGTGTGGGCCGGGCGGGGGTGGGGCGGTGCGCGTACACGGTGTGCAGAGGGGTGCCGGTCAGTCTCGGGTCACGGTCGTGGGCGGCCCGGAAACCTTTGCCGCGCAACAGTTCGAGCGTTCGGACGAGCCGCCCGTCGAGATCGTGGACCTCGACGGCGATCTGCCGGATGCGGGGCCAGACGGTGTCGTCGATGCCGGCCAGCACCTCCCACTCGGCCTTCTCCACGTCGATCTTGAGCAGGTCGACGGTGTCCAGCCCGAACCGGGAGACCAGCTCGCTGACCGTGGTGACGGCGACGGAGCGGACCTCGCCGGTCATCCGCTCGCGCACCAGCCGGTCGAGGTCGAGGCCGGCGGCCTCGGGGGACGTGCTCAGGTAGGCGCGCAGCACCTCCTGGTCTTCGGTGTCGGAGGCGTCGCGGCCGGACATCACCGTGTTGCCGGCGTAGAAGGTCATCTCGATCGTGCCGGGCCGGTCTCCGACGGCCTGGTTCACCAGCGTCAGGTCGAGGTCGTGCACGTGCCCGTTGACGGTGACCGCCGCGGCCGGCTCGGGCATCGGCTCGACGGCGATGATGCGGGCGCCCGGGCTGAGGGAGCCGGCCAGCAGGGAGAACATGCCGATGTTGGCCCCGACGTCGACCACGACGGCGCCCGGCGCGAGAGTCAGACCGTGGCGCAGATAGGCGTTCTCGCGCCACACCTCGCGGTGCAGGAACTCGGTCTCGGGCCGGTTCACGCCCGCCACCAGCAGACCGGGGCCGGGCTCGTGCCACGTCAGGCCGGGCGGCAGGTCGAGAGTCGCGGCCCGGTGCAGAA
Organism: Kineosporia succinea; assembly: GCF_030811555.1. NCBI lineage: Bacteria > Bacillati > Actinomycetota > Actinomycetes > Kineosporiales > Kineosporiaceae > Kineosporia > Kineosporia succinea. The sequence continues at coordinate 7,791,394 of NZ_JAUSQZ010000001.1, read as the reverse complement.
CCGGGGCGGTGGCGGGGTCGGGGACGACGTGCAGCACGCCACCGGCGCTGACGGTGGCCGCCGCGACCGCCGGGTGGGCGAGCACGGCCGCCAGCCGGTCGTGGCTGTTCAACGGCTGCTCCTCTCGGCGGCCGGGGTGTCTGAGGCGAGAAAATCGTCGGCCAGGGAGAGGATCTGGGGCCCCGCGTCGAAAGCGGCGAGGTGGTCGTGGTGCGCCAGCTCGACCAGCCGGGCCCGCCTCAGGTGCGCCGACACGTACCGGGAGCCGTCGGGATGCGCGGTGTGGTCGTCGGGACCGGTCACGACCAGGGTGGGCTGGGTGACCCGGGCCAGCAGCGGGCGGCAGTCGGTGGTCATGATCGCTCCGTTCAGCCGGCCGTACCGGTACAGCAGCTCGGCGGTGGCGTAGGGGTAGTAGAGGTGGTGGGCGATGTCGTCGCGCAGCGCGGCCAGCGTGGAGGGGCGCCGGAACAGCCGCTGCAGGGCGCCGGCCTTCTCGCGGCTGCGCCCGGCCTGCACCAGGAGCGCCTGCATGTCGTGCTGGTGCGGGGTCTTCGCGGCGTCGCCGCCCAGCTCGTAGTCGCCGTGCCACAGGCTCACCGAGCGCACCCGCGCGGAGTGCCCGGCCGCCTCCAGCGCGATCGCCGCCCCGCCGCACAGGCCGGCCAGGTGCACGTCGTCGAGGTCGAACGCGGACAGGACGCTGAGCACGTCACCGGCCTGGGCGGTGAGGTCCTGGCCGCGGCCGTCGAACCCGGGGTCGGAGAGCTGCCCGAACAGCCCCCGGCTCTCCCACGTGATCACCCGGTGCTCGCGGGACAGGTGCCGCACCCAGCCCCCGACCAGCCCGACCGGCATACCGCAGGCGCCCACGAGCAGCACCGGGCGGCCGGTGCGGGGGCCGGAGACGTAGCACCGCAGCACCGAGCCGTCGGAGGTTTCCACTTCCCGGGGGACGCGCTGGGCCCGGACGCCCGCCGGACCGGCCGGACCGGCCGGATCGACCGGACCGACCGGACCGACCGGGAAGGGGATCGCCCGGTTCAGCCGCCGGCCGATGATGAGCTCGGCCGCGGAATGCCCCTGGGCGTCGGGCGTGACCACGAGTGAGTCGTCGCCGGTGACCGAGGACAGGAGTTCCTGGGCCTGCTGACGGGCCCGCCCGGTCGGGGGCAGACCCGTCAGGTGCACCCGCTGGGGGGTGCCCAGGGCGTGCAGCAGCGGAGCCACGTCGAGGACGGCGGCGGCCGTGCGGGATGCGCTGTCGTCGACGCTCTCCGCCGCGCTCATCGTGCGTGGACGCCGAAGGCGTGGCCCCGGGTGGTCTCGGTGGCCAGGCGGTTGTGCCCGTAGGTGTCTTCACCGTGCACCAGCACCGCGCCGTAGCGCTCGAGGCTGACCTGACCGCCGTACTCCTGGATCTCCTCGGTGTCGGGATAGACGCGCACCGAGGTCGGCACGTACCGCCCGGCGAACCCCAGGCGCATCTGCTGGGAGAGCCCGGCGTGCGGGTGTGAGGCGTGCATCAGCGTGGACCAGAACACGATGAACTGCCCGGCGTGCATCTCCATCGAGCGGGCCTGGGACTCGTCGGGCTTCCAGTCCGGGTCGACCTGGAGCTCGCGGTAGTCGTAGCCGAAGAATCCCCTCCGGACACCGTCTTTCTCGACGTTCGACTGGGCCGGGTCGTAGTGCATCTTCTTGGTCTCGTCGTAGTTCATGCTCTGGTGCGTGCCCGGGATGAACTGCAGGCACCCGGTCTCGATCAGGGCGTCGGTGAAGGCGCACCACACGGTGATGGTTCCCCCGAAGTCCGAGCCGTTCGGCCACAGGATCTGCGGGGTGCCGGAGGCGTTGGCGAAGGTGTCGGCCTGGTGCCAGTCGGTGCCCTCGTCGCCGGGGTACTTGGGAAAGAACTCCGAGCGCCAGCACAGCACGTCGGGCCCGAGGATGCTGGCGACCCGGCCGACGATCTCGGGCCGGCTGATGTGGTCGGCCAGGAAGTCGTCGTCGAGGTGCCGGTCGTAGTTGGCGATGTTCGTGGCGCCGGACTTCGCCGCCTCGTCCTGGTAGACGGCGGCTGAGCGATCCATCAGCTCGATGCGCTTGCGGCGCCAGATCTGCTTCATCTCCTCCCGGTCGTACAGGGTGAAGGGGCCGACGAAACCGTTGGCCTGGAAGTGCTGCAGCTCGCTGTCGGACAGGGAGTAAGGGGATGTCTGGGTGGTCATCGGGTCTCGGCCTCCGCCAGCTCGTTTCGGGTGGTGCGGGCTGTCTCGACCCGGTCGGCCAGCGCGGCGACGGTGACCCCGTCGATCAGGACCGTCAGGTCGAGGTCGGTGGCGAACGTGCTGTTCACCTGTTCGAACATGCGCAGGACACTGAGCGAGGTGCCGCCCAGGTCGAAGAAGTCGTCGTGCGGGCCGAAATGGCTGATGCCCAGGATCTTCTGCCAGACCGTGGCGATGCCGGCCTCGATCTCGGGGCCGGGCTCGTGGTGCGCCCGCGGGCCGTCGAGGTCTTCTGCCGCCACGGCGTTGCGGTCGGCCTTGCCGTTGGGGGTGAGCGGGATCCGGGCCGCGGGCAGGTAGGTGGAGGGGCGCATGTGCCGGGGGAGGGAGGCCGCGGCCCGGGCCAGCAGCCGCGGGCGCAGGGGTTCCCACCACGTCTCGTCGGGAGCGGTGCCCGCCGGGGGCACGATGCGGGCGACGAGCCGGACGTCGCCGGGGCCGTGCTCGGAGGTGCCGACCACCGCCGCGCCCACCTCGGGCAGGACGGTGAGGGCGGCCTCGACCTCCTGGGGCTCGATCCGGAACCCGCGGACCGACAGCTGGTCGTCGGTGCGGCCCAGGTATTCGTAACCGGTTGGGGTGCGGCGCATCCGGTCTCCGGTGCGGTAGACCCGCAGGCCGGAGTCGAGGGTCAGGAAGCGCTGGCCGGTGAGGTCGGGCCGGTGCAGGTATCCCCGGGCCAGACCGGCACCCGAGACGTACAGTTCGCCGGGTTGCCCGGTGGGGACCGGCCGGCCCTGCTCGTCGAGCAGGTGGAAACCGAGGTGGGGCAGCGGTTCGCCGATCGGGCTGATCGCCGGCTCGTTCAGGTCGCCCGGACGCACGAACCGGTGGGTGGCGTGCACGGTGGTCTCGGTGATGCCGAACATGTTGACCACACGGGGGCGGTCGGAGCTGTGCCGCTCGAACCAGGGGCGCAGCATCTCCACGTCGAGCCGCTCCCCACCGAGGACGACCAGGCGCAGCTCCAGGAGTGAATCGTCGTGCCGGGGTGACAGGTTCGCATCGCTGGCGATGAACTGCCGGAACGCGGAGGGGGTCTGGCTGAGAACGGTGACCCCCTGGTCGGAGACCAGGCGCCAGAACCGTTCCGGGGAGCGGGAGATCTCGTACGGCACCACCACGAGCCGGGCGCCGGTGGTCCAGGCGCCCCAGATCTCCCAGACCGAGAAGTCGAAGGCGGCCGAGTGGAACATCGTCCAGACGTCGTTCTCGTCGAGGTCGAACAGGGAGCGGGTGACGGTGAGCAGCCGGGCCACGCTCGCGTGCTCGACCGCCACGGCCTTGGGCTCACCGGTCGAGCCGGAGGTGTGGATCACGTAGGCCAGGTCGTGGGGGGAGAGCGGAGCCGGTGGGCCGGTGGGGTCGGCCCCGGCCGGCTCACCGGCCCCGGCGGGGTCGACGACCTGCAGGTGCTCGTCGGCGGGGAGCCCGGCGCGGGTGGTGGCGGTGGCCACCACGACCGCCGCCCGGGAGGTCGTGACCAGCCGCCGGATCCGCTCCGGAGGGTTCGCCGGATCGATCGGGAGGTATGCGCCACCCGCCTTGACCACCGCCAGAAGTGCTGTGAGCAGCGTGGTTCCGGCTTCGGCGATCACTGGCACGACGCTGTCGCGGCCGACCCCGGCCCGGCGCAGGCGGGTGGCCAGGGCGGAGGCGGCCCGGTCGAGCTCGGCGTAGGTGAGATCGCCGTCGGGAGCGGAGACCGCCCGGCGCCCGGGGTGCCGGGACACCACGGCGCCGAACTGGGTGAGCAGATGGTCTTCGGCGCCCGCGGGTGCGCTCTCGGCTAAGGTGCTCATCGATCCACCGGGCCTTTCCGGTCGAGGTGATCCTGTGTCTGCGGCGGTTCCCGGACAGTCGCAGGTGTCACCGGGAACGAGGGGAGTTGCGAGGAATCCCTGAAAAGGGGCCTCTGACAGGCGCAACCAAACCCTAGGTCCGAGATGTCCGAAAGGTCAATGTAATCTGAATGAGACAAAGCGTTGTCCAGGCCGGTCGCGCGGGCCGCTCGCGCAGGCGTGCGATCGGGTGGCCGGCCTCCGGCCGATACCGTCACGGAAGCAGGTGCTCCGGTGGAAAATGCTGAACAGCAACAGTTTCGGATGCTTCAGCGGGCCATGCGCCATCCGTTCGCCGAACCCGGCCCGGGAACCCTGGTGGTGCTGCCGAGCATGACGCTCGGTGCAGCGGGGCTGGCGAAGATACCCGGCGTCATGCACTACGAGGAGCGCATGCTCTACGCCCTGCGGAAACTGCGCCGCCCGGGCGGGCGTGTGGTGTTCCTCAGCAGCGTCGGCATCGATCCGGCGTTCCTGCGCTACTCCCTGCAACTGATGGCACCGGATGCCGAATCCTGGCGCCGCCTGACCCTTTTACCGTGTGACGACCCCGACCCGGTTCCGCTCACCGTGAAGATCCGGCGCAGCCCGGCACTCGTGCACCGGTTGCGGCAGGCGATCGGCGACCCGGCCGACGCCCTGATCATCGCGTTCAACGGCTCCCCGCAAGAGCGTTCCCTGGCCCTGGAGCTGGGGGTCCCGCTGTTCGCCCCCGATCCGGACCTGGCGGTGCTGGGCACCAAGAGCGGCGGCCGCACGTTCTTCCGGGCGGCCGGGCTACCGGTCGCGGAGGGCGTCGAGGGCCTGCGCGACGAGGGTGACGTGGTGGGGGCGCTCGCCGAGTTGCGCTCGCGACAGCCCGATCTGGCGGCGGCGATGGTCAAGCTGAACGAGGGGTTCGGCGCCAGCGGCAACGCCACCTTCAGCTTCGCCGGCGCTCCGGGACCCGGCCCCGGGCTGGTGCGCTGGATCGCCCGGGAGCTGCCGTCCCGGGCCGTCTACGGTTCCCCGCCCGACGACTGGGCGCACTACCGGCAGGAACTCGAACGGTGCGGCGCCGCCGTGGAGTGTTTCGTGCAGGGCGAGGAGGTGACGTCGCCGTCGGCCCAGGTGATGCTGGTGCCCGGGCAGGAGGCGCGGGTCGTGTCCACCCAGGACCAGGTGCTCGGTGGCCCGGAGCGGCAGATCTTCACCGGGGCCACCTTCCCGGCCCGGCCGGAGTACCGGCGTCAGATCCGCCGCCTGGCCGGTCAGGCCGGTCAGGCCCTGGCCGCGGCCGGGGTCACCGGCCTGGTCAGTGTCGACTTCGTCTCGGCCCGCACCGGGACGCACTGGCAGCACCACGCCGTCGAGGTGAACCTGCGCATGGGGGGCGGCACGGCCCCTTACTTCTTCGTCGATGCCTTGGTGCAGGGGACTTTCGACGAGACGGCCGAGGAGTACGTGGCGCCCGACGGTCGTCCCCGGGTGTACTTCGCCACCGACCGCCTGATCGACCCGGCCTACCGCTCCCTCGATCCGGAGGCGGCGATCCGGGCCCTCGAGCGCAGCGGCACCGCGTTCAGCGACGCGAGCCGCACGGGGACGTTCGGGTACATGCTGGGCGCGCTGGAGATCGGGCGTCTGGGGGTGATCTCCGTGGCCACGGCCCTCCCGGCCGCCCGGGCCGGGTACCGGCGGGTGGCCGAAGAGCTCCGGGAGAGCAGCCGGTCACGTCTCTAGCGCGGCCCGGAAGGTGTCGGGGTCGTGCACGAAGAAGTGCGACCCCGGTACCTCGAACCGGGTCAGGCCGGCCCCGGCCAGGGCCTTCCAGCCGTCCTGCGACCAGACCGGGGCCACCGGGTCGTCTCTCGCACCGATCGTCACCAGGGGCACCCGTACCGTCAGACCCTCTGCCGGGGGCCAGGTCTCGGCCAGCCGGAGATCGGCCCGCAGCATCGGGAAGAACAGCCGGCGCAGGGCCGGTGCGGCGAGCACCTCGGGCGGCGTCTGCGTCAGGTCGCCCAGGCCGGCGGCGAGCTCGGGGTCGGGGAGGTCGTGCAGGCGGGGGAGCAGGCTGGGCACGTCCGGTGAACGGCAACCGGCCAGAACGAGTTTCAGCGGCGCCGGGGTGAGACGGGCGACGGTCGCCTGGTAGGCGAGCATCGCGCCGAGGCTGTGCCCGAACAGGACGTAGGGCGGCTCGATCTGGCCGTTCACGGCGTCCGCGAAGGCGGTGACCGCCTCGTCCCAGTCCTCGAGCGGGGTTTCCCGCAGCCGTCTCTCGCGGCCGGGCAGCCGGGTGCCGATCACCTCGAGACGGCCGGGCACCCGGCCGGGCCAGTGCTGGAAGACACTCGCCCCGCCTCCGGCGTGGGGCAGGCAGACCAGCCGGACGGGGGCGGGCGGTCCGTATCTCTCGAACCAGTGCGACGTCACGGGGTCCACGAGACAGGCGCGAGGCCCGTGAAAGTACCTCCGGGACAGCGGGAGTACAGCGGCAGTGGCCGGTGGCGCCGCAAAGCGCGGATCTGGGAAGGACCTCGGGGCGGGGGTCCGCGCGACGGCGGGTCGTCGCGCAGAATGGGGGGCCGCGGCGTCCCGACGTCGCCCCGATCCCGGAATCCCCGCCGGAGCGCTGCGTCCCGGTCCGGAGCGCCGGACATCCGTTCCCGGAGGGGAGCCCGCCGTGCACAGTCACGCCACGCCCGCCGACCTGACCCTGGCCCACGTGCTCACCGCCGTCGCCGTCATCCTCCTCGTCGGCGCCGCGCTGGCCGGGCTGGCGCGCCGGTTCGGTCAGCCCCCGGTGCTGGGGGAGATCGCCGCCGGCATCGCCCTCGGCCCCAGCCTGCTCGGGCTGTTCCCCGGCGACCTGCCCGGGCACCTGTTCCCGCCGGAGGTCCGCTCGAGCCTGTCGGTGGTGGCCAACGTCGGTCTGCTGCTGTTCATGTTCGGGATCGGCTGGGAGTTCAACCGTGGTCTCCTGGCCGGGCGGCGTCTCACGGCCGGGGCCGTGTCGGGTTTCTCGGTCCTGGTCGCCTTCGGGCTGGGGGCGGCGCTGGCGCTGGTGCTCTACCCCGAGCACGACGTGGTGAACGGCGCGGTCATCGATCACACGGGCTTCGTGTTCTTCCTCGGGGCGGCGATGGCGATCACCGCGTTCCCCGTGCTGGCCCGGATCCTGGGCGACTCCGGGCTGCTCCGCACCCGGGTGGGCGCTCTGGCGCTGGCCGGTGCCGCCGTGGACGACGTGATCGCCTGGTGCCTGCTGGCATTCGTCTCGGCCACGGTCACCGCCCGCGGGCAGGGGCAGCTGCTCGGGATCCTGGCGCTGTCCGTGGGCTATCTGATCGTCATGTTCGCCGTCGTGCGCCCGCTCCTGGCCGTGCTGGTGCCGGCCATCGCCCGCCGGGGTGGGCTGCTGCACCTCCTTCCGGTGCTGGCCGCCGCCGTGTTCCTGTCGGCGTGCGCCACGACCTGGATCGGCATCCACGCCATCTTCGGGGCCTTCGTCCTGGGCTTCGTGATGCCGCGCGACGAGAGCAGTGTTCCGGTGCGCCCGCTGCTCAAGGGCACCACGGCCGTCCTGCTGCCGGTCTTCTTCATCGTCACCGGGCTGAACGTCGACATCGCCTCGCTCAGTGCCCGCAACTACCTGGAGCTCGCCGCGATCCTGGTGGTCGCCTGCGCGGGCAAGTTCATCGGGGCGTGCGTCCCGGCCCGGGCCGCGGGAATGCCCTGGCGCGAGGCCGGTGTGCTCGGCGTCCTGATGAACACCCGCGGCCTGACCGAGCTGATCATCCTGAACGCCGGTGTCCAGCTGGGTGTCCTGGACACCCAGCTGTTCACCATGATGGTCGTGATGGCGCTGGTGACCACCGCCATGGCGGGCCCCTTGCTGGTGCTCCTGCGCAGGGTGGAGGCCCCCGGGACGCCGGAGCTCCACCCGGAAGCGCCGGTTCCCGCCGTCCCGGACACCCGGTGATCGTGATCCTCACCTGAGGCAGCGAACCGCGGAACTGAACGGGGGACGCACCGGGGCCCCGACGCGTCCCCCGTTCGGCAGCGCTCAGGGATACTCGGTGAGGCGCGCCGACATCGCCCCCGCGCCCCCGGCGCTGTCGCCCTGGTCGTTCACGATCTGCGCGATGGTGCCCTGGTTGCCGCCCAGCGACACGGTGACCAGGTGGTGCAGCCTCACGCCCGCGGTCTCCGGCACCTGGAACGCGCGGTCGGCCACGATCGAGCTGTCGACGTTGACGAAGCAGTAGCTGCCCAGACCCCAGGCCTCGTGCTCCTTCACGTCGTCGGCCACCTGGTAGGCCGGGAGGCCCCGCGCCGAGCCGTTCACGAACGCGGCCTGGTCCGGCGGGTCGTACGGCATCTCGTTCTGGTAGAAGAAGACCCGGCCGCGCTCACCGTCCCAGCGCGTGTTGAGGCCCTGGTAGTGCGCGACGAAGAGGCCGTACAGGGTCACGTCGTCACCGCTGACGATGAGGCCGGTCCTCGCGGTGTTCACGGTCCAGCCGATCGTGGAACCACCCGCGTCGTCGTGGTCGGCCCGCCAGATCCACAGATGGTCGCCGATCACGTTGTCGCTGTTGACGATCAGGCTGCGCTCGGCCCTGGCCCTGCTGTGGCCGCCCGCGCGCAGGAACACGTCGTGCAGCGACGTCGGGTTGCTCGCGTGACTCGCCGAGGCACCCTTCGGCCCGATCCGCGCCAGTGCGTACGACGAGGTGGTGGCCAGGGCCGCGTTGATCTGGGCGACGGTGTTCGAGGGCTTCGCCACGAAGAACTCACCGATCGGGATCGACGTGCCCGCGGTCGTGCCGTTCTCCCCGGAGGTGCCCGCGACGTCCGTGCGCAGGGCCGGCACGAACACCTGGTGGGCGCCGCCGTCGTCGACGTACGGCGCCCCCCGAGGACGGTGCGGCGGGCCGGCTTGTTCACGGGTTCTCCTGACGATCTCGGCTGCACGGCCCCGGCATCCAACTCCCGCACCGCATCAAGGCCCAACGTCGCTCCGGTCGGGTGACGCGGGCCGGCCGCCTGGGCCCACGGTCGGCTGACCAGCGGTGATGACCGGACCGGGTTAGCCGGGCGTTGTGCCGCGAACAGGCCGTTCCCAAGAATCCTTTTCGCGCCCGGCTATGCCACTTCTCACTGAACTCCCCGGCGAGGATCCGCGTAACGCCGCACCGGGGCCCGGTCGACGTGCGCTCGTGGGGCAAATCGGGTTAAAAAGGATCTTGCCGAGTGCCCGATGACGTGACCTTGGGGAGTTCGCATGCCTGAATCCGTGCTCTGGTGTGTGTCGTTCGACGGAACGCCGCTGTCCGGTGTGGTCGTCGAGTCGCTGAAGCTGGCGGACGCCTTCCGGCAGCGCGGGCACCGTGTGCTTCTCGACGTGGGCTACGACATCAAGGAGGACAAGGGCCGGTTCTTCGCGCCGTACACCGACGAGGCCGACGGTCTGCCGCCCTGGGTCGAGCTGGTCCGCGTCGACGGCCTCGACTCGATCCCCTGGTACAACCCCGCCTTCGTCGCCTCCACGTTGCGGGCCGTGCGGTTCGGCACCCCGCTGCAGGGCTGTTTCGACGTGGTGGTCGAGGCCCTGGCCCGGCGCATCGAGGCGACCTGGCGGCGGCACGGGGTCACCGCGGTGCTGGTCGGCAACGGCACCCTGCCGGAGAACATCGCCTACACGCGGGCCCTCTACCGGGCGATCGATCGCTACGGGCCCGCGATCGGGCGTCCTTTCGTGCTCTGGCACGACCACGACCTGATGTGGACGAGCGAACCGTCGAGCGGCAAGTACGGCTCCCCGCCCTACCCGCTGGCCCCGAAACCGCTGAACAGCCCGTACATCCGTTACCTGGCGCTGCACGAAGACGCGCGTCGCCGCACCCTGGAATGGGTTCCGGACCTGCGAGACCTGCGGGTGCTGCACAACACCTTCGACTTCGAGCGCTCCGCCGTGGGCATCGGCTTCCGTGAGGCCCACGGCATCCCCGCCGAGGCCGCGCTGATCGCCCGCTGCACCCGCCTGATCCCGCAGAAACGCGCCGATCGCGAGATCGACCTGATCGCGGCGCTGCGCCACCGCATCCACGACCGGCCGGTGTACCTGTTCCTGGCCGGCGACCCGACCGAGCACCCGCCCACCGTCGCGGCCCTGGAGGAGCAGGCGCGGCGGCTCGGGGTGAGCGACCGGGTGATCTTCGGCGGCCGGCTCGCACCCCGCGATCTCGACGTGCCGCACGCCTTCTCGGTCGCCGACCTGCTCGCCGAGGCCGACCTGATGTCGTTCCTGACCTCGTACGACTACGAGAGCTACGGCAACCCGATCGGCGAGGCGATCGCGTCCGGCGTGCCCTACCTGACCACGCGTTACGCGCTCTACGACACGGTCTACGGCCGCAAGGGCCTGCACGCGCCGGTTCTCGAGGTCTCCTCCCAGGACGAGGCGCCCCTGACCCCGGAGTTCCTCGCCGACGTGGTCGAGCTTCTGACCAATCCCCGCCTGCACAGCCGGGTCTCGGCGCACAACCGGGCCCGGGGTGAGCGCTACTTCGGCCGGAGCCGAGCGGCGGAGACGGTGGACGATCTGCTCACCGGTGTGGTCACGGCGCCGGTGTGGGCGGGAGACACCGTGCCGCCGCTGGAGGCCGGCACCCGGATGACGGTGGTGCTGCCGGTCAAGGACGAGGCCGCGAACCTGCCGGCGGTGATCGAAGGTCTGGCCGGCCAGACCGGTCCCGGCGGCCCGCTGGATCGCGGCCTGTTCGACATCCTGCTGGTGGACAACAACTCCCGCGACGAGACGGTCTCGCTGGCCCGTGAGCTCGCGTCCCGTCACGAGGGGCTGCGGCTGTGGGTGATCCACGAGAGCGAGCAGGGCGTTTCGTGTGCCCGGCGCACCGGCATGGACCTGGCCGCGGCCCGGGCCGCGGAGCGGGACGGCGACGACGCCACGCGCCGCTTCTACCTGGTCTCGGCCGACGCCGACTGCCGGGTGGCCCCCGACTGGCTGTGGGAACTGCTGTCGGCGATGGACGGGGAGAAGGCTGCGATCGGGGTGTGCGACTACTACTACGACGCGGCGCATTTCGCGGGCCGCCCGCTGCTGTGGGAGGCGATCGACCGCACGATCCGCAGCCGCCGGGTGGCCTGGTCACGATTCGGCGGGTTTCCCGACGGCAAGGGGTTCGCGGTCGACCGGCGCTCCTACCAGCGTGTGGGGGGCATCGAGCTGTCGTACCAGATGGAGAACGGCCGCCTGGTCAGTCACCTGTCCGACGACTGGGACTTCGGCATCCTGGTGCGGGCCACCGGCGAGGACATTGTCTACGTGCCGGGTTCGCGGGTCGAGATCAACCCGCGGCGGGTGGATCACGCGATCGACGAGGTGGTGGCCGGGCGGGCGTACGGCTCGGGTGGCATCATCACCATGCGCGACATCCGGCCCACCGAGTCGATGAGGCCGGGCGGCCGTGACCTCACCGAGGCGGAAGCGGTTCAGGCCTGGGAGTTCTCGATCAAGGACTTCATGCCGAAGAACATGATCCTGGCCGCCGTGCTCACCCCTTCGCTGCTCGACGACGAGGGCGTGATCGACCTGCTCTCGCCCGGGCTGGCGCGGCGGATGGCCGCGCGCATCCCGGAGATCACGGCCGACACGCACCTGCACAGTTACCTGCCGATCCACTCGTACAAGACGCCCTGTTTCCGGCTGTACTTCGAGTTCGCCGAGGAGCTGTTCGCCCGTCTGCGCGCGAAGGTCGGCCCGGACATCGGGTATCCGCCGCCCCTGCCCGACTGCCTCCAGGAGGTGCGCGACACCGGTGACGAAGACCGGTTCCGCGAGATGGTGCGGCAGTACTGCGAAGACCGGGAATCCGGCGAGGCCCACGACTATTTCGGCAACGGAGGCGTGTTCTGATGGATTCGCTCACCACGATCGACCCGGCGTTCCCCCGGCCGGCCGTCATCGACGTGCTCGAACGGCCCGAGAACGCGGCGCTGCTGGAGTACGTCACCAACGACCCCTTCGGTTCCCACGTGTTCCCGGGAGACATCCCCGACGTCTCCCCGTCGTCCTTCATCGACGACCTCGACGCGCAACTGGCCGGCACCCGCCCCATTCACCTGTGGTCGTACATCCCGACCTGTAGTTACCGGTGCCGTTTCTGCCAGTACCCGGTCGTGATCGTGAAGGGACCCGACGACGTCAGGCGCGAGAAGATCGACCGCTGGGTGGATCTCAACATCGCCGAGGCGAAGCTCTGGCTGGATCGGGTGCCCCGGCTGGCCGAGGCGCCGGTGGGGGAGTTCAACGTCTTCGGCGGCACCCCGTCGCTGATTGGGCTGGACTCGGTGTCGCGCCTGCTCGAGTTCTACCGCTCGCACTTCGGTTTCACCGACGACACCACGATCCGCTTCGAGGGTGACCCGACCACGCTGACCGAGCCGCTGCTGCGTCGTCTTCAGGATCTGGGCTGTTCCAAGGTGTCCTGCGGCGTGCAGTCGTTCGACGACCAGGTGCTGAAACTCAGCGGCCGTGAGCACACCGAGGCCGAGTGCCACGACTTCCTCGACACCACGGCCCGTCTCGGTTACGACTGGGTGACGATCGACCTGATGTACGGCCTGCTCGACCAGACCGTGGAGGGTGTGGCCCGCGACCTCGCCCTCGTGCTGGAACACGACGTGCCCGGCGTGGTCTGCACCAAGCTGCACCTGCGCTCGTACGCCGACACCCGCACCGGCGTGGCCGGTGACCGGCCGGCGGCCTGGCAGTTCCCCTCCTACCGCTCACGTCTGGAGGAGTCCGGGCATCACTGGCCGACCCTCGGTGAGCAGTACCAGATGCGCGAGGTGGTGGCGGCCGGGCTGACCGCGGCCGGGTACGGCGAGCACCCCACCATGTACTTCCACCGGGGCGACAAGCCGCCGGAGCGCTGGAAGGGCATCATGGTCGACCAGACCCGGCAGGACGCGGAGGTCGCGATCGGGCTCGGGGGCAGCTCGAGCTGCCGCCGCTCGGAGGCGATGACCGAGGTGAACGCGCTGAAGTACATCGAGATGGTCGAGGGCGGGGTGCTGCCGCTGGCCTCGGCGACCCGGTTCGGCGACCTGGCCACCGAGTCCCGGGCGATCAAGATGGCGCTCTCGACGCTGCAGCCGCTGCGCGACGAGGTGCACCGTGAGCGTTTCGGCGGACGATCCCTGTTCGACGAGCCCTGGGGTGCGCGGTTCGAGGGGCTGCAGCGGCGCGGATTGCTGGTGGCCGACCGCCCGGCCGGCACGGTCCGGCTGACCGGGGTGGGGGAGGTCCTGGTCGAGGCGGTCATGAATACCGCCTTCTGAGGCGGGAGGGAACCCGGCCGGGACGACCCGCGTCCAAGCCCTGTTCGTTCCGGAATCGGTGGACCAGGGGAGAAGCGCATGCGGGAGACGTGGACGAGCACCGAGGTGCGGGCCGGGCGGCAGACGCTCGCATGGCGTCGCGCCGTCACGCGCACCTGGCCGGCGGCCGGTCTGCTGCTGGTGCTGGCGGCGTGCGGTGCCGAGGACTCCGGCGGTACGGTCACGCCGCGCGACGCGGAACCCGCGCTGCAGCAGGAGATTCTCGGCACCTGGTACCCGCAGAAGATCACCGGGTACGAGGTGCCAAAGGGTCCGCTCGGGGAGAGTTACGGGAACGCCGTCGTCACGTTCAAGGACGACGGCACCTGGGTCGGCAGCGACGGGTGCAACGGCCTGGGCGGGCACTACCAGGTCGGGGAGGCGGGCACCTTCCACGCGCCCGCCGAAGGTGGAACGACCAGGATCGGGTGTGCGAACGTCCCCAACGGTGAGGTGCTCGGCACCGCGACCACGGCGTCCGTCAAGGACGGGGTGCTCACCTTGAGCACGGAGGGCAAGGCGACGGGGCGGTACGTGCGTACGCCGCCCGCCCCGTCGGCGTCCTAGACGTTCACCTGCTCGGGGTGCGGGCCGGTGCGGCCGTCGCGCTCCAGGCCGTCGATCGCGGTGATCTCGTGCGCGGTCAGCTCGAAGCCGAACACGTCGAGGTTCTCCGAGATGCGCTTCGGGGTGACCGATTTCGGGATCACCACGTTGCCCTTCTGCAGGTGCCAGCGGATCACGACCTGGGCGGGGGTGACGCCGTGGGCCGCCGCGGCGGCGGTGACGGGCTCGTCGTCCAGCACGGCGCCCTGGGCCAGCGGGCTCCAGGCCTCGGTGGCGATGTCGTGCTTCCGGTTGGCGGCGACGCTCTCACGGTTCTGCAGGGCCGGGTGCAGTTCGATCTGGTTCACCGCGGGCACGGTGCCGCCCAGTGCGGCGAGCCGTTCCAGGTGCTCGGGCAGGAAGTTGGAGACGCCGATCGCGCGGGTCTTCTGGTCGGCGGCCAGTTCTTCGAGGGCCTGCCAGGTCTCGAGGTAGGCGTCGGTGCGCGGGGCCGGCCAGTGGATCAGGTAGAGGTCCACGGCATCGAGGCCGAGCTTGGCCAGGCTGGTGTCGAGGGCTCTCCTCGCGTTCTCGCGGCCCAGGTCGGAGATCCACAGCTTGGTCGTGACGAACAGCTCGTCGCGGGGGACACCGGATGCGGCCAGGGCCTTTCCGACACCGCGCTCGTTGCCGTAGACCGCGGCCGTGTCGATGCTGCGGTACCCGGCGGCGAGGGCGGTCTCAACGGCGCGCTGGGTCTCGTCGTCGGGGACCTGGAAGACGCCGAAGCCGAGCTGGGGCATGCGGACGCCGTTGTTGAGGGTGATCTCGGGGATCAAGGTGACTCCTACGGTGTTCGGGTCGGTCAGGGACGGGTGAGCGCGGCGCCGGGCTCGGGGTCGGGGTCGGTGTCAGGGCCGGTGGTCGGCGAAGGGGGCCGGTTCGGTGGCCGGTTCGGTGGCAGGCCTGGCGGTCTCCGCGGCGGTCGAGGGAGTGGCGGGCGTGGGAGTGGCGGGCGAGGGAGCGGCCGTCGAAGGGGCGGCGGTTGAGGGAGCGGCGGTCGAGGGAGCGGCGGTCGAGGGAGCGGCGGTTGAGGGAGTGGCGGTTGAGGGAGTGGCGGTCGAGCGAGTGGCAGTCGAGCGAGCGCTGGCCGAGGGGGTGGCGAACTCGCCGCCACGCACCCGGGAGGCGATCGCGAACACGGCGAGCCCGGCCAGCGTGATCCCCGCGCCGGCCCATAGCGGTGAGGTGTAACCCAGTCCGGCGGCCAGGGTGAGGCCCCCGACCCAGGCCCCGAAGGCGTTGCCCAGGTTGAACGCGGCGATGTTGGCGCCCGAGGCGAGCGTAGGGGCGTGCGCGGCGTGGTTCATGATCCGCATCTGCAGGCCGGGCACGGTGGCGAAGCCGAAGCCACCCATCAGCACCATCGCCACGATCGTCGCGGTCCTCGAGCCGGCGGTGAGCGCGAAGAACGTCAGGATCACGGTGAGCGTGGCCAGGACGGTGAGCAGGGTGCGGCCCAGGTCGCGGTCGGATGCACGGCCGCCGAGCAGGTTGCCCGCGAAGGTGCCCGCGCCGAACAGCACGAGCAGCCACGGCACGGTGCCGGCGCTGAATCCGCTGACGTCGGTGAGCGTGTAGGCGATGTAGGTGAAACCGCCGAACATGCCGCCGAAGCCGAGCACGGTGACCAGCATCGAGAGCCAGACCTGAGGGCTGCGGAACAGGGCGAATTCCTTGAGGACGCCGTGGTCGGGCCGGGTGGGCGGCTGCGAGGGGACGAGGGCGAGGATCCCGGTCAGGGCCACGACCCCGATCACGGTGATCGCCCAGAACGTGGCCCGCCAGCCCGCGGCCTGCCCGAGGAACGTGCCCAGCGGGACGCCCAGCACGTTGGCGATGGTCAGGCCGGCGAACATCACCGAGATGGCCCCGGCGCGGCGCTTCTCCTCGACCAGCCCGGCGGCCACGACCGCGCCGATGCCGAAGAACGCGCCGTGGCACAGGGCCGCGACGATGCGCCCGGCCAGCATGACCTCGTAGCTGCCGGCCAGGGCGGACAGGCCGTTGCCGAGGATGAACAGCACGAGCAGGCCGAGCAGGGCCTTCTTGCGGTCGAGCCGGCCGAGCCCGGCGGTGAGCAGGATGCCGCCGACGGCGACCGAGAGGGCGTAGCCGGAGATCAGGTAGCCGGCGGTGGTCTCGGAGACGGCGAAGTCCGCGGCGACCTCGGGCAGCAGCCCGGCGATCACGAACTCCGTCAGCCCGATGCCGAATCCGCCGAGCGCCAGGGCGTAGAGCGCCACGGGCATGGGATTCCCCTTCCGGGAAGTGATGGGTGATAGGCGGCGTCTGCAAATACCGGCGCACGCAACGAGGAGAGATAGTTGCACGCGCGGGATATCCGCGCAAGCTGTTAGAGTTGGGCTCGTGGGTATTGCAGACGATGCGGTCGAGATCCGCGCGCGCGGCTGGCGCACGCTGGCGGCACTCCACGGGCTGATCGAGAGTGAGCTCGAGCGTGTCCTGCAGCGTGAGCACGGCCTCTCGGTCGTGGAGTTCACCGTGCTCGACGCCCTCGGCCGGCAAGACGGCTGGCACATGCGCATGCAGCAGCCTGGCCCGCGCCGCGGCGTTGTCGAGCAGCGCGACCACCCGGCTCGTCAACCGGCTCGAAGACCGGCAGCTGCTCACCCGCGTCCTGTGTGCCGACGACCGCCGCGGCATCTACACCGAGCTGACCCCGGCCGGGCGGGAGCTGCTGGGCGAGGCGCACCCCACGCACGACCGGGTGCTCGAGCAGACCCTGGCCGAGGCGGCCGGGATCCCCGAGCTCGAGGCGCTGGCCGCCACCGTCACGGGCTGAGGCCGGATTCGCGATCGGGCGGCCGAAGTGCGCCTGACCGCACGGATGTCACCCGGTCCCGGACGAGCGCCGGCGGGTTCGCGCGGGCCGGAATCCGGCTCAAACCGCCGGAAGTGGGGCGCTCCCGAGAGCCCGTTCACGTGAATCAGGACCGCGAAGATCACTGCCGACCGCTCTGGGCCGATAGTGTGATCTGGTCTGTCTGCGGGCGTTTGCTGTCTGCTGAGCGACTGATCGTGTGACCCGAGGGGCTTTCGTAGCTGGAGCGGCCAAAGTTACTGGCCGACAGGGAGACGTGAGGAGGGCGACGGGCGTGATCCCGGCACAGGCGGCAGGCGACGTGTCCGCCCGTCAGCACGATGACGCCCTCCGCCGCGCCTACGCGCTGATCGAGGCCTCGCAGGACCGCGACGTCTCCGCCGAGGTCGAGACCCTCGCCGCGCAGGCCCACCTGATCGGCTGGGCCGACGTCACGCTCCTGCTGCACTTCGCCCGCTCGCTCGCCGTGCGCGGCGCCGGGCTCGACGACTCCGAGCACGTGCGGGCCATGCTCCAGGCCGCCGAGGAGCTCGGCGACCCGGCCCTGCTCGCCCTCGCCCTGGCCACCACCGCCCACCGCGCCGCCGTGGTGCGCGTCGCGCAGGCCCCCGACGCCTCCGGCGCCGAGCCCCTGGTGCGCGCGGCCGTGCTGCTCGACGACACCGACAGCCTCGTCGTGCACCGCATTGCCGCCCACCTCGAGGTCGCCAACGCCTTCCACACCCTGGGCCTGTGGGGGCTCGCCCGCGAGCAGTTCGCCCTGGCCGACCCGTTGTTCCGGAGCCAGCGCAACGGCCCCTGGGCCGAGGTCGTGCGCCGGCAGCGGCGTGTCACCCAGATCAACGGCATGGACCTGGCGCTCGACGAGGCCTGCGCCCTGGCCGAGTTCGGCGACTGGGACGCCGCCCGCGAGCTCGCCTGCCGCGAACTGCCCGGCACCCTGCGCGTGCTCGACGCCGACTGGCCGATCAGCTGGGCCGCCACCGTGCACGCCTTCACCGACCTCTTCGCCGCTCTCGCGGGCGAGCCCTCACCGGCCGACCGCGCGTTCGTCGCGAGCCGGGCCGATGACCCCCAGACCGACTCCGGCCTGGCCATGCTCGCGGTGGCCGACGCCTTCCGCGCCCACCACGCCGGTGACCACACCCGGGCCGCCGCGCTCGCGGAGACGGTCGGAAGTGCCATCGGGCCGGACGTTCCCGTGCACGTGCGGCTCCTGGCCCTGAACCTGGCCGCCCACGCGTCCCCGCCGGTGGCCCTCACCTACATCCGGCAGCTGGTCGACCTGCGCTGGAACTCGCGGCTGAGCCGCACCAGCTCGATGCGGGCCGCGATCGAGGCCGAGCGCCGCCGCCTCGAGCACGAGCTGCTGCGCGACCAGGTGTATGTCGACGACCTGACGGGCCTGGGCAACCGCCGCGCCTACTCCGCCTATCTCGAGCGCCTGCGCACCACCTCGATCGTGCGCAACCGGCGGCGCAAGCGGCAGGACGTGGTGATCATGATGATCGACGTCGACCACTTCAAGGCCGTCAACGACACCTTCGGCCACGACGCCGGTGACGAGGTGCTGCGTCGCATCGGCGGGATCCTGGCCGGGCACGTGCGCCCCTCCGACCTGGCGGCCCGGCTCGGTGGCGACGAGTTCGTGGTGGTCATGACCCAGGACGCCGACGGCGTCGGGGCCGAACGCGCCGCCTCGATCCTGACCGCGGTGGAGGCCCACCACTGGGCCGAGATCGGCGACGGCCTGCGCATCTCGATCAGCCTGGGCCTGCACAGCGGCAACCCGGCCGACGTCGACCGGCTGCTCACCGAGGCCGACCGCCAGCTCTACGAGGCCAAGCGCGGCGGACGCGGCCGGCTGGCCGGGGGAGCGACCGCCCGCCCTGGTCGCTGACGTCGGCCCACGGGAGCGGCCGCCCGTGCCCCGGTCGTCACCGGCAGGGCGGTGGGCTTCTCGTACCCGGCTGGGACTTTGGGCCTACAGCGGATGCACAGGGTCGCGATTGGGTCAGGGGTGCGCGTTTCCTGATCCACCCTGACCGTGAGAAGGAGAACCATCGTGTCGCGACGACGTCCCCGGTTGCTGCGCCCGGCGATCGCCCTGGGCACCGCCACCGTCCTGGGGGTGACGGCGGCGGTGATGCTCGGCGTCGGGCCGGGCAACTCCGCCAACCTCTCCCGGGTCCCTCAGCACCACGGGGCCACGTTCCAGCCGGTCGCCGGCTCGGCGGGCGAGAGCGAGCAGGAGATCGGCACGGACGAGGCGGCGGCCTACGCGCAGAAGCTGGGGACCCGGCGCAAACGGCACCCCACGCCCTCGCAGACGAGCGCCCCCACCGCCGTCCCCTCGCCGAGTGCGGCCCCCGGGCAGACCACGTCCCCCGGGCAGACCACAACCCCCGGGCACACCATGACCCCCGGCGCCACGATGACCATGCCCACCGGTGACTGGATCCCGGTGGACCAGGCCGCCTGGAAGGCACAGCTCGACGAGTTCGAGGCCCTGACCCCGCGCACCCCTCCGGCCACCGCGAAGAAGAATCCCGAGTTCAACGCCACCTGCACCTACAGCCACTCCGGCACGAACGACCCGATCGTGTTCCCCGGCCAGGCCGGCAAGTCGCACCTGCACTCGTTCTTCGGCAACGAGAGCACCGACGCGGACACCACCACCGAAGACCTCCTGACGTTCACCTCGACGACCTGCCTGCCGACCGAGGACCACTCGGCGTACTGGATGCCCTCCCTGACCGACCGGAGCACCGGTGCCAAGGTCGAGCCCAAAGAGCTGATCGTCTACTACGGTTCGCTGCTGGACGACAAGACCCGGACCGTCCCGATGCCGAACGGCATGCGCATGGTCGTCGGTGACGCCAAGAAGCAGGAAGCCACCCCGGTCGGCGCCGCGAACCAGTTCTGGTGCGCCGGGGGCCCGGCCGACGGCGTCGCCCGCAGCACCGACGGCAACTGGCCGGTCTGCGAGGACAACGGGTCGCTGCACTTCCTGCAGCGCTTCCCCGACTGCTGGGACGGGAAGAACCTGGACAGCCCCGACCACAAGTCGCACGTCAGTTACGGCGCCGCGGGTACCTGCCCGGCCGCGTTCCCGGTCCGGATCCCCGCGGTCACGTTCGTGGTCAACTACGACACCCCCGGCACCGCGGCCGGGTTCGAGCTGGCCAGCGGGATGGCATCGTCCATGCACTTCGACGGGTTCTTCGCCTGGGACACCAAGACCCTGGCCGACCTGGTCAAGAGCTGCGTCAACCAGCTGGTGACCTGCAGCAAGGAGAAGACCTTCTGATCGGCCGGCTGGTCCTGGGCGGGGTGACCCGCTCAGGACCAGCCCGTTGCGTCCCGCGCCGGGGAACGGTCGCGACACGCCCGGCCGCGTGATCCATTACCCGCCGGTGGCCTGGCTACGCTCGCGTTCCAGTACAGGAAAACGCCGAACACCGACGTGGGGAGAGATCATGGTCGATCTCGTGGTGGAGTCGTCCCGGGCGGGCAAGCTCGTGCTGCTCGAGGAGTGCGCCCGTGACGGCGCCCAGGCCAAGACCCTGATGACGGCCGCCCAGCGCATCGCCGTCGCCCGGGAACAGGGCCGGATCTTCGGCGAGTCCGGCCCCCGGCAGGTGATCTTCGCCGCCGGTTTCCCCTCGATCGCCCCGCAGGAACGCGAGATCACCCGCCGGGTCGCGGCCGAGACCACCGACCGGGTGAGCCCCTCGGCCGTCTGCCGCGGCACCGCCCTCGACGTCGACATGTCGCTCGGCGCCATGCGCGGCATCCCCGGTGCCCGCATCATGGTGATCCTCCCCGCATCGGCGCCCACCGCGTCCGCCATGACCCACACCACCCCCGAACTTGCGCTCGCCGCCGGTCTGGAGACGGTTCGCTCGGCCGTGCAGTACGCCGACGGCACCGCGGTGGACGTGTGCCTGGTGGACGTGCCGCGCGCCGACCGCTCGCTGGTCGCCGACACGGCGGCCCGGCTGAGCGAGGTGGGCGCGGGCGTCGTGGTGCTGGCCGACACGATCGGGCAGTGGCACCCGCACCAGGCCGGCGAGACCTTCGCCGCCGTCCAGGCCCAGGCCGGCCCGGACGTGGTGCTGGGCACGCACTTCCACAACGACCTCGGCCTCGGGCTGGCCAACTCGCTGGCCGCCGCGCGGGCCGGGGCCCGGGTGGTGTCCAGCTCCTGGCTCGGTATCGCCGAACGCTCCGGTCTGCCGGCCACCGAGCAGGTGCTGTTCGCGACGGCCTACGAGAAGGAGTCCACCGCGGCGGTGTTCGGGCCGGACGCCGACCCCTGGTGGGAACAGCCGGACCTCACGCTGCTGCCCGGGATCGCGGCCACGGTCTCGGAGATCACCGGTGTGCCGATCGACGTGACCACCCCGATCGTCGGCAGCGGCGTCGGCTCGATCTCCACCGGCACCCCGTTCGCCCACCCGCGCACCTATCAGCCGTTCGACCCGCAGACCGTGCTCGGGGTGCGGCCCACCGTGCTGCTGACCCACCTGGCCAGCCGCCGGGTGGTGCGGGTCGTCGCCACCGAACTGGGGCACGAGCTCGACGAGGAACAGGCCACCGCGGCGCTGGCCTGGGTGAAGAACCGTGCCTACACCAGTGGGCAGGCGGTCGTGCCGCGCGAGAACTTCGCCGGGTTCCTCGACGGACTGTGCATCGCGGGCTCGGCCGGGACGGGGCAGTGGCCGTGATCGTCGAACCGGCCCGGGCCCGTGAGCTCCTCGAGCAGGGGCAGGCCGTGGTCCTGCCCAACCCCAGCCCGCTCACCTGCGTGGTCGCGGCCACCTCACCGGCCGTGGTCAACGCCGCCAAGGGCCGGCCCGAGCGGCAGAACGTGGCCGTGTGGGGCCTGGACGACGACTTCTGGTCGCTGCTGCGCCCTTTCATCGACCTGCCGGACACCCCGTTCGCCTTCGACCTGCTGCGCAGGCACCCGGTCACGGCCCTGCTGCCGGTGCGCGGGCCGCTGCCCCGCTGGGCCGAACCGGCCGTGCGGGACCGTCAGATCCTGCTCTTCGGCACCCGCTGGGAACCGGTCGCCGAGGCCGTGGCCGGTTTCGGTCACCTGTACGTGAGCAGCGCGAACCGCACCGGGCGGCCCCCGGCCGCCACGGCCGCCCAGGCCCGTGAGATGTTCGGTGACCGGTGCGCGATCGTCGACCGCGACGTCCACCATTCACCGCACCTCACGCACCGGGCGACCACCATGGTGCGCATCGCGCCCGACGGCTCGGTGCACCTCGCCCGCTCGGGAGCCACGGACGAGGTGGTCACCGACGTGGTGAGCTCACCGCGGTCGTAGGGCCCCTCACCCCACGCGGGTGCCGAAAGCCTTCTCGGACACCGTCTGCCAGTCCCGCCAGGTCCGCAGCCGGTCGGCGTAGATGGCTTCGATCTGCGGGATGACGTTGCCCAGAATCAGCCGCCGAGGCGGGTTCTCGGCGTCGATGAGGTCGAGAACCGCCTGTTTCGTGGCCTCCGGGTCGCCGATCTCGAAGGTGGTGGCCGTGCGGGCGCGGGTCTCGGCGTAGTCGGGCAGCTCGGCGCTGTGCCGCGAGCCCTTCGAGAGCCAGTTGGTGGCGTACGGGCCGGGTTCCACGCAGGTGACGTGAACGCCGAACCCCTCGACCTCCTGGGCCAGGGACTCCGAGAGACCTTCCACGGCCCACTTCGAGGCGTGGTAGGCGCCGATGCCCGGATACGCGCGCACCCCGCCCTCGCTCGTGACCTGCAGCAGGCGCCCGCCCTTCTGGGCCCGCAGCACGGGCAGCACGGCCTGCGTGACCCAGACGGCACCGAAGAAGTTGGTCTCCATCTGCCGGCGCAGCTCCCGCTCGGTCACCTCCTCGACCATGCCGAAATGCCCGTACCCGGCGTTGTTCACGACCACGTCGATGCGCCCGAAGCGCTGCACCGCGGCGTCCACCGCCGCGAAAACCGCCTCCCGGTCGGTGACATCGAGTTCCAGAGGCAGGACCGCGTCCGCGAATCGCGTGGTGAGGCCGTCGAGGTCCCCGATCGATCGCGCGGTCGCGACCACCCGGTCGCCGCGCTCCAGGGCGGCCTGCGCCCAGAGCCGGCCGAACCCGCTGGAGGTACCGGTGACGAACCAGATCGTGCTCATGTGTGGTGCTCCTTCCGACACCCCGAGTCTCACGCTTCCGGCCTCATGCCACCAGCGACTGTTCGGAACCTCAGGTATTCCGGAGCGGCATAATGGAGCCATGGACCTGCCCCCGCACCTGCTGCGCGCGCTGCTGGCGGTGCTCGACACCGGCTCGTTCACCGCCGCCTCCGAACGTCTCGGGTTCACCCAGTCCGCGTTGTCCAAGCAGATCGCCGCGCTCGAGAGCGTCACCGGCGCAACGATGTTCGTTCGCGGTCCGCGGGGCACCGAGCCGTCCGAGGCGGCCCACCGGCTGGCCGCCCGCGCCGCCGTGATCCTCGACCAGCTCGACGCCGCCCGCCGCGAGCTCGACCAGCTGGCGGCCCCGGTGAGCGGACGGGTCGCGCTGGGCGGGTTCCCGACCACGGCGATGTGGCTGGTGCCGCAGGCCGTCGCCCGGGTGCGGGCGGAGCACCCGTCGGTGACCGTCGACTTCCTGGAATCGTCCACGCCCGTGCAGATCCGGCGCCTGCGCGCGGGCCGGCTCGACCTGGCGATCCTCGCCCTCGGGGCCGACCTGCCCGACTACGACCTGACCGGGGTCGAGACCGAGCCCCTGCCCTCGGGCGGCGCGCTGGTGGCCGTCGGCCGTCGCCATCCGCTGGCCCGGTCCCGTTCGGTGACGGTGGACGCGCTGGCCTGCGAGGACTGGATCGCCGGTCGCGGGGGCCGTGGCGAACCCCAGTTCGGGGCCTGGCCCACGCTCCGGAACCCGCACGTGGTGGCCGAACTCGCGGACTGGTCGACCCGTCTGGGCTTCGTGGCGGCCGGCATCGGGATCACCACCGTGCCGGCGCTGGCGGCCCGCTCACTACCCGGCGACGTGGTCGCCCTCGAGGTCGACGACCCGGCCCGCGAACCCCGCGCGATGTTCCTGGCCCACGTCGGCGCCCTGTCCGGCCCCTTGGCAGTGGTGCGCGCAGCGCTGCGGCAGGAGGCGGCGGACCTGGCCGGGCGGGGTCAGAAGATGCCCGAGTAGGCGTTCAGCGCCGGCTGCCCGCCGAGGTGGGCGTAGAGCACCGTGGAGTCGGCGGGGATGTCGCCGTCGCGCACCAGGTCGATCAGGCCGGCCATGGACTTTCCCTCGTAGACCGGGTCGATGATCATGCCCTCGAGCGAGCCGGTGAGGCGGATGGCGTCGATCGTGGAGGCGACCGGGATGCCGTAGAGGTCGCCGGCCCAGCCCTCGAGCACGGTGATCTCGTCGTCGCGCAGCTCGCGCTTCAGCCCGATCAGGCCGGCCGTGTGCCGGGCGATGCGCTCGACCTGGGCGCGGGTCTTCTCCAGGGTGGCGGAGGCGTCGATGCCGATCACGCGGCGCGGGCGCTCCTGCTGGGCGAAGCCGGCGATCATGCCCGCGTGCGTGGAACCGGTGACGGTGCAGACCACGATCGTGTCGAAGAAGACGCCGAGTTCCCGCTCCTGCTGCTCGACCTCGCGGGCCCAGTTCGCGAAACCCAACCCGCCGAGGTGGTGTTCGGACGCCCCGGCCGGGATGCCGTAGGGCGTGCCACCGGCGGCGCGGACCTCTTCGAGCGCCTGCTCCCAGGAGTCGCGGATGCCGATGTCGAAACCGGCCGGGTCGAGCTGCACGTGCGCGCCCATGATCCGCGACAGCAGGATGTTGCCGACCTTGTCGTTGACCGCGTCCGGCCAGTCGACCCACTTCTCCTGCACCAGGCGGGCCTTGAGGCCGAGCTTGGCGGCGACCGCGGCCACCTGACGGGTGTGGTTGGACTGGTAGCCGCCGATCGAGACCAGGGTGTCGGCGCCGGCGGCGAGGGCATCGGGGACGATGTACTCGAGTTTGCGGGTCTTGTTGCCGCCGTAGGCCAGACCGGAGTTGCAGTCCTCGCGCTTGGCCCAGATCGAGGCGCCGCCCAGGTGCTGGGTCAGGCGCTCCAGCGGGTGCACCGGGCTGGGGCCGAAGAGCAGCGGGTAGCGGTCGAAGTCGTCGAGGGACATCAGGTCTCCTAGGGCTTCAGGGTGAGCCAGTTGGCGCGCACGAGCGCCGCGGCGCCGTCCGCGTCGCCGGCCTGGGTGAGCTCGATGATCGACGAGTGCTGGGCGACCGACGACCGCCCGCTCAGCGAGGCGAAACGCACCCGCTCCATGCGCCGCAGCAGCGGCGTCACGTCGTCGAGGATGCCGGCCAGGCGCCGGTTGGCCGCCAGATCGACGAACACGTGGTGGAAGGCGTCGTCGGCGGCGATCGCCGCGTCCACGTCGCCGCTGCCCAGGGCGTGCGCGAACTGCGCGTTCGCCGCCGCCATCAGCTCCCGGTGGCTCTCACCGCTCAGGGGCACGGCCTCACGCGCGGCGAGCTCGTGCATGCTCGCCGCCACCGCCTGCGCCTCCACGGCCGCGCGCACGTCGAGCGGCGCGACCAGGGTGCGGCTGCCGGGCCGGATCTGCACCAGGCCGGTGCGTTCCAGCTGGGTCAGGGCCTCACGCACCGGGGTGCGGCTGACGCCGAGCCAGGCGCACAGCTCGGCGTCGACCAGGCGCTCGCCCGGCTCGAGGGTGCCGTCGACGATGGCTGCCCGCAGGGCGTGCAGCGCCCGGTCGCGCAGCAGCTCCCGCGGGGGAGCGGCGTTCGTGGTGGGGACCGGCATGCGGTAGACAGTATGCGAAATATTGCATGACGCATAGAGCCGGATCTCATCACTCACCCCGGAGGCGGCGCTCCCGGCCGGGCAGGCGCTCGACCTGGCCCGGGCAACCGGGAGCCGGACCGGGACGGGGTCGCGGAGCTGGTCGAGACGTCGCACCGGGCGATGGCCGACCAGCGTCAGCTGCGGGCGCTCGAGAGGGCTGACGGGTTCGGTCCATGGCGTTCTCCTGATGGTGGACGTGGTGGTCGCGTTCGACAGGGGGCGCCCGGTGGCGTTGGGTGAGGGGTGAACTCATCGATGAGGAGGCGTGTTCATGGCACGAGTCGTGGTGACCGGTGGTGCGGGCAAGCTGGGCCGGGTGGTGGTGGCGGATCTGGCCGCGCACGGGTGGGACGTGGTGGTGTTCGACCGGGTCCGGCCGCCGAGCCTGGCGGAGGGCGTCGTGTTCGTGCCGATCGACCTCACCGACCACGGCCAGGTGCTCGACGCGATGCTGGGGGTGGAGGAGCGCTTCGACCGGGTGGACGCGCTGGTGCACCTGGCGGCGGTTCCGGCGCCCGGGGTCATGGGTGATCACGCCACGTTCGCGAACAACATGAACGTCAGCCACACCGTGGTCTCGGCGGCGCGGCGGGCCGGGGTGAAGAACATCGTGTGGGCCTCCAGCGAGACCGTTCTCGGTCTGCCCTTCAGCGAGCCACCGCCCTACGTGCCGGTCGACGAGAACTACACCCCGCGTCCGTCCAGCACCTATTCGCTGGTCAAGACGCTGGAGGAGGAGATGGCCCGGCAGCTGTGCCGCTGGGACCCGGAGCTGAAGATGATCGGGCTGCGCTTCTCGAACGTGATGGCACCGGCCGACTACGACGACTTCCCCTCGTACGACGAGGATCCCGCCCTGCGGCGCTGGAACCTGTGGGGCTACATCGACGCCCGTGACGGTGCGCAGGCGGTGCGCAGGGCCCTGGCCCACGAGGCGACCGGGGCCGATGTCTTCATCATCGCGAACGCGGACACCGTGATGTCGCGGCCCAACCGGGAGCTGCTGGCCCAGGAGTTCCCCTCGGTCGAGGTGCGTGGTGAGGTGGGGGAGAACGACACGCTGCTCTCGATCGAGAAGGCCCGCCGGGTGCTGGGTTACGAGCCTGAGCACAGCTGGCGTTCGCGCCGTGCCGTCTAGGACAGGGCCCAGGTCTCATCCGGTCGGGTAGTGCCTGCACTACCTGACCGGGTGCAGGTGGCCCCCGTCCGGCTCGGCAGTGGGCAGGAGTGAACGGCGGGCGTGATGTCGGCAGGCTCTTCCCCATGACGACAACGACTGCCGCACCGACCGTCCGGGCCCGCCGCACGCAGGCGCTGGTCATCGCCTCCGCCGTGCTGGCCGGGTCCGGCGTGGTCGCCGGCGCAGGCACCGCGTCCGCCCACGCCGCACAGAGTCCTGACGACGTCACGATGCGCGAGGTGTCGAAGCACGTCCTCGGCACCGGCGCCCCCGGCTACCTGGCCCGCATCGACAACGGCCGCCGCGTGTCCACCACCACCGCCGGGCTGGCCGACATCAGCACCGGCCGCAAGCTCCGGGCCGGCGACCAGTTCGAGATCGGCAGCAACACCAAGACGTTCATGTCCACGCTGACGCTGCAGTTGGTCGACCAGGGCAGGGTCGGGCTCGACCAGCCGGTGCAGAAGTACCTGCCGGGGGTGGTGCCGAACGGCGCGAACATCACCGTGCGGATGCTGCTCAACCACACCAGCGGCCTGTTCAGCTACACCGGCGACGAAGCGTTCTTCGCCCGGCTCACCAGCGAGCCGGAGCACGTGTTCACCGAGCAGGAGCTGCTCGACGTGGCGTTCTCGCACGACCCGGACTTCGCCCCCGGCACCAGCTGGAACTACTCGAACACGAACTACACGCTGATCGGCCTGATCCTGCAGAAGCAGACCGGCAAGAGCCTGGCGCAGCTGGTGCAGCAGCGGATCGTGGCCCCGCTCGGGCTGCGGCACACCTACTTCGCCGACCCGTACGCCACGAACACGGGCAAGGGCTACGCCCACGGCTATGCGGTGGGCTTCACCGGCGAGCGGCCGACCTACACCGACACCTCGGCCTGGCCGATCGGCGGCTGGGGCGGTGCGGCCGGTGCCGTGGTGTCCGACGCCGACGACACCGCGACGTTCTTCTCCGCCGTGCTGAGCGGAAAGCTGTTCTCGCAGAAGCAGCTCAACCAGATGAAGCAGACGGTGGACGTGCCGGCGGACTACCCGATCCGCGGCGGCTACGGTCTGGGGATCTTCGAGATCGAGTCGGCCTGCGGTCCGGTGTGGGGCCACGGTGGCGACACCCTGGGCCACCACAGCACGGCCATCGCCACCGCCGACGGGCGGCGCACCGCCGTCAGCGACACCACGGCCGAGCCCGGCGACACCACGGAGACCGACGGGGCCACCCGCTTCGCCCAGGTCGCGTTCGCCGCGCAGGACGTGACCGCCTGCCGGATGCTCGGCAAGCCGGTCCCGCAGACCGTCGCCGACGCGCTGCGCGGGTTGACCCCCGCGTCCTGAAGCGGACGAGGTGCTGCCGAGCCGCACTGTCCCGGCGGAGGGGGTTCCGGACAGTGCGGCTCAGCAGGTTCACACCCGCCCAGGGGGTGCGCGGGTACTTCCTTGGTACCCGCCCGAATCGCCTCCTATCCAGCCGCGGCTCCCGGACCTTCGCTTTCGGATTCCCTCTTTCGTCATCTGTCCGTAGTTGTAGGGTGACTCTTCGTCAGGACGAGGCGGGGGGAGCGTCTGTGGCGGCGGCAGAGGACGGGCCCGTGCGGACATCGTCGGTGGTCACCGACCGGCCGGAGGTGGCGGGCCAGCTCATCGGGCGGATCTTCGCCCGCACCCGGCTCGACCTGGACGCGGTCGACGAGGACTTCCAGTTCCGCGTCGTGCGGGCCGAGGCCGGGGAACTGGCCTGCGGCGTGCAGCGCTGGGGCTTCACCGGCCGCTCGGTGTCCGAGCCGCTCGCCACGTTCGCGACGGTGCTGGTCAGTGACGGCTCGATGAGCCAGGCCCGGGCCGGCCGGCCCGACGTCCGGCTCGGCCCGGGCGAGGTCTGGCGCAGTGACACGGCCCAGGCCACCCGGGCCACCTGGACCCCGAACTCCACGTTCACCACGCTGCACCTGCCGCTGGCGAGCATCGCCGAGGCGGCGGCCGCCCTGACCGACTCGGCGGGCACCGGCGTCCGGTTCCTCGACAACGTCCCGGTCGACGACGCGTCCTCCCGCTACTGGGCCCAGCTCATGCGCATGACCTGGGCCGAGGCCTCGGCCGCCCGCTCAGGCCTGGCCAGCCCCCTGGTGCGGGCCCACCTGGTGCGCACCCTCACCACGGCCGCCCTGAGCGTGTTCCCCAACAGCATCATGACCAGCCACTACCAGCCCGGCGGCGGGCACGCCGGCCCCGCGACCCTGCGCCGCGCGGTGGCCCACATGCAGGCGCACGCCGCCGAGCCGCTGACCCTGGCCCAGATCGCCGGGGCGGCCGGCATCAGCGCCCGGGCCCTGCAGATCGCGTTCGCCCGGCACCACGGCTGCACCCCGATGGCATACCTGCGCAGCACTCGCCTCGACCGGGCCCACCGTGACCTCGAGGCCGCCGACCCGGCCTTCGACACCGTGGCCGATGTGGCCCGGCGCTGGGGGTTCACCCATCCGGGCCGGTTCGCGGTGGTCTACCGGCAGCGGTTCGGGGTGCATCCCCGTCAGACCCTGGCCCGGTGAGGGCTGGGGTGTTCGGCCCATTGCCGCCCGTCCTGGTTGTACGCCGAGCTACCTCGTGATTACTGTCGGGTCATGAGCGCAGACACTGGGTGGTTGACGCTTAACCTGCTCGACGGTTCGCATCGCGAGTACGTGGCGACCCCGGAGATGCTGGACCTGACCCGTCAGGTCGCCGACGGCTGCCTGTCGGCCGACGACTGGTTCGCGAGAATCGAGTCCCTGCTGATCTTCTCGGGGCAGACCCCGCCCGGCTGGTTCTGCGACTGAGACCGGCCCGGCCCGGGCGGTGCGGCCGGTCTGGCCGGTCTGGCCGGTCTGGTCAGGGCGAACGAGGTGACACCCGGCAGATCGTGGATCGGGGCGACCTCCGCGAAGCCGTACCGACCGTAGAGGCGGGCACTCGCCGTGGTCGTCGCCTGCAGCGCCGCAGGCGTCGGAGCCTGGTCGATCAGGCCGAGCCGGTGCCTCAGCAGCGCCGAGCCGATGCCCTGCCCGCGATGTCCGGGATCGGCGGCGATGTCGTGCAGGTACCAGTGCGGCTCGCTCGGCCGCAGATTCCGCACGGTGAGGTCATGGCGCAGAGCCCGGCCGATGCAACCGGGCAGATGGGCCGTGAACCGGTCCCACCAGTGGGCCGGGGTTCGGTGGCGCGGTGCTTCGTAGCTGAGAGCGCCGATGATCCGGCCGGTTTCGGGGTCGGTCGCCACGTCGAGCGTGCGGACGCCGCCGCGGAGCAGCTCGGCGCGCATCACCCGCCGGATCGTGCGGGTGCGTCGGTCGGCGCGTGGGGCCAGAGCGGCCCAGACCGGGTCGTGTTCGTAGGCGCGGGCGAAGAGGTCGGCGACCTCACGTGCCTCGGTGATCGTTGCGGCGCGGATGTGCGGCGTGATCATGTCTCACTCGACTCCGGCAGCGCTGGTCGCGCAGGGGTCCGGAGTTCCTCGTGCCATCAGGCTACCGACCAGATGGTCGGCTAAGCAATCCGGATGGTCGGCTCGTGGGTGGTGGGCGTGATCGCGAACCGGGGCGGCGCCCTGCTCGCGATCACGCCCGGACCCGCGTCAGGTCATCCGCACAGCAGGAGGCTCGCGGTGCTGGGCTGGCCGCAGAGGTTGAGCAGGCTCAGATCCTCGGGCTGCTCGTCGGGTGTGAGGGTCTGAAGGTCGAGAATCTGGTTCATCGTGGTCCTCTCAGGTGCTGGGCGTGGGTTCGGGCTGGTGTGATCTGAGGTCCAGGGCTCCTTCCGGTGGACGAACGGTGCCGGTTCCCGGGAAGAGGCCCGGTATCGGGGGTGTGGGGGCGGGCGCCGTGCCGTGCACCACGTGGGCGTAGGCGTCGAGGGCGGTGAGAACGCCGGCCGAGCCGCTGGCCCAGTCGGTCGAGGCCCGCAGGATCTGCTCGCCGGGAAAGTGGAGGCCGGTGCCGTGCACCAGGGCGTAGAGGCCGAGGTCGCGGGTGTGCCGGATCAGGTCGGCGCGGCTGACCGCGTCGGCGAACGGGGAACGCTGCACGGCGGTGAGGAAGAGCACGAACCCGGCGCGGCCGTTGAGAAGACCCGACTGAGCGGTGTATCCGGCCCGCGTCACCCGGATCACCCGGCGCACGGCCCGGCGCAGGTCTTCGTCGTCGAGGTGCTCGAGCAGGCGCATCGCGACCAGCGCCACGCCGATCGAGCCGGAGCCGAGATACGGCAGGGAGCGGCGGTCTTCGTCGAGCTGCAGCGAGCCGTCCGGACGTTCTGTGCAGGCGGACAGGTCGACGGCGAGCGCGCGGCGGGCCCGGTCGAGATCCTCGGCCTGATGGTAGGTCTCGTAGCAGCGCAGCCAGAACAGGGCCGCGCCGGTCGCACCGCGCAGCAGGCCGCCCCGGTCCCGGGCCGCCCGCGTCACACCCTTGACCGAGCGGATGTGGCGGCCGAGTTCACCGGTGCGATCGCGCAGCACCCGGCGGATCTCGGTGATCGCGGCGCCGTCCGGGTCCTCGTCGAGCCGGTCGAGGCCGATGCCCACCAGGCCGCCGTACAGGTCGCCCGGGAGCTGCTCGAAGGGCAGGCGCTCGATCTCCGCGGTGAGCCGGGCGGCCTCGTCGACCCGGCCGAACCGGCTGAAGGTGCGGGCGATCCCGGTGATGCCGTCGAGCAGACCCGGCTGGGTGCGAGGCGCCCGGTGCAGGGCGGCGCTCACCCAGTCGAGCACGGCGTCGGCCCGGTGTGAGCTCTCGCCGGGCTCGTGCAGCGCCGGCAGGACGCCGCACGCGCCGTGGGCGATCGAGAGTGCGTCGTGGGTGAACTGGCGGACGTCGCCGGGGAACACGCGATCGGCCCGGCTCAGGTCGAGGCTCTCGTGAAGGCCGCGCACGATGGCCGTTCTCAGTTGCTGCACCCCGTCGGCGGTGTCGACCGGCCAGGTCCGGGCCAGTTCCTCGGCCTGCTGCGTTCTTTCGCCGGCGGGTGCGCCGCCGGTCCGAGGTGCCTCGAGACGGGCGAGGACCTCGGCCCCGAAACCGATGTCGAGCCCGAACCGGCGCACGGCCTCGTCGATCAGGCGCCGGGCCGTGCGGTGGTCCAGGGCCAGCAGCGGGGTGAGCGGGATGAACAGCGCGATCTTCAGGCAGGCCAGCGAGTACAGGTCGGCGGCCACGCCGGTGCGCCCGTCCGGAGGGGTGAACCCGGGGGCTCCACCCGCGGACGGCGCGGGGGCGTCCTGTGCGTACGACAACTCCAGATCGACGAAACGCACGGTGCCGTCCGGGGTCACGAGCACGTTGCCCGGGTGCAGATCGCCGTGCACCTGACCGTGCTCGTGCACGGCCCGTATCCCGGCCTCGATCTGTTCCAGCACCCCGAGGGCCCAGGCGCGGTACTCGTCGCGGTCGTGCGTGCTCGCCCCGGCCCGGACCATCGGGTGACGGGCCGCGATCTCCCGGTTCAGCGAACGTCCCCCGACGTGTTCCAGCACCAGGAAATGGTGACCCGAGTGCTCGAACCCGCCCAGCACACCCACGATCGAAGGCACGCCCCGCAGCCGCTCGAGCTGCTCACGTTCGCACTGCAGTCGCTCCACCGCGTCACGGCCGTCGGGAGAGAGCCCCGCGTGCGGACGGGCCTCCTTCAGCACCACCGTCGCCGCATCGCGCAGTCGCTCGGCCAGGTACACGCCCCCACCGTTGCTGAAGTGCAGCGCCTCGCGCACCCGGTAGCCGAAAGCCTCGCTGTCGTCGGCATTCAGGCGCTCGCGGGCCGTGGTGACGAACGCCGGTAGTGGCACCCAGGCGGGCGGTGCGAAGGACGGGGTGCGGCGGTCGGGCACGAGTTCACCGTCGGGACGCCGGATCGCGGGCACCAGCTGATCGTGCTCGTCACGTACGTCCAGCGCCCGGAAACCGCCGTACCGCAGGTAGACCGGCCCCTGGTTCCAGCGCAGGTCGCTGAGCACGTAGGGTCCGTCCATCCCGCCGACCAGCGCGTCGAGATCGTTCAGTACCTCTGCGCAGGCCTGCTCGGTGGCCGGATAGACGGTGACGAACTTGCCGCTCGTGCCCCGGTCGGCGTACTTCAGGTTGATGCGCAGCAGGTCGGTGCGGGTGGCCCGGTACTTGAACGGTACCCGCTGCCGCCCGCAGTGTCCGGAGACGAGATCCAGCACGCACTGGGCATTCTCGAGGGTGGCCGAGACGTGCACCTTCCAGCCTTGTTCGGGCAGTTCGAGGTCGCGGGGGAACACGCCGTGCCAGCCGTCGCGGGTGTTCTGCTCCCAGCCGGCCCAGTCCACGTTCTGCGCGATGCGGTAATCGGTGGTGGCGGGGTGGGTGCGGTCGGTGCGGAGCCGGTCGTAGAAGAAGGGGTCGGCCTGGATGAACTCGACGTAGCGCATGTCCACGTGGACCCCCTCGCGTTCGTGCCGTGTGCGGGACGTCCATCACCGTAGGGACTACCGAAAAGTACCGCCGGTCGAGAGCTTCAGACGCCGGTATCGGCCTGCAGGCTGGACCAGACATCGGCGGGCATCTCGTCCTTCCCGACGGAAAGACGGCGTCCCTCGGGCTCCGCGTCCGCGCCCACGATCTGGGCGTAGACCACATGGCGCGGGTCGAATCCCTCGACCCGGAAGATCTCCACGTCGCCGGGCGAGGGATCGCCGGGGGCCGGCTCGCTCCCACCGGTGTCGTTGCAGGCCGGCATCTGGTGCACGCCCAGGCTCGCGCCGACCAGATCCGGGTCGATCCGCTGCTCCCCGGTGTAGATCCGGCCCTCGTACTCCACCGCGAACGCGCACGAGGCCGAGCTCCCGGTCGTGCCCGCGCAGGCGGTGAGCAGCAGGACGGGCGCGAGGAGGAAGACGTGTCTCAGCACGCTGGCACCTTTCGTGTTCCGTGGCCCGGTCGGGGTCGGCAGAATGTGGGACGCGGCGGCGCCCCCACCGGTTCCCGACCGCCGGTACCGGCTCGGTGTCGCCGGTCCCAGCTCCCGGTGCCCGGCGCTGGCTCCGCCCCGTGAGTCCGGGGCGTGGATTCCCGACCCTGCTCCGACCCTGCTCCGACCCTGCTCCGACCCTGCTCCGACCCTGTCGCGCCCTCTGCCCCGGGTTGCCGGCCTTCGGTCCTGGTCCCGGCTCCGGCCCCGGCTCCCGGCCTCGGTTGCTGCCCTGATCCTTGTTCCATCACCGGCCCCATCACCGGCCCCATCACCGGCCCCATCACCGGCCCCATCACCGGCCCCATCACCGGCCCCATCACCGGCCCCGGAGCAGAAACACCCCCTATACCCATTGGGTATAGGGGGTGTTTCTGCTCGTCGCCGCTCAAAGGTGAGGAGAGGCTGGTGAGGTGACGGGCGCGTCCTTAAGCCCTGAAGGTGAGAGGTCTGGTGGGGTGACGGGCGCGTCCTCGAGCCCCGAAGGTGAGAGGTCTGGTGGGGTGACCGGTGCGTCCTCAAGCCTGTTGCTGTGCCACCGCGCGGCGTCGCGACAGATGTGACGCGGCAGCGAGGACGGCCAGGCCACCCGCGACCCACCAGCCCTGGGTACCCAGGAGGTCGGCGGTGCGGGCCACGGCGTTGCCGATGCCGATGCGATCGATGAGCCAGCCGGTGGCAGCGACGCCGGCGACCGCGGCGCCGCTCATCTGGACGGGGCGGTACCAGGACGTGCGGCTCAGCACGATCAGCGACGGCAGCATCACGGCGACCACCAGCAGCTGCATCGCCTCGATGCCCAGGTTGAACCCGAGCAGGCTGAGCACCAGCCGGCCCGTGGTCAGGTTCATCTCGGCCAGGGTGAATGAGAAGGCCATGCCGTGGATGAGTCCGAAACCGGCTGCCACCAGCGCTTCCCGGCCCGGGAAGAGCGGGCGTACGGCGTTGAGCGCACCGATCAGGATGCTCACCGCGATGAGCGCCTCGATCGGCTGGGCCGGGATCTCGACGCGGGTCAGCGCGCTGATCGCCAGCGTGGCCGAGTGTCCTATCGTGAAAGCCAGCGTGATACGGGCTGTCCGGGCCAGGGCGGTGCTGGGTGGGGCCGCACCCGACCAGCGACCCGCCGACGCCAGCACCGGCGCGGGCAGCAGGAGCACGAGCAGGAACAGCAGGTGGTCGGTGCCCTCGAGAATGTGGTGGGCGCCGAGGCTGACCATGCCGGTGAAACCGATCCAGGCCGAGGTGTCGTCCAGGTCGATCGTGAGCGGTGCGACAGTCATGGTCGTCGCGTCGATGCTGACGGTGGCGACCTCGCGCGCCTGGTCGTCACCAGCGTCCTTCGCCGTCACCAGCACGGTGTGCGTGGCGACCTGGTGGATCACGGGGTCGAGGCGGAACGTGAACTGTCGCAGGCTCTCCCCGGCCGCCGGGGTGAGCTCGGCCCGGGCGGTGATCTCGCGGTAGGTGCCGCTGCCGGTCTGCTCGGCCTCGCTCAGCGCGACCGTGCCGACGGCGACGGTCCAGGGGGTTCCGGTGGTGCTGACCGGCTGGACGTGCTCGGCCAGATAGTTTTTCAGGTCGCCGGCCTGCCCGGTCAGCACCGCGTCGGCGTCGTCACCGGTCAGGTCGATGCCGCTGGCCAGGGCCAGGTCGTTCACGGGGATCTGGAGGTCGGCGGTGATCGAGCTGTCACCGACGTCGAGCGCCACGATCGAGCGGGGCATGGGGTGGGCCGAGGCCGGCTGGGTGCTCGTCAGCACCAGGCTGCTCACGAGAGCGACGAGGCCCAGCAGGCCGCCGGCGAGAACGCGTACGAGGGACCGGCTCATCAGGAGGAGAACTCACCGCCGTAGTCGCGGGTGTGGTCGCGCCAGACGGTGTGGTAATGGATCTGGTCGCTGATCACGACGCCGTTCTGGCAGACGAACTCGATCCACACACTCGGGCCGTCGATGCGCAGATAGTTGGCGTGCGCGGTCATCTCGACGCCGCCCGACCAGCCGACGTAGGTCTCGTCGAGCTCGTCCTCGTAGGTCTTCGTCATGGCCTCGGCGGTGTCGTCGTCGGCCACGCCGACCCACTGTTTCATGGCCGTGAGCACCAGTTGCTTCTGCTCGTCGCTGAGCTCGCTCACCGGGATGCCCTGCTTGGTCGCGGGGAAGTTTCCGTCCTCACCGGGGCCGAGCAGCACGTCGCTGAAGGACTGGCCGAGCTTGGCCGTCTTCTTCTGCGCGGCGGTCAGGCTGGTGCCGAGCGCGGCCACGGCCTGCTGCATCGCCTCGAGTGGTGCGTATTCGGTGCCGTCGTCGTCGGTCCACGTAGTGGGCTCGACGCCGACGAAATACGGGCTGGCGCCGGACACCTCGCCGTTCTTGTACGTGAAGTTGACCGCGAGATGGTGGCCGCCGAAGTGCAGCATCCAGGTGCCGTCGGTGCTGGGCGTTCCGAGCAGGGCCAGGTCGTACAGTCCGTTGCCGTAACCCCCGAGACCGCCACCCGCACCCCCGGAGCCTCCCGCTGCGTCCCTGCTCGGCATCGCCCCACCACTCGGCATCGTGCCGCCACTGGGCATGCCGCCGCCCGGTGCGCCGCTGGGCATCACCCCACCGCTGGGCATGTCGGTGGGCATGCCGCTCGGCATCGCGTCACCATTCGTGCCCCCGTTGCTGCCCGGGCCGCCGCCCTCACCGCTCTCCTGCAACGCGTTCAGCTCGTCGTCGGCCGCCCACAGGTCCTCGACCCGGGCGTAACCGGTGTCGCCACTGCCGAGCGCGGTCTGCAGCAGGGTCTTGGCCAGGGCGAGCTGGCTGTCCTCGAGGTCGGCGAACGCCAAACCACCCCGGCAGCTCTGGCCGCAGGGCAGATTCGACCAGGCCTGCGCGTTCTCAGCGGTCATGTCGACGAGCGCGGTGGTCTTCTGGTCATCGGTGAGCGAGGCCGAGAATGCCTCGGCCGCCGCGACGACCGAGGCCACGTCGTGCTTCGTGACGGCCGCGGTGGCGGCCTCGCTCGTGGAAGCCGTGCTCCCCGAGCTGGATCCGCTGCAGGCCGTGGTCAGCACCACGGCGGAGGCGATCAGGGCGCCGGCCAGGCGTCGGGGAAATGGTTGGTGTGCGGATAGTTTCGTCTTCACGTAAGAGTCCTGGGTCGGGGCGGTTCGCGGACGCCCGACCCTAGGGGAGTTCTGGCCGGTAACCCGGGAATGACCCGACCTTCACAGATGATCGAAAGGTGCGTTCGGGAACTGTGGTGACCGCAGCGTCCGCAAGCACTTGACCTTGACGCAGGGTCAACCCTCCAACCTGGTGATCACCAGCCGGGAACAGCGGAGGACGAGATGACGACACGACAGGAACCGGACCTCGCGATCGAGGTGCGGGGGTTGCGCAAGGCGTTCAGGGACCACGAGGTGCTGCGGGGCGTGGACCTGCAGGTGCGGCGCGGCAGTGTGTTCGCGCTGCTCGGCTCGAACGGTGCGGGCAAGACGACCGCGGTGAGGATCCTGTCCACCCTGATGCGGGCGGACGCGGGAACCGCACTGGTCGACGGGTTCGACGTCGCCACCCACCCGCAGGACGTGCGCCGCTCGATCAGCCTCACCGGCCAGTTCGCGGCCGTCGACGAGGTGCTCGACGGCCGCGAGAACCTGGTGCTCGTGGCCCGGCTGCGGCGGGTTCCCCGCGCGAGAGAGGTCGCCGACGAGCTGCTGGCCCGTTTCGGGCTCACCGAGGCTGCCAGGCGTCGCGTCGCCACCTACTCGGGTGGCATGCGCCGCCGCCTCGACATCGCGATGAGCCTGATCGGCGAACCGCCCGTCATCTTCCTCGACGAGCCCACCACCGGCCTCGACCCGCAGGGCCGCATCGAGGTCTGGGGCGCGGTGAAAGAGCTGGCCGCGCAGGGCACCACGGTTCTGCTCACCACCCAGTACCTGGAGGAGGCCGAGGCCCTGGCCGACCGGATCGCGATCCTGCACTCCGGCCGCATCATCGTCGACGGCACGCTGGCCGAGCTCAAGCAGCTGCTGCCGCCGGCCAAGGTCGAGTACGTCGAGAAGCAGCCCAGCCTGACTGACGTCTTCCTGGCCATCACGTCCGCGTCGACCTCCGAGGAGAAGTAATGTTTTTCGCCGAGACCGCGATCCTGACCGGACGCTCGCTCAAGCACATCACCCGCAGCCTCGACAGCATCGTCACCACGGCGGTCACCCCGATCGCGATCATGCTGATGTTCGTCTACGTCTTCGGCGGGGCCATCGACACCGGCGACGTGAAGTACGTCGACTACATGCTGCCGGGCATCCTGCTCATCACCATCGCCTCGGGAGTCGCCTACACCGCGGTCCGGCTCTACACCGACTCCAGTGAAGGCATTTTCGAGCGGTTCCAGTCGATGCCGATCTCCCGCTCGGCGGTACTGTGGGCCCACGTGCTCACCTCGATGGTCGCGAACCTGGCCTCGCTCGTGCTGGTGGTGCTCGTGGCCCTGCTCATCGGGTTCCGGACCGGCGCGAGCGTGCTCGACTGGCTGGCCGTCACCGGCATCGTGGGGCTGTTCACCCTGGCCGTCACCTGGATCGCCGTCATCCCCGGGCTCGCCGCCCGCTCGGTCGACGGAGCCAGCGCCTTCGCCTTCCCCCTGATCTTCCTGCCCTTCATCAGCTCGGCCTTCGTGCCGACCGGCGGAATGCCCGGCCCGCTGCGGGCCTTCGCCGAGAACCAGCCCGTCACCTCGATCGTCGACACCCTGCGGGCCCTGTTCGGCGGGCAGCCGGCCGGGAACGACATCTGGGTCGCCCTCGCCTGGTGCGTCGGGGTGCTGGTGCTGGCCTGGGCCCTCGCGGCGCGTGCCTACCGCCGTCGCATCGCATAGGGCAATCTGTCCGGATGATCACGATCAGCCAGCTCGCCCGGCACGCCGGGGTAACGGTGCGAGCGGTGCGGCACTACCACCAGATCGGGCTGCTGCCGGAACCGTCACGCGACGGTTCCGGCTACCGCACGTACGACGCGGCCGCCGTCGTGCGCCTGATCCGCATCCGCACCCTGGCCGACGCGGGGGTTCCGCTGGCCCGGGTGCAGGAGCTGCTCGACGCCGACGAGTCCGGGTTCGCGCGGGGCGTCGGGGAGATCGACAAGGAGCTGCGGGCCGAGATCCGGCGCCTGCAGGGCAATCGCACGCGGATCGCGCGGCTGGCGGCGGGGGAGCACCTGGCCCTGCCGGCCTGCGTGGTCGACTACCTCGACCGGCTGCGCGAGCTCGGGGTCAACGAGCGCTACATCGACCTGGAGCGCCCGGCCTGGATCCTGATGGCCGCGCAGGTGCCCGACCAGATCGAGGCGATGATGCGGGGCAAGCAGGCCGAGCTCGACGACCCGGACATGGTGCTGCTCTACCGGCTGCTGAGCGAGGCGATGGACTGGTCGCCGCAGGATCCGCGGGTGGCCGGGATCGCCGAGGTGCTGGACCGGCTGATGTCGCGGGCGCTGGCGACGGGGACCGCGGACCTGCAGGGGCTCGACGATCCGTTCGTGCAGCTGATGGACGCGTTGATGGCCCAGTCGTCGCCGCTGTCGCTGCGGATCCTGGCCGACCTGGAGAAGCGGGGCTGGCGCGGATGGACGCGGATCGAGCAGGTTCCGCGGGAGCGATGAACGCAGGTCCCGCCGAACCTGGCGCGCGCCTAGCCGAACTCGGCCAGGGCCAGTTCGCCGAGGGACTTCTCGTCGAGCACGTCACCCACGAGCCGGTGCACGGCCATGGCGTGCAGGGCGGGCAGGCAGCAGCGCACCCCGGCCGGGGTGAGACCGGGATAGGCGATCACGAACTCCAGCGTCACGTCGAGCACGGCGCGCATCTGGAACCGCAGGCGGCCCTCGCGCAGGCAGGCCCAGGCGGCCTCGTGCATCGCCCGCGACCACACCCCGGCCGGCCAGGTGACCGCGGCCAGCTGCTCGGGCGTGACCTCGAGACCCCGCACCCGCTCGACGAGTTCCGACACCGCGGCGCTGCGCGGTCCGTAGACCGAGTGCCCGCCCTCGAAGAGTTCCGACCGGCCCAGGGCCACGGTGTTGAACGGGGCCCGCAGGGTGCGCACGTGCTCGAGGTCGAGGTCGGGCGAGGCCCAGTACGCGGCGACGGACGCGGCCGCCACCGCCGCCGACGCGGGCACCGGCCCGGCGGCGGGCACGGTGGCGACGGGGGTGTCCGGCCAGACCGTGGCCTCGGCCGCGACCAGGGCCGCGACCTGCGAGGCGGTGCCGAAGCGGCCGCCGGCGATCTGGTTCGCGTCCAGGCCGTTGCCGTCCTGGGCGGCGGCGGCCCCGGCGATGCGCAGCGTCTCGGGCATCGTGGGGGAGTTCAGGTCGAGCAGTTCGACCATGCCCCAGGCGACGCCGGTGGCGTCCTCGTCACGGTCGTGCCAGGCCTGGGCCAGGGCGTAGGCGCCGTCCTGGGAGATGCGGAAGGCGCTGCTGAGGGCCCGCAGAACCTGAACGGCTCCGGGGTGGGCGGCGGCGTCCGTGGCGAGCACGGTGGGCGAGGACAAGGTGTACATCACTGACGACACTGCGGTGCGACCATGATCGCGGTCAAGGTCGGACGTGCGTTTGCCGCACTCCCGGACACACGGTGCACCCGAGTGGGCGCTCAGAGTGACGGCCTGAACGGGTGGTGCCCCGTGCCCCCGCCCGTCGAGACCTCCGGCGGAAGTCGAGACCTCCGGCGGAAGTCGAGACCTCCGGCCGAAGTCGAGACCTCCGGCCGAAGTCGAGACCTCCGGCCGAAGTCGAGACCTCCGGCGGAAGTGGCGCCAGAGGTGGCGAAGCGCCGGACGAGGGGGCGCCGGGCCGTGGCCGGGTGCCCCCTCGTGCGTGATCGGGCACTCGCGCCGCCCGGGGATCAGGCGAGCGCGGCGCCCTCAGACCTGCTCAGCCGGATGCATCGGCAGCCGGACGGATCACTCCTCGTCCTCGCCGCCACCGTCGTCGCCGGCCTCGACCTCTTCCTCGTCGCCACCGAAGACCTCGTCCATGACCTCACCGGCCACGTAACCGGCGGCCAGACCACCGACGACACCCATCGCCATGCCGCCCATGCCGATGCCGCCCCCGGAGTGGTGCCCGCCGGCGTAGCTGCCCTGCTGCCCGAAACCGGCCTGCTGCCCGTAGCCGGGCTGCCCGTAACCCGGCTGGGCGAAGCCCGGCTGGCCGTAACCGCCCTGGCCCGGGTGGCCGTAACCCTGCTGCATGCCCGGCCCGAACGCCGACTGCCGCCGGCTGATCGCCTGCTGCACCCAGCCGTCGACGACCTGCGCCCAGTCGGTGCTCTCGGCGTCGGCGTGCGACACCGAGTAGCGGCCGTAGCTGTCGTGCCCGGGCCGGAACAGGCCGCCGCGCTTGTCGAACTCCAGCACCACCTCGACCGAGTGCGGCGTGGTGACGAAGGTCAGCTCGACCTCGCGCACCGCGTGCGCGTACCGCTGGGCCGGGTAGTACTCGATCTCCTGGTAGAACGGCAGGCTCTGCGGGACCCCGGCGAGCCGGCCGAACTCCAGGTCGGCGGACTTGAACACGAAGCCCAGCTGGGCGAACGCGTCGAGAATGCGCTGCTGCACCGGCAGCGGGTGCACCTGCACCGGGTCGAGGTCGCCCTTGTCGACCGCCCGCGCGATCGCCACCTCGGTGCGCACGCCCATGACCATGCCGTGCAGCTGCTGGTTGTAGACCGTGGTGATCGGGGTCTCCCACGGCATGGTGATCTGGAACGGGAGCGAGAGCTGCTGCCCCTCGGCCAGCTTGAGCGGCCCGCTGACCGTGACCCGGTGGAACTCGCCGACCGCGTGGTCGTTGTCGCCTCTCTCCATCCGGGTGATCAGCCCGAGGGAGACGTGCTCGATCTCCACGTCACCGCCACCCCCGACGAGGTTGACCTGGCCGGTCAGCACCCCACCCGGCTGCGTGCCGGGCTGCGACAGCACCGTGTCGACGCTCGGGCCGCCGATTCCGAGGGCGCCCAGCATCTTCTTGAAGACCACGTATCTCTCCTGCAGTGAACCGTCGGACATGAAACGGGAACACACCCGCACGATGATCAACGGACCAAGCGGACAAACGTGCCCGCAACCGGCAGGTAACGAATCGGATGTTTTGAGCTGATCATCACAGGCGCCAGGGAGCGCATCCGCATCTCCGGTTCCACCCGCGTCCTGAAGCACTCCCGCCGATAGAGTTCTCGGCAACCAGCACCACCACCCGAACGAGGACTTGAACGCAGTGAATGAAACCACGCAGGACCTAGCCGATTTCATCTCCGCCTCGCCCAGCCCCTACCACGCCGTGGCCGAGGTCGTGCGCCGTCTGGGCGCGGAGGGCTTCACCGAGCAGGTCGAGTCGCAGCCCTGGGGCACCGCGCCCGGCGGCCGTTACCTGGTGCGCGACGGCACGGTGCTGGCCTGGTACGTCGGTGAGAACGTCGCGCCCGGCGCCCCGTTCCGGATCTTCGCGGCTCACACCGACTCCCCGACGCTGAAGGTCAAGCCGCACCCCGACGGCGGCGCGGCCGGCTGGCGCCAGGCCAACGTCGAGGTCTACGGCGGGGCGCTGTGGAACTCGTGGCTCGACCGGGACCTCGGCCTGGCCGGGCGGCTGGCCCTGCTCGACGGCACGGTGGTGCCGGTGCACGTCGACCGTCCGCTGCTGCGCGTGCCCCAGCTCGCGGTGCACCTCGACCGTCAGGTCAACAGTGAGGGTCTCAAGCTCGACCCGCAGCGTCACCTGCTGCCGGTCTGGGGTCTGGGCCGGCCCGCCGAGGGCGACCTGATCCGCTTCCTGGCCGGGCAGGCCGGGGTCGACGCCGAAGCCGTTGCCGCGCACGATCTCACGGTGCACGACCTGACCGCCCCGGCCACGCTGGGTCAGGACGACGAGCTGTTCGCCGGTCCCCGTCTCGACAACCAGGCGTCCGTGCACTCCGGGCTGACCGCGCTGATCCGGGCCGCGCGGCAGAACCCGTCCACGATCCCGGTCTTCGTCGGGTTCGACCACGAGGAGATCGGCAGCGACTCGGCCACCGGGGCGGCCGGCCCGCTGCTCGAGCAGGTGCTCACCCGCCTGGCCGGCGGCCTCGAGGAGCGCTACCGCTCGTTCGCGCTGTCACGCTGCCTGTCGGTCGACGTCACCCAGGCCGCGCACCCGAACTACCTCGAGCGCCACGAGCCCGACCACCTGGTGTTCGTCAACGGCGGCCCGGCCCTCAAGGTCAACGCGAACCAGCGCTACGCCACCGACGCGCCCGGCGCCGCCGCCTGGTACCGCGCCTGCGCCGAGGTGAATGTGCCCAGCCAGGTGTTCGTCTCGCGCAACACCATGCCCTGCGGTTCCACGGTCGGCCCGATCCTCTCGACCCGCCTGGGAATTCGCACCGTCGACGTCGGAATGCCCATCCTGTCCATGCATTCCAGCCGTGAGCTGTGTGGCGTCGAC
Organism: Kineosporia succinea; assembly: GCF_030811555.1. Lineage (NCBI taxonomy): Bacteria > Bacillati > Actinomycetota > Actinomycetes > Kineosporiales > Kineosporiaceae > Kineosporia > Kineosporia succinea. The sequence goes on along the minus strand of NZ_JAUSQZ010000001.1, from coordinate 7,747,929 downwards.
GACCCGGCCCGCGTGATCGACGCGGCCACCGCGTTCCTGGTCGACGCCTCCTGAACCACCGGCCGAACCGAACGGGGGACGCGTCGGTCACCGACGCGTCCCCCGTCCGGTCGGGTGACGGGCCCGGTGGGGAACCGCCGACCGCAGGTATTCCACAAAGTCGACCGGAATGGTTGTCTTTGTGTCCCGCTCTCGTTAACGTCGGTGGTGCCGGCCCTGGCTCCGCATCACATCCCCCGACTGTGCACAGGAGAGCGACCGATGGCCCTGCCCCATGACGACGACCCGAAGCTTGCCGCCTACGCCCACCCCGAGCGCCTGGTCACCACCGATTGGCTGGCCAAGAACCTGGGCGCCCCGGGCCTGGTGGTGGTCGAGAGCGACGAGGACGTGCTGCTCTACGACACCGGCCACATCCCCGGCTCGGTCAAGGTCGACTGGCACTCCGAGCTCAACGACCAGGTCACCCGGGACTACCTGACCGGTGAGGGTTTTGCCGCCCTGCTGTCGGCCAAGGGCATCTCGCGCGACGACACCGTCGTCATCTACGGCGACCGCAACAACTGGTGGGCCGCCTACGCCCTGTGGGTCTTCTCGCTGTTCGGGCACCCCGACGTGCGCCTGCTCGACGGCGGCCGCTCGGCCTGGGTCGCCGAGGAGCGCGAGCTGACCACCGACCTGCCCGGGCGGGCGCCTGCCGCGTACCCGGCCGTCGAGCGTGACGACGCCACGATCCGCGCGTTCAAGGAGCAGGTGCTCGACCACATCGGGCAGCCGCTCGTGGATGTCCGCTCCCCGTCCGAGTTCTCGGGTGAGACCACGCACCTGCCCGCCTTCCCGCAGGAGGGCGTGCTGCGCGGCGGTCACATCCCGGGCGCCGCGAACGTGCCCTGGGCCCGGGCCGCCGCCGAGGACGGCCGGTTCCGGCCGCGGGCCGAGCTGGAGGCGATCTACCAGGCGGAGATCGGCCTTTCGCCCACGGACGACGTGATCGCCTACTGCCGCATCGGCGAGCGCTCGAGCCACACCTGGTTCGTGCTCACGCATCTGCTCGGCTTCGAGAAGGTGCGCAACTACGACGGCTCGTGGACCGAGTGGGGCAACGCGGTGCGGGTTCCGATCGAGAAGACCTACACCGGGGCCTGATTCAGCCGGCGATGGCGGGCTCTTCCTGGCGGGCCCGCCGCCGCTCGAGCGTCACCCCGGCCGCAGTCGCCAGGATCAGGACGGCCCCGGCGAGCAGGAGCACGCGCGGGCCGAGGGCCAGAGACAGCCCGGCGGCCGCGGCCCCGGCCGAGGACGCCCCGATCTTCAGGGCGCCCATGGTGACGAACACCTGCCCCTGCGCCCGCGGGGGTGAATACAGCGTGCGGGCGGCCAGGGTCGCGGTGAAGTTGGGGGCGTTGGTGGCTCCCAGCACGAAGAACGCCACGGCGGCCAGCGGATAGCCGGGAGCCAGTGCGCAGAGCGCGAATCCGGCGCCGACGAGCGAGACCGTGAGGGCGGCGAGCCGTTCCGGCTCTCCGCGCAGCGGCCGGGCGATCATCGCGAGCGACGCGGTGAGGTAACCGGCACCGAAGACCGCCGTGAGCAACCCGGCGGTGTCCACCGAGACGCCCAGGTCGTCCGCCATCGCCACCGCGATCACCGCCACCGCCCCGCCCGGGAAGGCCGCGGCCAGCACGGTCAGCATGACCCGGCGCAGCGGGCCGGGCCGGGTGAACAGGCGCACCGCCTCCCGGGCCGGGAAGGCCGGGCCGGTGGGGGTTTCGGTGCGGGGCAGCCCGGCCACCAGAACCGCCGCCACCAGGGTCGAGCCGCCGAGCACGATGATGGACGCGCGGGCACCGGTGATGCTCGCGAGTCCGGCCACCAGAGCGGTTCCCACGGTTCCGGCGATGCCGTAGCTCAGGGAGTCCCAGCCCTGGGCCCTCCGCTGATTGACCCCGCTCTGTGCGCCGATGGCCGAGAGCCGCGAACTGAGACCGCCGGTCAGCAGGGGGCCGAGGGGCCCGGCCAGGGCCACGAGGACGATGACGAGGCCGAGCGGGGCCCGGCCGAGCAGCAACGCGGCCAGGCTCAGCAGGAGGCCGTAGGCGGCGCAGGCCCCGGCGATGAGAACCCGGGCGTCGCGGGCGCGGTCGAGCTGCCGGCCGAGAAGCGGGCCCAGCAGGTGCGGGGCGGTCTGGGCGGTGACGAGCAGGGCGCCGGTCAGCGGCCGGTTGCCGACGCCGGGGGCGGTCTGGGCCAGCAGCACCAGCCCGACCGCGGCCCCGGCGTCGGCGCTGCGGGCGAGGGTGGCCCCGGCCAGGTACCGCGCGAGAGTCATGAGTCTTTCTACCGTGCCTCAGGGGAAAGGCGCCTCGACGGGCAGACGGCGCACGACCTGGGTGAGGTAGTCGTCGAGTTCGCCGGGCTCGAAGCGGCACATCCCGACCGAGTACCAGAAGTCCTGCTGCAGCGAGCCTTCCATCTTGTAGCGGCCGTCGGGGGCCAGGGCGGCCCAGCCGTCGGGGGTGCCGAGCAGGGTGATGCGCAGCGCGGCGTGGGCCGGGTCGCGGGTGTCCCACAGGCGCACCGTGCCGTCGTCGCCCGCGCTGGACAGGAGCGTCCCGTCGTGGTTGAAGGTGACCGCGTAGATGCGGCCGACGTGCCCGCCCAGGCGGCTCACGAGCCGGCCGGTGCGGGCGTCCCACAGCGAGACGGACGCGTCGTCGCCGGCCGCCGCGACCAGGTCGGCGCCGGGGTGGAAGGCCGCGCTCCACAGCCGCCCGACGTGCCCGCGCAGGCGGTGCAGGCAGACGTCGCTGCGGGTGTCCCAGACCCGCACCGTGCCGTCCCAGCTGGCGCTGGCCAGGAGGCTGCCGTCGGCGTTGTGAACGACGGAGTAGACGCGGTCGTCGTGGCCCTCGAGGGTCTCGAGCAGCTCGCCGCCGGCGACGTCCCAGCGGCGCACCCGGCGGTCGTCGCACCCGGTGACCAGCGACCGGCCGTCGGGGGAGAAGCCGATGGAGCGCACCCGGCCGCGGTGCTCGGCCAGGGTGTGGCCCTGCGCGCCGGTGCGGTGGAACCACAGGCCCACCGTGTCGTCGTCGTTGGCGGTGGCCAGCACCGTGCCGTCGGGGCTGAACGCCTCGGCCCACACGTTGTCGGTCTCGACGTCGAGCTCGCGGGTGCTGCCCTGCTCGTCGCCGGTGCCGAACAGGTGCACGCCGCCGTCGTTGCTGGCGGCGGCGAGCAGGTCGGCGGCCGGGCTGAACACGCACGAGACGAGTGTGTCGCCGCTGCCGGTGCGGGTGCGGGTGAGCCGCCCGGTGTCGGGGGCCCACAGCCGCACCACGCCGTCGTTGCCGCAGGCGGCCAGCAGCGAGGAGTCGGCGCTGAAGCTGATCGAGGTGATGCGCCGCCCGTGCCCGTGCAGGGTGTGCCGGCTCTGGCCCTCGGCGACGTCCCACAGGCGCAGGGTGCCGTCGTTGCTGGCGGTGGCCAGCTGGGTGCCGTCGGAGGAGAACGCGCCGGGCCAGACCGCAGCCCGGTGCCCGCGCAGCTCGTGCTGGAAGGTGGCGGCCTGCCCCTGTTCGGGGCGGTCGGGGTGCACGGCCCACAGCCGCACCACGCCGCTGCTGTCGAGGCTGAGCAGGTTCTGGCCGTCGGGTGAGAACAGCACCTGGTAGACCGAACTCGTGTGCGCCTGCACCACCCCGGCGGTGCGGCCCGAGGGCAGGCTCCACAGGCGCACGGTGCCGCTGGTGTCGGCCGAGGCCAGCAGGTCGCCGGAGGGGCTGAAGTCCATCGTGTAGACCGAGCGGGTGTGCCCGGTGAGCAGGTGCACCAGGGTGCCGGTGGCGCTCTCCCAGATCCGGATCACGCCGAGTTCGTCGGAGGTGGCCAGGAATTCGCCGCTGGGGTCGAACTGCAGCCGGAACACCGATCCCGAGTGCCCGATCAGCACCTGGGCCAGGCGGCCGTCGCGGGTGTCCCACAGGCGCACGGTGTCGTCGGAGGCGCCGCAGGCCAGCAGCCGGTCGTCGGGGGAGAAGGCGGCCGTCCAGACCGGGGGTTCCATGCCGCCCAGCACGTGCAGGACGGTGCCGTCGAGGCCGTCGAGGATCTGCACGGCGCCGCTGGAGTCGGAGGTGGCGACCAGGTGCCCGTCGTGACTGACCACGACCGGCCAGACCCAGTCGGCGTGGTCGCCGCGCACCCAGCGCTGGGCGCCGGTGGCCGAGTCCCACATCCGCAGCTCGCCGTCGCTGCCGGCGGTCACCAGCACGTTGTGGCGCCCGGCCATCACCAGGTACACGCGGGCGCGGTGCCCGTGCAGGGTGCGCACCGGCAGGCCGGAGACCGTGTCGACGATCAGCACGCTGCCGTTGTCGCAGCCGACGGCCAGGGTGCTGTCGTCGCCGGTGTAGGCCAGGGGCAGCGGCAGCCGGCCGAAGCGGATGTGGAAGCCGTAGGGCACGCCGATGCCGGCCGGGGCCAGCTCGGTCTGCACGCCGGTGCCGGGAGCCCGGGCCGCGCCGCGCAGTTCGGGGGCGCCGGTCAGGGCCGGGTCGAGCGTGGCCGCGATCAGGCTGACCCGCGACCAGCGGCTGCCGGTGACGGTGACGTCGCGCAGGTCGGTGCGGATCATCCGAGACCGGCGCAGGTCGGTGGCGGTCAGGTCAGCGCCGGTGAGCACGGCCTCGTCGAGGCGGGCCCCGACCAGCCGGGCGTGGGCCAGGTGGGCGCCGGTGAGGTTGGCCCCGACCAGCCGCGCGTCGGTCAGGTCGGCGCCGGTCAGGTCGACCCCGGCCAGGTCGCGGTAGGAGAGGTCCTCGCCCGGCAGCGAGGCGCCGCGCAGGTCGGTGTGCGCGGGGATGCGCAGCCGGGTGCTGATGCGCGCGGCGTTGGCCCGGGCGACCGGGTCGGCCTGCGGGTCGGGCAGGGTGCGCTCCACCCACTCCTCGCAGGCCCGCACGTCGGTCAGGTCGCAGACGAAGTCGATGGTCAGCTGCGAAAGAGGACGCTGCGACAGCAGACTCGACTCGTTCCGGTTCAGGCGGGAGGCGATCTCGTTGGCCACCAGCCACTCCGCGACCGAGCCGTGGATGAAGCCGAACAGCCCGTCGTCGGTGCGTACCAGCAGCGTGCCGGTGCCCAGCGCGTGGGTGGCCTGGGCCGTCGACATAGCGCCCTCGGCCAGGCCGGCCACGGTGTCGGCGACCTCGGCGATGTCGTTGATGCGCAGCACCGACTCGTTGGTCTCCCACAACCGCAGGGCCAGCCGCGTGACGGCGTACCACAGGTCGTCGAGCGCGAGCCCGGACGGAGCCCCGGGCACGTTGCGGGTGCGCCGCTCCTCGACCCCCAGCCAGGCCGAGAGGATCTCGCGGTACAGGCCGGCCGCGGACAGCGCCCGCCCCACCCGGGCCACCGCCAGCAGCCGCTCCTCGGCCAGGTCGGCGACGAAGCTGAGCATGCGCGGGTTGTGCGACAGCTCGATCAGGTTCTGCACGCCGCTGATCAGCCGCAGCCGGGCCTGCGCGGCCGCGGTGTCACCCCGGTAGTGGTTGACCAGGTAGTCGCGGATCTGGCCGGGCGTGAACTCCTCGATGCTCAGCAGCCGCCGCTGGGGCAGCAGGCCCACCCGGTCGCCGAGCGCGGTGAGCACCTGCGAGGCGGACTGGAAGTGCTGGGTGCGGCTGCTCACCACGATCTTGGCCGACCCGGTGGCCGCGCGCAGCAGGGTCTCCAGGTGGTCGGCGGCCCGCTCGTAGGTGGTGCGGGTGACCAGCTCGTCGAAACCGTCGAACAGCAGCACGATCCGGCCGTGCTCGAGCATGTAGTCGAAGGCCCGCAGGTCGATGTTCTGCTCGCCGTGGTCGGCCAGGTGCGAGGCCACCAGCCCCTCGATCGAGTGCGCCTTGTCGAGGGCCCGCAGCTCGATCAGGATCGGGATCAGGTGCGGCAGCTCCATCGGGATGCGCTGGGCCACCTCGCGCACCGCGAACGTCTTGCCCCGGCCGAAATCGCCCAGCAGCAGGATGAACCGGCCGCCGTCGGCGCCCAGCTCACGCATCAGCTCGCCGACCAGGTTGTCGCTCACCGGCTGGTTGGGCCGGTCGAGCTCACGGAAGCGCTGCGGCACGTACAGATCCGGCGGGTACTGCCGGTCGGCCGAGAGCCGGGCCGTCTGCCCGGCCACGTACGACCGCAGATCCAGCAGCCCCTGGAACTCGGTGAAACTGCGCAGCCGCACCTGCGAGCGGTGCGCCAGCTCACGCACCTCCGGCAGCGGCGGCGGCCCGGCGAACACCAGGTCGAGGGCCAGGTCGGGATCGGCGCCCCGGGTGGCCAGCAGGAACGCCTCGACGTCGGCCTCCTCGGGCTCACCGAGCAGGGCCCCGACCCCGCTCTGCCGGGTGAAGCCCTCGTGCGGGTGCGTGACGATGAGATAGGGCGGGTCGGAGTCGACGTGCCGCACCCGCACCCGCTCGTAGCGGGCCCGGCACACCTCCTCGATGCGGCCCAGGAACGCCTCGAGAGGATCGGCGCCGCTGCGGATCTCACCGGGCTCGTCGGGACCGTCGTCGAGCAGGACCGGGCCGGGCGCGAAGGTGGTGCCGGCCCGCTGCCAGGTCGCGGCCAGCCGCACCGGCTCGGGCACCTGTACGTCGTCGGGCGCGGCCCAGCGCCGCAGCCCGTCGGCGGTGATGCTCAGCAGCTCGATGCCGCCCGGGGCGGGCACCGACACACTGGTCAGCTCGGCCCCCAGCTGCTGCACCCCCGAGCCACCCGCGGCCGGGCCGTGCACCAGCAGGTTCAGCCGGGGCGCGATCAGCCGGGTGAACGAGGCCCCGTCGCGCAGCGCCCCCGCCTGCGCGCCGGGAACGCCGTGCATCACCCCGATGCGCAGCCAGCCCTGCTGCTCGTACTGGTGCAGCCGCCCGGCGAACCAGTTGGCCTGCGGCGCGCCGATCGCGCCGTAGTCGTCCTCGGGGCGGTGCGTCACGGCCATCGTGGTGTTGATCCCCGCGACCACCACCTGCAGCTCGGGCACCGCGAACAGCGTCCAGGGCTGGCCGTGGTCGAACACCGCGTCGTCGAGGCCGTCGTACAGCTCGCGGAACATCCGGCTGAAGTGCCGCCACTTCGGCCAGTACGGCGGCACCGGGGTCAGGTCGTCGGCGTCGCACTCGCTGAAGTACGCGCGGCTGGCCGCCTCGCTCACGTCGCTGCGCCCCGGCACCACGATCAGCCGCTCGCGGTCGAGCTCGAGACTCAGCCGCAGACCGGTGAGAAAGGCCAGCGCCGCCTCGAATTCCTTGCGGCCACCGCCCGCCGTCAGGCCACCCGAGACCACCACCAGGTCGGGACGCGGGGCACCGGAGTGCACGAGCTGCGTGACGTCGGCCAGCACCCGCGCCTGCAGATCGGTGGCCTGCGAATGGCCCGGGCCGTCGCCGAACCCGCCGCGGAACCGCGGGCCGGCCACGTGCAGGACCGTGACGCTGCTGCGGCTGGACGGGGTGCGCGCGGTGGGCGGGTAGAGCGGCACCACCGGACCCCGCCGGCGCACGGCCCCACCCGGGCGCTCACGGATGCGCTGCGACGGCGGCGGGCCCCCGGCGGGCCGCCCGGCCGGGAACCCCGGGGCGAGGGCGGGCTTGGCCCGGCCGTCGAGCCCCTCCTGAATACGCTGCAGCAGCAGCTCGGCGGCGTGCTCGGGATCGGCGATGTCGACCAGGTCGACGAACGTGATGGTGGACAGCAGCCCGTGCAGATCGCATTCCTCGATGCGCACCGTGACCAGCTTCGCGCCCGGCTCGGGCGCCGCCTGCCAGGCCGCCTGCCACTCCACCCGCCCGTAGCGCGACTGCAGGTAGCTGGGTGACAGCAGCGCCAGCACCAGCCGGGACTCGCTGATGCCGCGGTCGATGAATTCGATGAAGTTCGTGCCCGGGACGAAGTCCCAGACCTGGAGCATCGTGCGGTAGCCCGCCGACTCCAGCGTGTTGGCCACCCACACGGCCCAGCGTTCATCGGCCCGGGAGTAACTGACGAAGATGTCGATCGCCGGGCTCGCCGAAGAATTCGCCCCCCATTGCACCGTCCGTATTCTACGCATTACAGGCTGGCGCGGGGGCCGGACCTGAGAGATCCTTTCCGCCGTGTCCTTTCCCCGCCTGCACCCGCTGGACAAGATCGCGATCGCCCTGCTGCTGATCGGCCTGGTCTGCGTCGCCGTCGGGCTGCTGCCGCTCGACGCCGCCGAGGCCGTGGTCCGCCGCATCACGCCCAGCCTGCTGTTCCTCGCCTCGGTCGTCGTGCTGGCCGAACTCACCGCCAAGGCCCAGGTTTTCGACGTGATCGCGGCCCGCGTGGCGATCACCGCCCGCGGCAGCTACGCCCTGCTGTTCCTGCTGTGCGTGGCCTTCGCGACGATCACCACCGCGGCCCTGAACCTGGACACCACCGCCGTCCTGCTCACCCCGGTCATGCTCGCCCTGGCCGGCAAGGTCGGCATCGCCCCGGTGCCCCTGGCCATGACGACCGTCTGGCTGGCCAACACCGCCAGCCTGCTGCTGCCCGTCTCCAACCTCACCAACCTCCTGGCCATCGACCGGATCGGCCTGGAACCCATCGACTTCGCCGCCCGGATGTGGCCCGCCCAGCTGGTCTCGGTCGCCGTCACCATGGCCTTCCTCTGGGTCTTCTACTGGCGGCGCTCGCAGCGCGGGCCGGCCTCCTACGAACCGCCCGCCCCGCACACCGTGCCCGACCTCGTGCTCTTCCGGGTCGCGGCCGTGGCCTGTGTGCTGTTCGTCGTCGCCATCCTCGCCGTGAACGTGGAACTGTGGATCGCCTCGGCCGTGGCCGCCGCCGTGGTCGTCGCCGCGTTCGCCGTGCGGGACCGTTCGCCGTTGCGCCCCAGCCTGTTTCCCTGGCGGCTGCTGGTCTTCGTCACCGGTCTCTTCCTGGTGATCGAGACCATCAGCCGGCACGGCCTGTCCGACCTCATGCTCTCGCTGATGGGCACCGGCAACGGCCTGGAGGGCATGTACCGGGCGGCGATCACCGGCGCCGGCCTGTCGAACGTGGTCAACAACCTGCCCGCCTACGTGGCCGGCGAGGCCGTGATCCCGCACCAGAACGCCGATCAGCTCCTGGCCCTGCTGGTCGGCACCAACGTCGGGCCGGTGATCACGCCGTGGGCGTCACTGGCCACCCTGCTCTGGTACGAACGCTGCGCCGCCCAGGGGGTGCGGGTGCCGATGGCCAAGTTCGTGGCCACCGGCGCGGGCCTGTCGGTGGCCGCGCTGGCCGCCACCATCGCGGTGCTCAGCCTGACCTGACGCCGGTCGCGGAGGGGGTATCGTCGGGAGAACCGCCGGACGAGGCGTCACGTCCGAGGGCTCCGACGGTCTCCCGGACATGTCCCCTGCCCTCCTCGCCCGGCGCTCAGCGGGGTCTGAGCAGGGGTAGGCCCTCCAGGTGCGGGGCCAGTCCGTCGGCGGCGCGCACCAGTGACAGCAGGGCCTCGAGGGTGTGCGGGTGCCCGGCCACGAAGCTGCGCCGTTCGGTCTCGGCGATCGTCTCGCAGAACGGGCCCCCGTCGAGGGAGACGATCTCGATGCCCGCCTCGGCCGCGATGATGCTGCCCGCCGGCAGGTCGACGGCCTCGGCGTGGTAGCCGATGAATCCGTCGATGTGCCCGCGCGCCAGCATGATCCAGCAGATCAGGGGGGCCCACAGCTGGAGGGTGCGGTAGGAGTTGCGCTCCATCACCAGTTTCAGGGCGCGGGCCCGGGAGTCGGTGCGGGGGACGCCGTGCCCCTGCGTCCAGCCGAGCACCGGCCCGTGCGTCATCGGGCGGGCCCCGGGCCGCAGAAGACCCTGCGGACCGTGCGCGCCGGACCCCTTCACCGCCGACCAGGTCTGGTTCTGCACCGGGTCGTGCACCACGCCCACGACGGTCGTCTCGCCCGCGCACAGGGCCAGCCCGACGACGAAGGCGGGCAGCCCGATCGCCACGTTGTTCGTGCCGTCGAGCGGGTCGACCAGCCAGGTCCACCCGCCCTCCGACGACGCCGCGCCGATCGCCTCGTGCACCCCGGACTCCTCGGCCACGATGCGGTGCGCCGGGAAGGCCGCCTGCAACCGGGCCAGGATCAGGGTCTCGGCGGCCAGATCGAGGTCGGTCACGACGTCACCCGCGTCACCCTTGGGCCGGCTCTGCACCCCGGTCGAGTAGCGCCGCAGCAGAAGCGATCCGGCCTCCTGGGCGATCGAGACCGCGACGTCGCGGGCGTGCCGGAGGTCGAGAGGTGAGGATGCGGGGGGTGGTGCGGCCGTCGGGGCGGCGGGCGCGGAACTCGACGTGGGGGCCGACGAGGGTGTCTCGGGTGAGCTGGGCGTCGGCGGCATCAGTGGCATCCGTCCGGAACCGGGCCGGTGGCCGCGGTGAGCCGCTCGAGCGCGGTGCGCACCAGGGCGGTGGTCTCCTCGGGGGAGCAGGCCTCGCGGCGCACCACGTGCCCGGGCCCGTGCGCCGCGCCGACGGTGAGATCATCGGTGCCGCGCGTTCTTCCGAGAACCACGGTGGCCGCCTCACCCTCGTCGCCGGGCAGGCTGGAATGGAACTGGCCCGCGTCCATCCGGTAGGTCTCGCCCCGGCCGGTCGGGTGCACCGAGCGCTCGCGGCAGCGCACCCGTCGGGGTGTGGGCCGGACCTCGTCGGTGCCGCCGGCGCTGATCACCTCGAAAAGGCGCTGCTCGCCGCCGGGATCGTCGATCACGTCGATCAGGGTGTGCGTCACCCGGCCGTAGAGAACGAAACTCGACAGTTGCCAGCTGTGGCAGTGAATGGTGGACGTGGTGGTCACCGCGGCCTCGACGGTCGACGTCCAGAGGTGCACGCACACGCCGAGGTCGCCGTCGCGCAGCACCGGCAGGCAGAAGAAGCCGAGCGGGTGACGTACGGCCGCCAGGGGGCGGCGCCCGCTCTCGATGTCGAGCAGGGCGTCGTGAGTGACGCGGGGGACGGCGACCGTGGCGGTCCCGTCGAGGAACGCCCTCTCCAGCCCCGCGTAGGTGAGAACGCTCATGGCACGTAGGGATTGTCGGCGTGCAGGGCGCGACGCGTGATGTCGTCGACGTCGGCCTCGAGGAAGCTCGCGGCCAGCGGAAGGTCCAGTGCGGCGAACAGTTTGATCACCTCGTCGGGGGTGGGCTCGTCGGAGAGCCGAAGGTGGCGCACCCGGTCGAGCGGCACCGGCCGGGCCTGCTCGAAACTCGTGAGCAGATCGGTCTGCAGGTAGTCGTGGAGCAGCTTGCCCTTCTCGACGAGCAGCCCCTGGCCCTGCGGCCGCTCGTGCGTGATGACCAGACTCGAGGCCGACAGGTCGACCCGCAGCGTCGGCATCACCGAGGACAGGCCGACCTGGATGTCGAGCAGCTGGTGCCGCTGCCGGTACCAGGCCGCGGCCAGCACCGTCGCGTACGACTCGCGCTGGGTTCGCTCGGGGCTCCAGGGCTCGCGCCCGGCCGCGCGCGAGCCCCGGAACTGCACGTACAGCGTGCACAGCTCCAGGTCGGACGGGTCGATGACCTCCAGCCGCATCGACAGCGGAAGCCGGTCGCGCAGCGAGCGCGCCGCCAGGTCGGGCAGTGTGACCGCCCGGATGTAGGTGCCCGTGCCACCGCGGAAGAGCCACCGGTCGGTGTGGCGGCGGGCCTCGTCGAGCGCCCGGGTGATCTCGTCACCACTGAGCACCCGCACCATACCCGCGTCGTTCACCGCCCGCGAGACCGCCTCGACCTGCCCGGCCACCGGCGCGAACACCTGGGCCAGATCCCGGATCTCGTTCTCCGAGTCGTCTTTTCGGGACCGGTCGCGCAGCATCGCCACCGCCAGCACACCGAGCACCAGCAGGATGGCGCTGTTGACGGTGTCGGCGTCCAGGTCGGAGGAGACGTCGAGCGTCGCGATCACGACGGCGATCACCAGCGCGATGACCCCGTCGATGTTCTTCTGGACCCAGCTCCCCAACCGCGCCATTCCGGTACGCCCCCCTCGTCCCTAATCGGAGATGATATCCACGCGGGGAGCGGGCGACTATCGCAATGCTTGATCGACATTCGCCGTTGTCGACAACGGCCCGGTGAGCGCGGCGTCCCCGAACGGCCGCACGCAGGTGCCGTTCGGGCCCATCCCGAACACCGCGATCCGGTCCAGGACCCCGTCCCACCGGGACGCCTCGGGCAACCGCCCGGAGAATCCCGGCGCCGGCCGCCGCGGCCAGGCCACCGTGACGTGCGGCCGGAACCGCTCACCGATCTCGTCGTACCCGTACCGCACCAGCTGGCGCAGCTGCGCCGACGTCGGGTCTTCACGCTCCAGCCGCTCGATCACCCGTGACGGCCGTGCCCCGGCCGGATCGCTCTCGCGCAGCCCGTCGCGCAGCGGCTCGGCCGAGGCCACCACGTCGTCCTGCAGCGCCGTCCACCGCGCCGAGCGCCGGTAGTGCAGTTCCGGGGCGCCGTAGGGGTTGGGGCGCCACTCCTGGCCGACCACCGGCACCGGTGCGGTGCGCGTCGCGAGGGCGGCCACCTCGTCCATCAGCTCACCGACCCGCCCCTCGGCGAGACGCAGCATGAACAGCGACACGTGCGGTTCGCAGACCCCCGCTCCGGGCACCGCGGGGTGCGGGTGCCCCAGCCGGAACGCCGACTCCATCGACTCCCCGGCCTGGTCGCTCGCCTGCACGGCCAGCTCCCGCAGGAGCGGCGGCAGTAACAGCACGACGTCGAGCGTGAGGTGGGCCATGTGACCACGGTAGTGACGATCGGCTGCCCGCCCAAGGGTGATCCGGGGAACGGGCGACGACGGCGCCCCGCACGGTGGCGAAACAGGCTCCGGCGTGGGGAGATTGCCCGGCGGACCCGCGGACGATGCGGTGACGGCGTTCCTGGCCTCGGGGACGCGTCCGAAATCGGGCACCTTGTGCTGAGGCAGCGTCTAGGCTGCGTCTGATCAAGGCCGCCGAACGACAGGGGATGCCGTGCTCGCCGGACGTCTGAACATCACCACCGGGGTCTTCGGGGTGGAGGAGATTCCCGAGCCGCACGCCGGGCCCGGGCAGGTGCGGATCGCGGTGCGGGCGGCCGGGGTGTGCCTGTCCGACGTGCACGTGATCCAGGGGATGCTGAAACCGGCCGCGTTGCGCGAGGGTTCAGTGACGATGGGGCACGAGACGGCGGGCGTGATCGACGAGGTCGGTCCCGGGGTGGAGCATCTGCGGGCCGGGCAGCGGGTGCTGCTGCTGGCCGGTGAGCTGATGGGCGATCGCATCGTGACCCGGGGCGTGGACTACGACGGCGGCTGGGCGCAGTACGCGGTGGCGACGGCGGGCACGGTGGTGCCGATCCCGGATTCCCTGCCGTTCGAGCAGGCCTGTTTCGTGCCCGACGCGGTCTCCACGCCGTGGGCGGCGATCAGCTCGACCGCCGGGGTGCAGCCGGCCCGGGCGGCCGGGGTGTGGGGCATCGGCGGTCTGGGCGTGCACGCGGTGCAGTTGCTGCGGCTGGTCGGGGCGGCGCCGGTGATCGCGGTCGACCCGTTGCCGGCGGCGCGTTCCCGGGCCCTGGCGTTCGGTGCCGACCTGGCCCTGGACCCGCGGGCCGAGGACTTCAACGCCCGGGTGCAGGAGGCCACCGGTGGGCTGGGCCTGGCCTACGCCTTCGACTTCGCCGGGGCGGGGGTGGTGCGCGAGCAGGCGGTGCGGGTGCTGGGTGTGGGCGGTCTGCTGGTGCTGATCGGCCTGAGCGACGAACCCCTGACCATCCCCTCGGCCACGATCTTCACGTACTTCCAGCAGCAGGTGCGCGGGCACTACGGTTCGCGCCCCGAGCACATCCACGAGCTGCTGGCCCTGATCGCCGCGGGCCGTCTCGACCTGTCCCGCTCGGTCAGTGACGTGCTGCCGCTGAGCGAGGCGGTCGAGGCGGTGCACCGCCTCGACACCAAGAAGGGCGATCCGGTCAGGCTGGTGCTGACGCCCTGATCGGGGCCGGGTGCCGCCGGACCGCGAGAACGGTGGTGCCCCCGGAAAGGGGCACCACCGCGTCCACCATCCAGCTCTTACCGCTGGGCCAGCCCGCTCTCGATCGCGGTGATCACGCGCGGCCGCAGCTGCTGCGCGCTGACGATCTCGTCGACCGAGCCGACCTCGACCGCGCGGCGGATGCTGTGCACCCGGTCGAACTCGGCGGCCACGGACGCGAGCATCTCGGCCCGCACCGAGGAGTGGACCTCGGCCAGCTTGGCGCTGAGCGCGGCCCGCTCGGCGCCGGTGACGGCGAGCACCTGGGCCTGGAGGTCGGCGACCCGGGGGTCCTTCGAGGTGCGCTTGTTGACCTCGCCGGCGAACACGACGGCGGCGGCGGGAGCGCCACCGAGCACCGAGGCGAACGAGCCCTCCAGTGCCAGCACCGTCATGTTCGGGTTGAGCGCCTTGGAGAACACCACGAAAGCGCCGCCGTGGTAACGGGAGATCACGGTGAAGATGATCGGCCCGTCGAAGTTGACGATGGCGCGGCCGATCTCGGCGCCGTACTCCAGCTGCAGCCGTCGCATCGACTCGGGGCTGCCGTCGAAGCCGGACAGGTTGGCCAGCACCACCAGGGGGCGGTTGCCCGAGGCGGCGTTGATGGCGCGCGCGGTCTTCTTCGACGACTGCGGGAACAGCGTGCCCGCGGTGTAGGTGTCCGGGCCGTCGGTGGGCGGGAAGCCGCGGCGGGCGACGGACTTCGACTCGATCCCGATCAGGCACACCGGGTGCCCGCCGATGTGTGCGTCCTGCACCACCGAGGTGTCGCTCTCGGCCATGCCCGCCCAGCGCTCCAGCACCGGGTGGTCCTGGTCGGACAGCGCCCGCATCACGGTGCGGATGTCGAACGGCTTCTTGCGGTCGGGGTTGAACTCGGACGAGAAGATCTCGCCGACCGTGGTGAACTCCTCGCCCGCGCTGTGCGGGTACGAGCGGATGTCGCGATCGCGCGGGTCGCTGGTGCTGACCGAGCGCGGGGTGCTCTCACCCGGCGCGATGTAGGCGTGGTCGTAGTGCGTCATCAGGATGTCGCGCGCCCCGGCCAGGTCGGGCGCCCAGTACTGGGCCTGGCCGTTGGGGCCCATCACCCGGTCGTAACCGCCGATGCCGAAGTTGTCCTCGGCCGAGACACCGCCGGAGAAGTCCAGTGACTGCTTACCGGTGAGCACCATCGCCGAGTCGGGCGTCATCACCAGGATGCCCTTGGTGTGCATCAGCATCGTGGCCTCGGCGTTCCAGTACGGCTGGGCGCCCACGTTGATACCGGCCACCACGACGTTGATCTCGCCGCCGGCCTGGGTGAACAGCACGATGCGCTTGAGCGCCTTCGCCACCCAGTCCATGTTCTCGGTGCCCGACGTCATCGAGATCTTCGCGCCGGCCGAGAGGGCGTACCACTCCAGCGGCACCTTCAGCTCGTCGGCCAGGTCGAGAGCCGCGATGACGCGGGCGCATTCGGGCTCGGACAGCGAGCCGAGCGCCTTGGTCGGGTCGCCCAGGAGGACGACGCGGGTGACGCCCTGCGGGTGGCGGTCGGTCGGGGTGGTGGCCACCCCGGCGACGATCGCGGCGGTGTTGCCGCCGGGAGCGCGCTCGACCTTCGCGAAGACGCCGTCCACGAAGTCGTACTCGGTGAAGCTGCCGGTGGCGCCGGTCAGCAGGCCGGTGAGCTCGTAGGGGTAGACGTTGCCGCGGCTGGCCGCGCGCAGCACCTTCTGCCGGTAGTCGTCCAGCGGCTGCAGCGGCTCGGTCGGCGGCTCGCAGACCACGACCTTGGCGCCCCGGCCGGGGGCCGGCTGGATGCGCACGGCGAAGTCGACGATCTCGCCGGCCTCGTTGCGGCGGCGGGCGACGAACTGGACCTCCTCCAGACCCGCGCCGACCACGGCGGGCAGGAGACGCTGCACGAGCAGGCCGAACTCGGGGTCGGTCAGGTCGGTGACCGGCCAGACGTACATCATGATCCGGTTGGTGGCCAGGCGCCGGTTGTTCGGCGTCGCGGCCTGTGCGGCGCGGATCGCATCGACCCCGTTGATGACCGCGTTCTCGACACTGGGCAGCGCGATCAGCGTGCCGTCGGGCTTGCGCTGCGGGGTCAGGTCACGCACCTGGCCCATCAGGAACAGGCGCTCGTCGGCCGGGTTGCTGTGCGCGACCGCCTTGAAGAGGTAGATCTCCTCGTCGGTCGAGGGCAGGCGGGTCAGGTGGAACTCGCGCAGGCGCTGCAGCTGCAGGCGCTGGGCGATCTGCGGGTGCAGGCCACGGATCAGGCGGTCTTCCGCGAAGCCGTCCGGGGAGGGCCGGAACGTGAAGTGGTGGTGCATGACCGCACCGCGGGTGCCCGCGACGGTCACCGTGATCCGGCGCACCGAGGCCGGAACCTCCAGCGGGGCCAGCAGTTCCGAGAGCCGGGCGACGATGGCCTCGGTGTCGGGCTGGTCCTCCCAGGCCACGTACAGGTCGGCGACCAGTGAGCGCTCGGCCACACCGGCGGCCAGCTCGGTGATCCCGTTCAGCGCGGCGGGCAGCTCGGTGACGTCCACGGCCGTGGTGACGACCTGGCTGCGGCGGCTGGGGCTGGTGTGCTCGGCCGTGACGAACCGCAGGCCCGCGGCGTCGCGCACGCCGACGGTGCCGACCAGACCCCGGTTGCCGTAGTAGCGGCGGGTCAGCACCTCCAGCAGCGCGGTGTGGTCGACGGCGGGGCGGCCGATGCGCTGGCCGACCAGGCGCACCAGCGGCTCCGGCCCGGCGACCATGGCCTGGATGCGCTCGGGGCGGTCGGGGGCGTCGGGCAGCCGGTCGAGGTAGCGCAGGTCCTCGCTGACGGCGGCGTACACGGTGGCGCGGTTGCGGCGCAGCGTGGGCTGGGTGAACCAGCGGAACACCACGGCCCGGGCCAGGTCCGAGACGACCGGGTAGCGGACCTGGGTGGCCTCGACCAGGTGACGCAGGACGGTGCCGGCGCGCTCGCCGAGCCCGTCCTGGGGGGCCAGGCCGGCCAGCCAGTCGCGCAGCAGCTGGGAGACCGCGGCGCTGGAGGAGGCCAGGCGCTGCTGGGCCAGGAAGATCCGGAAGACCGCGGCCTCGAGCTCGGGGGTGCGGTCGAGCTCGGTCACGCCGTAGTAGCCCAGCACCTGCACCAGACGGGCCTGGAACACCGGGCTGACGCCGGCCCGTTCCACGTCGAGGCTCTGCAGGTAGCTGTGGAAGTACTCGCGCGGGCTGTGCACCGGGTTGCCGGGCTCGATCTCCAGGCCGGTGCGCGGGCGGTTGCGGCTCAGTTCGGACAGGTCGGCGAAGACCTGCACCAGGTCGACCTCACCGGGCAGCGGCGGGCCGGCCAGCTCGGAGCGGGCGGCCAGGTAGTCGCTGAGCACGTCGGGTGAGGCCACGTCGAAACCGAGCAGCAGGCTGCGCAGGTCACGCAGACCGCGCTCGACCCGCTCGTCGGGGGTGTGGTCGGACGGCGCCACGGGCAGGTCGATCTGCGCCTGCGCCACCGGGGCCTCGACGACCTCGGCCCCGTCGGTGAGCGGCTCGAGCCGCATCAGCGGGGCACCGGTCTCGACCTGGCTGCCGACCGACACCGGGCACTCGCGCACCCGGGCCCGGAACGGCGAGCGCAGCACCGTCTCCATCTTCATGCTCTCGAGCACCAGCAGCGGGGCGTTGGCCTCGACCTCGTCGCCGACCGCGACCGGCGTCGCGACCACCAGCGCGGGGGCGGGGGATCGCACGACACCGCCCTCGTCGAGGCTGACGCGGTGGGCCACCCCGTTGACCTCGATCAGGTGGATCGGGCCGTGCGTGGCCGTGACCAGACGGAAACGCTCGCCGTTGACCACGATCCGGCCGCTGTGCCGGTCGAAACGCTGCACCTCGACGTCGGCCGGGTGCACGTCGCCGCCGCTGGAGATGCCGACCCGGTAGCTGGCCGCGCCGGTGCGGGCCACGCTCACCCGGTAGGCGACACCGCGCAGCTTCAGGTCGAGGGGGCGGCTGCTGTCGTGCTGCACCTGCGGGCGGCCACCGTGGGCGGTCGCGAGCAGACGCTGACGGCTGACCTTCTCCTCGTCGCGGTACGCCTCGATGGCGGCCGCGGTCAGGGCCACCGCGGAGTGCCGGTGGCTGATCAGGCGGCCCTCGGCGCGCACCCGGTCGATCCAGCCGGTGTCGGCGGACGCGTCGATCACCTCGGGCGCCTCGAGCAGGTCGAGCACGAAGCTCTTGTTGGTGGAGCCGCCCTCGATCAGGACGACGGTCTCGGTCATCGCCCGGCGCAGGCGCGCGAGGGCCTGCTCGCGGTCGCGGCCGTGGGCGATGATCTTGGCGATCATCGAGTCGAAGTCGGCCGGGATGGTGTCGCCCTCGCTGACGCCGGTGTCGACGCGGATGCCCGGGCCGGCCGGCAGCAGCAGGCGGGTGATCCGGCCGGGGGAGGGCGCGAAGTCGCGGTCGGGGTCCTCGGCGTTGAGCCGGGCCTCCACCGCGTGACCGATCTCGGCCGGCGGGGCGCCCTCGAGGGTGCCGCCGCCCGCGACGTGCAGCTGCAGGCGCACCAGGTCGGTACCGGTGGTGATCTCGGTGATCGGGTGTTCCACCTGCAGGCGGGTGTTCACCTCGAGGAAGGCGAAGAGCTTGTCGGCCGGGCGGTAGAGGAACTCGACGGTGGCGGCGCCGCGGTAGCCGACCTTCACGGCCAACCGCTCGGCCGAGGCCTTGAGCTCGGCCGTCTGCTCCGGGGCCAGGACCGCCGAGGCCGACTCCTCGATCACCTTCTGGTTGCGCCGCTGAACCGAGCAGTCACGCACGCCCAGCGCCCAGGCGCCGCCCTGCCCGTCGGCGATGACCTGCACCTCGACGTGACGGGCGCCGCTGACCAGGCTCTCCAGGAACAGCACGCCCGAGCCGAACGCGCGCAGCGCCTCGTCGCTGGTGCGCTGGAACGCCTCGGTCAGCTCGTCGGCGTTGGTGACCTTGCGGATACCGCGGCCGCCGCCCCCGGCCGTGGCCTTGAGCATCAGCGGGTAGCCCAGGCGCTCGCCGGTCTCCAGCGCGTGCTCGAGCGAGTCGAGCTTGCCGCCGCTCCACGGGGCGACCGGCACGCCGACCTCCTCGGCGATCAGCTTGGAGCCGATCTTGTCACCGAGCAGGCGCATGGCCTCGGCGCTGGGGCCGACGAAGGTGACGCCGATGCGGTCGCACAGCTCGGCGAACGCGGGGTCCTCGGCGACGAAGCCCCAGCCGACCCAGGCCGCGTCGGCCCCGGTCTCGACCAGTGCCTTCTCGAGGACCTCGAGGTTGAGGTAGGGACGCGTGGAGGCGGCGCCCAGGAAGTGGGCGACGTCGGCCTCCCGCACGAACGTCGAGTTCCGGTCGGCGTCGGTGTACAGCGCGACCGTCTCGATCCGCTCCCCGGTCTCCGCGGCGAGGTCGCGGACGGCATGGATGAGCCGCATCGCGGCCTCTCCGCGGTTGACGATGGCGACACGTGTGAACACCGGCTGAGCCTCCCAGAACCAAAACGAAGGGGCGACGGCCGTGGTCCGGTTCGTGCCCCAGCCTTTACCTTGCTGTCTCGGAGGCCGCTTGCGCCATGTGGGTCAGCGGTGAGTCGTCGGGCCGGGCTTTGTAGGTTCCATACAAAAGCTCCACTGAAGGCCCCCTGAACCTTCGGCTCGGGGGTGCTCCCGGCGTCGGTGCCCGGCTTCGGGGGGCGATGGGGCGGTGTTCGTCACCCCAACGGGCAGAACCATCCCACCCGGACGCCCCGGAGTCCCCGGGCTCCGGTCGGTGCGGCCGCCACCCGAGGCGACCGCCACGTCCACCATCGGCTTCCTCGGATCAGGGCACCCGGGCCAGCCACGCGGGATCGCGGTACTTGCTCTCGGCCAGCGCTTGCGCCTGCGCCAGCGTGGCCGCGTCGACCGGGACGGTCTCCAGACCGTAGCTGTCGCGGAAGTGACCGAGCATCGCCTCGATCACCTGCTCGCGGGCCAGGCCGGTCTGGCTGCGGATCGGGTCGACCCGCTTCTTGGCGCTCTTGGTGCCCTTGTCGGACAGCTTCTCCCGGCCGATGCGCAGGATGTCGAGCATCTTGGCCGCGTCGATGTCGTACGACATGGTCACGTGGTGCAGCACCGCGCCGGAGGCCAGTCGCTTCTGCGCCGCGCCACCGATCTTGCCGGCCGGCGAGGCGATGTCGTTCAGCGGCTGGTAGCTGGCGTCGACCCCGAGCTGACGCAGGGCCCGGATCACCCAGGCGTCCAGGAACGCGTACGAGTCGGCGAAGCTCATGCCCTCGACCAGCGTGGCGGGTACGTACAGGGAGTAGGTGATCGTGTTGCCCGGCTCGACGAACATCGCGCCGCCGCCGGAGATCCGCCGCACCACGGTGGCCTCGTGCCGGGCCGCCGCCTCCCGGTCGACCTCGTTCGAGAGCGACTGGAACGAGCCGATGATCACCGAGTTCGACGCCCACTCCCACACCCGCAGGGTGGGTGCGCGCAGACCCTCGCCGACCTGCCGGGCGATCACCTCGTCGAGGGCCATCTGCATGTGGGGGTGCTGCTTGCCGGTCTCGACGAGCTCGAACGCGTGGTCGTGCCAGGCGCTGGAACGGCCCAGGGCGCGCAGCACCGCCAGCCCGATCGCGTGCGGGTCGAAGCCCACCATCACCGCGTCCTCGCGCACGTTCTCCACCGCCTGCGTCAGCGTGGGCAGCGGCGCGTCGTGCGGCAGGCCCTCGAGGGCGTCGGAGAAACGGCCCAGCGCGTCGTCGGGCTCGAGGAAGAAGTCGCCGGAGAGCACCAGGTCGGCCAGGAGCCCGTCGCGGACCGCCAGGTCGGCGACGACGAGCTTGCCCCCGGGAACCTTGTACTCGCCGTGCAGTCGTGTCTCATCGGTCGTCACACCAGCCGCAACGGCCGGTGGGCGCCGAACATGCCGCTCACGGAACAGGTTGTGCGTCACGTCCCCCGAACCACTGATACGCCGGAGGCCGGGCTCCTAAAGTGGGGCAGATGGTTCGACCCGCATTGTTGCTGGCTCTCCTGATCGACACGCTCGGCACCGGAATGTTCGGCCCGATGGTCCTGCTGTACTTCCATCTCGTCGCCGACCTCCCCCTCGCCCAGGTCGGCGCCCTGGCCAGCGCCGCCGCCGGGGTCGGCCTGGCCGTCCCGCTCTTCGCCGGACAGCTCGCCGACCAGCTCTCACCCCGCACCCTGGTGATCAGCGGACAGCTCATCCAGGCCCTCGGCTACTGCGGGTTCCTCGTCGCCCGCGAGCCGGTGGCCGTGTTCGGCTCGTTCGTGCTCACCACCGCCGGGCTGCGGGTGTTCTGGTCCACGTACTTCACGATGATCTCCGCGCTCCCCGGCGTCCGGGAGCGGCTGTTCGCGGTGACCGGCACGGTGCAGGCCATCGGCTTCGGCAGCGGGGCCCTCATCGGCGGGCTGCTCGTGGCCAGCGAGTCGCCGTCCGTGTTCCGCGCCGCTCTCCTGGTCAACGTCGTCTCGTACGTGCTCGCGGCGCTGCTGCTCACCCAGGTGCCGATGGTGCACGTGCCCTCCGGCAGCCGGGAGTCGGGGATCCGGACCCTGCTGCACGACCGCGCCTTCCTCGGGCTGATCGCCGTCGACGCCGGATTCGCGGTCTGCAGCGACGCGCTCGTGGTGGGCCTGCCGATCGCGCTGAAGGAGGGGAGCATGGGCCACGTCGGCGTGCTGGGGCCCCTGCTGGCGCTGAACACGCTCGTCATCGCGGCCGCGCAGCTCATGGTCGCGCGCGCCATCGGGGGCCTGTCACGGGTGCACGCGCTGGTGCTGGCCGGGCTGATCTGGTCGGGCTGGGCGCTGCTCATGGCCGTGCTGCCGAGGTTCGACCTGCTCACGTCGTCCCTGCTGCTCGTCGGGCTCGTCCTCGTCTACACCGTCGCCGAGATGATCCACGTCCCCGTCGCCAACGCCCTCGCCGCCGAGGCCGCACCGCAGGAACACCGCGGCATCTACCTGGCCGGCTTCCAGTACGGGTTCGCGCTCGCGCACGTCGTGGTCCCGGGAGCCTTCACCGCGCTGTTCGCCGTCGGGCAGGCGCTGCCCTGGCTGGTGATCGGAGGGCTGGCCCTGGTGGCCACGGCCGGCGCGGCGGCGCTGGGGCGGCACCTGCCCGCGGTCGCGGTGCAGCCGGCCGGGCAGCCGGTGGGGGCCAAGTACTCCTAGGGCCAAATACTCCTGGGACGGGGACTTCTGGTCCTGGGACGCTCCCGGGCCGACGGGAGATGGTGATCCGGGAATCCCCACCGGGGACCCCTCCGAGCACCCGCTCCGAGCACGGGAGAGACGTTGAACGTCCTGATCGTCATCGAGACCTGCTTCGGCAACACCCAGCGGTTCGCCGAGGCCATCGCCTCCGGGCTGGTCCGGCGCGGGGCCGCCGTCACGGTCGTCAAGGCCGCCGACGTGCGCCCGGATGCCCTGAACGAGGTGGACCTGCTCATCGTCGGGGCACCGACCCACAACCGGGGGCTGCCCGGCCCGGCCTCACGCAGGATGGCCCAGACCCAGGGAGCCGGCGCCACCGGGCCCGGGGTCGCGGAGTGGCTCGACGTGATGCCCGAATATCACGGACGGGCAGCGGCTTTCGACTCCGTGTCGGGAACCGGGTTCATCAACGGGTCGGCGGCCAAGAAGATCGTGAAGAGGCTGCAGCGCAACCTGGTCGAGGTCGCCGACAGCGAGAGCTTCGTGGTCGGCGCGGCCGAGGGACCACCGCTCGACGGGGAACTGGAACGCGCCGAGAAGTTCGGCACCTCGCTGGCGTAGCCGTCCCGGGTCGTTTCGGTCCCCGGCGAAGTCGTGGTGTGCCAAAGTGCTCGGCATGCTGAAGCACGCTCTCGGTGAGACTTTCGCGCAGATGCACCGCCCGGGCACGCCGCTGGTCGTCCCCAACCCGTGGGACGCGGGCAGCGCCCGGCTGCTGGAACAGCTCGGATTCCGGGCACTCGCCACCACGAGCGGAGGCCTCGCGTTCTCCCGCGGGGTGCGTGACGGCTCGGTCTCGCGCTCGCGGGTGCTGGAGAACCTGGCGGAGATCGTGCAGGCCACGTCGTTGCCGGTCACGGCCGACCTGGAGAGCGGGTACGGCGAGAGACCGGAGGACGTGGCGGACGCGGTGCGCCTGGCCGCGGACGCCGGGGCGGTCGGGTGCTCGATCGAAGACACCACGGGCGTGGAGTCCGCGCCGATCCGTCCGCTGCCCGAGGCCCGTGAGCGCGCCGAGGCGGCCGTGGCCGCGGCCCGGGAGCTCGACTTCCCGTTCACCCTGACACTGCGGGCCGACAACTTCTTCGCCGGGGTGCCCGATCTCGACGACACGGTGCGGCGGCTGCGGATGTACGAGGAGGCCGGCGCCGACGTGGTCTACGCGCCGGGCCTGCGTGACCTGGACAGTGTGCGGCAGGTGGTGCAGGCGGTCTCGGTCCCGGTGAACGTGCTCGCCATTCCCGGGTTTTCGGTGGACGCGCTGGCGGGCGCCGGGGTCGCGCGGGTGAGCGTCGGGTCATGGATGGCGCGGTCGGCCTACGCCGCCGTGATCGCGGCGGGCGAGGAACTCCTGAAGGCAGGAACGACCGGGCCGGTCCTGCCCTACGCGGAACTGAACGCCCGGATGTCCTGAGCCGCCCGGATGTCCTGAGTCGCCCGGACGGCCTGAGTCGCCCGGACGGCCTGAGTCGCCCGGGCGACCGGCGCCGCCGGGATGCCTGCATCACCTGGGCAGCCTGTGTCGCCCGATCGATCCGCGTCGCCCGATCGATCCGCGTCGCCCGAACCACCTGTGTCGCCCAGTCACCCGCGTCCCCCGATCCACCCGAACCACCTGCGTCGCCCGCACGTCTGCGTCGCCCGGACGGCCTGCGCCGAGTGCTGGCCTGAGCTGCCCGGTGGCTTGAGCGCCCGGCCGTGGTTCAGTGCTCACCGGTCTCAGAAGCCACACATGCGCAGCGGCCGGCATCGCGGTGTTTTCGATTATCGATAATCGAAAGCACCGCCCTCGGCCGCCCGGCCCACCTGGGCGTCCGCGTAAGCCTGGGTGGAGGCGGCCGTCAGGACGCGAGGGGACGCGCTGCCGAGGCTGCGGTGGTGGCATCGATCCGGACACGAGCGGGGCGCCAGTCTGAGGATCGACCCGGGCCAGAGGCGCGATTGCTGTAGATGCCGGCTCCTTCGAAAGTGTCTCTTGGGCAGTCGTCTTCGTGGGTCGTGGCCAGGTTCGCTCGGTGTGGGCGGCATCAGCCCGGCATTCACCGTTGGGTGCCCGGTCGCTCTCGTGCTCGCGGCGGCGGGCGGTCTGCCGGTGGCATAAGTGCTTGTGGGCCGGGCTCACCGGCCGTCAGGCCCGGCGGCATGACGAGCCTGACGGGGTGGCCCTACTGGCCTGTGCTCACGCATCCGCAGGTGCGAAGAGTGCTGCCCGGCCTGGCGATCTCGTACCTGGGCGACGGGATATCAGTGGTCGCCGTGGTGCTGCTCGCCCAGGAACTGACCGGCAACGCGGCCCTGGTCGGCCTGGCGGTGACGGCCTCCAGCCTGCCCGGGGCGATCGGCGCGCTCGTGCTCGGCCGCTGGGCGCACCGCTTCGCCGGCGCCGACCTGGCGCGCCGGGACGCGACCTGGAGATTCTTCACGCTCGGCGCGATCCCGGTGGCGTACGCCCTCGGCGCTCTCGGGATCTGGCTCTGCATCGTGCTTCTCGCGGCCTCGTCGGTGCTGCATTCGTGGGGCTCGGCGGGCCGCTACACGATGATCGCCGAGATCCTGCCCGAGAAACAGCATCTGGCGGGAAACTCGCTGCTGTCCGTGCTCAGTGAGATCGGCACGATCGCCGGTCCGCCGCTGGCCGGGCTGATCCTGGTCTTCTGGAACCCGGCCGGGGCTCTGGCCGTCGATGCGCTGTCGTTCGGGATCCTGGCCCTCTCGTTCAGCCGGACCGGCGCGCGAAAGCCGTTGCCCGACGCGTCCTCAGGCACCGACGGGTTTGCCCTGATCCGCGCCCGGCCCGCGCTGCTGGGCCTGATCACGCTCAGCGGCGCGTTCTTCTTCCTGTCGAGCCCGTTCTACGTGGCCCTGCCGACCCTGGTGCGAGAACCCGACGGCACGGCCACGCTCCTGGTCACCTACTACGGTCTTCGGGATCGGCGCTTTCGCGGGAGGTCTGGTCACACCGTACCTGCGGGGCCGTTCACTCTGGCCGATCACGCTGGGCAGCGTGCTGGGCGTCGGGATCTGCCTGCTGCCGCTCGGTCTCGGGGCCCCGGCCTGGCTCGGGGTGACCAGTTTCGCGCTGGCCGGCGTGAGCTGGGCGCCTTACCAGGCCACGGCGATGGCGCTGTTCCAGCGGGTGGCCCCGGCCGGCCGGCTCGCGCCGGTGCTGGCGGCGAACAGCGCCGTGGCCCTGCTGGCGGCACCGGCGGGAGTGGCGGCGGGAGGTGTGCTCGTCGGGTGGTGGGGTGCCCAGGTGACGTTGCTGGCGAGCGGTCTGGCCACGATCACGCTCGGCCTGGGAGCGGCGTTGCTGGTCAGAACCCGTTCTGCTCGAGCCACCGCCGGATCGTGGTGACCACGGTCTCGGGGGCGTCGAGGTGCACCGCGTGCCCGGCGCCGGACACCATCGACAGCTGGGAGTTCGGGGCCAGCCCGGCCAGGCGTTCGCGGGTGGGCGGCGGGGTCATCCGGTCGTCGGCGCCGAAGATCGCGAGCGTCGGCACCCGCAGCGTGACCGGCGGCGACTGCGCCAGGTCGGCGGCGGCGCGGCGGGCGGGCAGCGGCAGGCGCTGCAGATCGGCGGCGATCAGCGATCGGGCGGTGGGGGAGGCCGCGTAGAGCTCGACCAGGGCCGCGTCGGCGTCGGGGCGGCCCGTCAGCACGCCGGCGGCGATCGAGTGGTAGTCCCGGGAGAAGGTCTCCGGGCCGGGCAGACCGCCGAGCAGCACGACGCCGGCGATGCCCTGGGCGCCCGAGGCGGCCAGGTGGTGGGCCAGCACAGCGGTGCCCATCGAGAACGCGACCACCACGACCGGTCCGTCGGCGTCGGCGAGGGCGCGGTCGAGGCCTTCGGTCCAGGTGAGGGGGTCTTCGTCGACGGTGTGGGTGGAGCTGCCGTGGCCGGGCAGTTCCACCGCGCGGGCGGCCGGGGCGGGCTCGCCCCAGATCGCGAGCAGGGGTCCCCACGACGCCGCGGTCAGGCCGTACCCGCTGATGAGGATCATGTCCATGGATCCGACCGTAGCTGGCTCGCAGCCTCGTTCCGGGGCCTGGGCGAAGGCTTAACGGTGCTCTGCGGGGTGGTTAGCGTGCGTCTGTTCACAGCGTCCGGTGAGGACCTTGGTCCCGAATCACCCGATCGCCGAGCAGATCGTGATGCCGGAGAGTGACGATGCGTCAAGATCGTGGTGCCGCCACCGACCGGTCCCTGAGCGACGGACATCCGAATCACGGTGAAGGCGAGTCAGGTGGCATTTTTCAGGAACCGTTCCTCCGAGGTGGAGAGCACCTCCGAGACCTCGCCGGTCCAGCAGAAGCTGGAGGCGGCCGAGGCCACCGCGGCGAAGGCGGCCGCGGAGCTGGAGGCTGCTCGGGCGGAGATGGACTACGTCAGGGAACGCTACGAGCTGATGATCACGGCCTCGAACACCGGTCTGTGGGACCTGACCGTGGTGGCGGGTGACCCGGTGAACCCGAACAGTGCGTTCTGGTGGTCGGACGGGCTGCGCCGCATGCTGGGCTTCCGTGACGAGAACGACTTCCCGAACGTGCTGAGCAGCTGGTCGAGCCGGTTGCACCCGGACGACCAGGGCTGGGCGCTGGAGGCTTTCGCGGCGCACCTGAACGACAAGACCGGCCGCACGCCGTACGACGTGGTGTTCCGGATGCAGCTGAAGACCGGTGAGTACCGGTGGTACAGCGCAGTGGGCAAGACCAAGCGGGCGGCCGACGGCACGGCGCTGCGGGTGGCCGGGTCGCTGATGGACATTCACGAGCAGAAGGAACTGGCCCTGATGATGGGCGGTTTCGTGGACCGGCTGGGCTCGAACGCGGAGGCGCTGTCGACGGTCGGCCAGGAGATGGCGCAGACGTCGCGTTCCGCGGTGGACGCGGCGGAGGCGACGGCGCGCACGGTGGAGAAGCTGGGTGAGAGCAGCACCGAGATCGGCAAGGTGATCCAGTTCATCACCACGATCGCCGACCAGACGAACCTGCTGGCGCTGAACGCGACGATCGAGGCGGCGCGGGCCGGTGAGGCCGGGCGTGGGTTCGCGGTCGTGGCGACCGAGGTCAAGGCCCTGGCGACCGAGACGTCCAAGGCCACGGGCGACATCGCGTCGAAGGTCGAGGCGATCCGCGAGGACACGCAGAACGCGGTGATCGCGATCCAGGAGATCCAGCGCATCGTGGCTGCTTTCGAGGCGTCGCAGCACACGATCGCGGACGTGGTGGAGCAGCAGCGCGAGGCGGCCGACGAGGGGCGCAAGCTGCAGCTGAGCTGACGTGGTGGTGCGGGGCCCGGACGACGACCGGGCCCCGCACAGACTTATTGGTCCCTGAACGTTCCTTTCGCGGTGAATTGGGCATGGTCGTGGCTGTCTCCTCCGACCGGGAGCGCGTCGTGATCGTCCCGTCCTGAAGGGAGCATCGAACCGTGAGTCACCGGTACCCGCGCGCGGGGTTCGCCCTGCTGCTCGTGTTCGCCGTGGTCGGAGGGCTGTTCCTCCTGCAGACCCGGCCCGCCGCGGCAGCCGACAAGGCCATCTACATCCCGCCCAGCTGGCAGAAGACCGGCGAGGTGCCGTGGAGCGAAGACCGGTCGAAGGAGTCCGCGAACTTCAAGCTGCTGTGGGGCGAGAAGTCCGGCACCAGCCCCCAGACGGCCGCCTCGCCGTACAATTTCGACCCCGACAGCATCCTCACCCAGCTCGAGAACTACTACTCGTTCTACATGGACGACATGAAGTTCACGCCGGAGGACGGGCTGCTGGCGGAGTACAAGATCGTCGTGATCGTGACCAACACCTGGAACCGCACCGAGCTCAACGCGTGGGCCACCGGTGGGTCGGCGGACGGCAAGGTCGGCGTCATCAACATCGCGCCGGGCGCGGCGCAGCCGGGGTCGTGGGGCCTGGCGCACGAGCTCGCGCACGTCTTCCAGAACTACACGTTTCTGGGGGAGTCGGGTAAGGGCTTCACGGACGCCGGCGCGGGCACGTTCTGGGAGACCAGCGCCGAGTTCATGGCTATGCAGGCGCTGCCGACCACGGCCGCGGGCGACCTGAGCCGCTGGCTGCGGTCCGAGAACCTGTACTACAGCTCGAGCCGGCACCACTACGGCAACTGGATGCTGGCGCAGTACATCAAGGACCGCGACGGCCTGGCCATGTTCAACCGGATCTGGAACGAGGCCAAGAACACCGAGCACCCGCTCGAGACCTACCGCCGCATCAGCGGAATCACCCAGGCCGAGCTCAACCGGCGCCTGGGGGAGTACGCGACCCGCACGGTGACGTACGACTTCGGCAACAAGTCCACGCTGACGCCCTTCATCAAGGATGTGTACGGCGCGGGCTTCCTCAACAGCGCCTACAATGGTGGCAGCGTCGAGGCCGTCGACGCCTCTCTGGGCCACTTCCGCATCAGCGCCCGTCAGGCCCCGGCCGACTACGGCTTCAACAAGATCAAGCTGGTGCCCTCCAGTGACGGTGGCACGGTGTCGCTGCGTCTGAGGGGCCACGCCGAAACCGGGGCCACCGGCTGGACGTTCGGCCTGGTCGCGGTGAAGAACGGCACGCCCCGCTACTCGGAGCTGAAGACCGGCACCGACGGGCGCATCGACTTCCCGCTGCAGGCCGGTGAGAGCGAGGTCTGGCTGGTCACGACGGCCACGCCGTCCGCGGTGAAGCACTACGCGTTCCTCGACGGGTACGACAAGGCGCAGCGTTTCCCCTACGAGTTCCGGGTCTCCGGCGCCACCCCGTCGGGCTTCGAGTCCGGCTACACCAAGCCGGCCGCGACCAACGGTGGGCACTGGCACGCCAACGGTGGAGGCTGGGTCGGCCCGCAGGCGAACGTGGCGGCCACCGCGTACGTCGGCCCCAAGGCCGCGGTCTACGCCGGCACCGTCAGCGGCAACGCCCGTATCGAGGGCCTGGGCTGGGTCAACGGCGGCACGGTCAGCGGCAACGCCGTCGTCAAGGACAACGCCCTGATCCAGAGCGGCGCCAGCCTCTCCGGCAGCGTCGTGGTCGGCGGCGACGCCGAGTTCGCCATCGCCTGCAGCTCGGGCACCTACCTCGCCTTCAACCCCGACCGCGGGTGCGACGGCAAGGCCGGCGAGACCGACGTCAATCCCTCGTTCACGGCCTTCAGCAGCGCTGACCTCGCGCTGTGAGCGTGTTCTGACGGTGTTCTGACGGTGCTGGGGTGCCCGTAGCCGGCGCACCCCAGCACTGGCACCACGAGTTGCGGGTCTCCCGGGTCGGCAGAAGACTCTCGATCAAGACCGATACGCCGGATTCGCCCGGACGGATCGTGGGCACCGCAACGAGGAGGGTCACATGTACATCGGCGGAGGCATCGCGCTCCTGGTCATCGGCGGAATCCTGTCGTTCGGGGTGAGTGACCGCATGGACGGACTCGACCTGACCGCGATCGGCTACATCCTGATGGCCGGTGGGGTCCTGGCCATCATCCTGTCCCTGGTCCTGCAGCGGCAGCGCACCAACACCTCGCACACCGAGGTCGTCGAGCGCCGCAACACCGGCAACACCCCGCCGCCCCCGCTCTGAGCCCGTCGGCGGCCTGCCGGGTCTCACCACCGACCGACTGTCTTCGTGCCGCCCCAACCCGTTGCGCCCGTCCGCTGATCGGCGGCCTCGTACCCGGTTACCTGTGCCTCGCCCCGAGCGACTCCACGAGACGCTCGGGGCGATCACTGTGTCCGGTGCGCGCAAGATCGCTTCTTTCGATTATCGATAATCGAAAGAAGCACGACGTCGACTCCCGGCGAGGTGGGCGTCTGCAATGAAGGACGCGTGGGCACGAGGACGCGCGAGGGCGCCGGTCGCGGAGCCGCACCAGTGAAGAGACGAGCTTCAGCGTTGGCGCTGGAGACGCCGGTCGATCACGAGCGGGACGTCCCGGGGCGGCCGGGACGGCCTCGGGGATCAGATAGAGCAGCGATCAGATCGAGCAGCGATCAGGGCCACTGCTCCCGGGGCCGTCTCACGGAACGCGACAATGGTGGACGACCCGGTCGTCCACCATTGTCAGTGCCCCTTCGGGAACGTCAGGCGACGGGCGCCGTCTCCGTCGTGCGCACCGGCGTCGCCGCCGGGGCCGCCGGGAGCTGGCCCTCCAGGTCGTACGCCGACTCGGCGTGCTGCGTCAGGTCGATGCCGGTGGCCTCGTCCTCGGGAGCGATCCGCAGGCCCACGGTCCTGGCCAGGGCCAGCGCGATCAGCCCGGTGACCACGAACGAGTAGGCCAGCACCGCGACCGCGGCCACGATCTGGGTTCCCAGAAGCCCGAAACCACCGCCGTAGAACAGACCCGCCTTGCCGCTCGGCGCGTCCGCCGTTCCGAACAGCCCGATCAGCACCGTGCCGAGCAGGCCACCGACGAGGTGCACGCCCACCACGTCGAGCGAGTCGTCATAACCGAAGCGGTATTTCAGCGCGATGGCGAGGGGGCAGACCGCCCCGGCGACGGCACCGACCGCCAGCGCTCCCAGCGGGGTGACCGCGCCGCAGGCCGGGGTGATCGCGACCAGGCCGGCGATCGCCCCCGACATCGCGCCCAGCGTGGTCGCGTGCCCGTCGCGCAGCTTCTCGATCAGCAGCCAGGCCAGGATCGCCGCGCAGGTCGCGTTG
This sequence comes from Kineosporia succinea, assembly GCF_030811555.1. Taxonomy (NCBI): domain Bacteria; kingdom Bacillati; phylum Actinomycetota; class Actinomycetes; order Kineosporiales; family Kineosporiaceae; genus Kineosporia; species Kineosporia succinea. The sequence continues at coordinate 7,716,909 of NZ_JAUSQZ010000001.1, read as the reverse complement.
AACGTGGTCAGGAAGACGACCGACGCGCTGTTGCCCGCGGCCAGGGCCGAGCCGCCGTTGAACCCGAACCAGCCGAACCACAGGATGCCCGCGCCCAGTGCGACCAGCGGCAGGCTGTTGGGCCGCGCCGCCCGCGGCCAGCCGGTGCGTCTCCCGAGCACGAGAACCAGTGCCAGCGAGGCGATACCGGCGTTGATGTGCACGGCCGTGCCCCCCGCGAAGTCGACCGCCCCGAGCGTGTTCGCGATCCAGCCACCGGCGACCGAGCCGTCGGAGGAGTCGAACGCGAACACCCAGTGGGCGACCGGGAAATACACCAGCGTGGCCCACAGCCCGGCGAACAGCAGCCACGGGCCGAAACGCACCCGGTCGCTGACCGCGCCGGCGATCAGCGCGGTGGTGACCACGGCGAACAGGGCCTGGAAGATCGCGACCAGCGCCGGCGGGAGGGCCGCGCTGTCGTCCGCGACCACCAGCTGGCCCAGCCCCGCGTACTCGGTCACGTCGCCGAGAAGTCCCAGCCCGCCGTAGGAGTCACCGAACACGGCCGAGAAGCCGAAGAAGGTCCAGAGGATCCCGACGACGGCCACGGCGCCGAACACCATCATGATCATGTTGAGCACCGACCGGGATCCGGTCATGCCGCCGTAGAACAGGGCCAGGCCCGGGATCATGAGTGCGACCGCCATGCTGGCGGCCAGGATGAAGGCGGTACTGCCGACGTCCATGCAGGTCTCCTGTCGCGATACGAAGTTGCCTGCCAGTAGGCACGGGGTGATCGATCGCGCCATGTCACGGCTGTGAAGTTCTGGTTTCCCGGCCCTCGGGCAATCCGGCCCGACCCGCTCCCGGCCGGGGTGCCAGGTGCCGGTCACCGGTTCCTGACGTCCTGGTAATTCCGGCGAAACAATGAGAACGTCTACTCGTGGTGGACATCGATTCTCATCGGTAAACCCATCGACCGGACCGGAGAACCGCCCCATGAAGACGACCACCGAACTGGCCGAGCTCTGCGAGCAGACGGGAACCCGCTTCGTGCTGGCCCTTTTCGTCGATCTGAGGGGCAAGCCCTGCGCCAAGCTGGTCCCGGTCGAGGCCGTCCACGAGCTCGCCACCGAGGGCGTCGGCTTCGCCGGCTACGCGGTCGGCGCGATGGGCCAGGAACCCCGCGACCCCGACCTCGTCGCCAAGCCCGACCCCGCGTCCTTCACGCCCGTGCCCTTCCTCAAGGAGGGCCTGGCGCTCGTGCACTGCGACCCCCACGTCAACGGCGAGCCCTGGCCGTTCGCCCCGCGCAACATCCTGAAGTCGATGGTGCGCCAGGCCGCGGACGCCGGCTTCGAGCCCTGGGTCGGTGCCGAGGTCGAGTACTTCCTGCTCAAGCGCGATGCCACCGGTGCCCTGGTGCCCGCCGACGACGCCGACGACGCGGCCCAGCCCTGCTACGACGTGCGCGGCCTGACGCGCATGTACGAGCACCTGACCTCGGTCTCCACCGCCATGAACGGCCTGGGCTGGGGCAACTACGCCAACGACCACGAAGACGGCAACGGCCAGTTCGAGCAGAACTTCAACTACGCCGACGCCCTGACCACCGCCGACCGCGTCGTCACCCTGCGCTACCTGCTCTCGATGCTCGCCGACGAGCGCGGCATGATCGCCACGTTCATGCCCAAACCGTTCGCCGACCGCACCGGATCCGGCCTGCACCTGCATCTTTCGCTGACCAGCAACGGCAACCCGGTGTTCCCGGCCCCGGACGACGCCAAGGGCCTCGACCTGTCCGAGACCGCCTACGCCTTCGTCGGCGGCCTGCTCGAGCACGCCCCGGCCCTGCAGTCGGTGATCGCCCCGACCGTGAACTCGTACAAGCGCACCGGCGCGGTCTCCACCTCCTCCGGCGCCTCCTGGGCCCCGCGCCGCCCGACCTACGGTGGCAACGACCGCACCCACTACGTCCGCGTGCCCGACGCCCAGCGCGTCGAACTGCGCGGCGGTGACGGCTCGGCCAACCCGTACCTGGCCATCGCCGCCGCCCTGGGCGCCGGCCTCGACGGCATCAAGCGCAGCGTCGACCCGGGCCCGGTCGGTTCGTGTCCCGACAGCATCGGTGAGCTGCCCCGCACCCTGCTGCACGCGGTCGACGCGCTCGAGGCCGACGCTCTCGTCACCCAGATCCTCGACGCCGCCGTGCCCCACGACTGGGAGACCCTGCGTCCCTCGGCCTATTTCGCCGACCTCAAACGCGAGGAGTTCTTCGCCTGGCACTCCTCGGTCTCGTCCTGGGAGATCGACAGCTACCTGACGGCCTTCTGAACCACCAGCAAGAGAAAGGGATTCGCCGATGTGCGGAATCGTGGGGTTGCACCTGCGCAACCCGGAGCTCCATCCCCGGCTCGGTGCACTGCTCACCGGCATGCTCTGCGAGATGCAGGACCGCGGCGCCGACTCCGCCGGGGTCGCCGTCTACGGCGACCGTCGCTGGTCACCCGAGGGGCAGTGGTCCGTCTCGCTGCTCGAGATGAAGGACGACGCGGTCGCCTCGAGGGTGTCGGCCCGGTTGGGCGCCCCGGTGGCCGGGCAGTGGGCCGGTGACACCCTGGTGCTGACGTCCCCGGGGCAAGGGCTGCTGGACGCCGTGCGTGAGGTCGCCCCGGACGTGCTGGTGGCCGGATTCGGCCACGAGGTCACGGTGCTCAAGGGCGTCGGTCACCCGCGTGACCTGGCCACCGCGTGGGGCCTTGAGAGCGCCCAGGGCTGGCAGGGCGTCGGGCACACCCGGATGGCCACCGAGTCGGCCGTCACGCCGTCGGGCGCGCACCCGTACGCCGTCGGGCCCGACCAGTGCCTGGTGCACAACGGCTCGTTCTCCAACCACGCCACGATCCGCCGCGAACTGCGATCCGAGGGCGTGCGTTTCGACAGCGAGAACGACACCGAGGTCGGCGCCCGCTTCGTGGCCCACCAGCTGGCCCAGGGCAAGGACGTCGAGACCGCCCTGAAGGAACTGCTCACCACCTTCGACGGCTTCTACACGCTGCTGGTGTCCAACGCCGACAGCTTCGCCGTCGTGCGCGACGCCATCGCCTGCAAGCCCGCCGTCATCGCCGAGACCGGCGACTGGGTCGCGATGGCCAGTGAGTACCGAGCCCTCGCGCACCTGCCGGGGGTGGAGACGGCTCGCATCTGGGAGCCCGAGCCGGAGGTGATCTACGCATGGACCCGCTGACTTTCGACCTGAACACCACGCCGCTGCGTGAGGTGAACGGGGCGTTGCACGCTCCCGGCCTCGCCGCCGCGGTGACGATCGAGAACCCGGCCGGGGCGCACAACGTGGCCGTGGGGCTCTCCGGTGAAACCAGGGTCACCGTCAAGGGCCACGTCGGCTACTACGCCGCCGGCATGAACCAGCGGGCCGACGTCGTGATCGAGGGCAACGCCGGCACCGGTGTGGCCGAGAACATGATGAGCGGCTCGGTCGTGGTCAAGGGCAACGCCTCTCAGTCGGCCGGGGCCACCGCGCACGGCGGGCTGCTCGTGGTCGAGGGTGACGCGGCGGCCCGCTGCGGCATCTCGATGAAGGGCGTCGACATCGTCGTCGGCGGGAACGTCGGCCACAACAGCGCGTTCATGGCCCAGGCGGGGCGGCTCGTGGTGCGCGGCGACGCCGGCGAAGGTCTGGGCGACTCGATCTACGAGACCCGCATCTACGTGCGCGGCGCCGTGGCCTCGCTGGGCGCCGACTGCGTGGCCAAGGAGATGCGGCCCGAGCACGTCGAAGAGCTCTCGGATCTGCTGAAGCAGGCCAGGTTCGAGGGCGACGACCCGGCGGACTACACCCGCTACGGATCGGCCCGCACGCTCTACCACTTCCACGCGTCCAACACCTCGTCCTACTGAATCGTCCCCCTGAATCGTCCTCCTGACTCGCCTCACGGAAAGGGTCGGCCATGAACCACGCCCAGCGCGGTCTGCGCGAATCCGCCACCTTCGACCGCGCCACCATCGCCGGGATCCAGCGCGCCGCCGAGACCGGGATCTACGACATCCGGGGCTGGGGCGCCAAGCGGTCGCTGCCACACTTCGACGACCTGCTCTTCCTCGGCGCCTCGATGAGCCGGTACCCGCTCGAGGGCTACCGCGAACGCTGCGGCACCGACGTGGTGCTCGGCGACCGCAACGCGAAGTTCCCGCTGCACCTCGACATCCCGGTCACGATCGCGGGCATGAGCTTCGGCGCCCTGTCGGGCCGGGCCAAGGAGGCACTGGGACGAGGCGCTTCGGAGGCGGGCACGTCCACGACCACGGGTGACGGCGGCATGACCCCGGAGGAACGCGGCCAGTCCAAGCACCTCGTCTACCAGTACCTGCCCAGCCGTTACGGCATGAATCCCGACGACCTGCGCAAGGCCGACGCCATCGAGATCGTGCTCGGCCAGGGCGCCAAGCCCGGCGGCGGCGGAATGCTGCTGGGCCAGAAGATCTCCGAGCGGGTCGCCGGGATGCGCACGCTGCCCGTCGGCATCGACCAGCGCAGCGCCTGCCGTCACCCGGACTGGACCGGCCCGGACGACCTCGCCATCAAGATCGCCGAGATCCGCGAGATCACCGACTGGGAGAAGCCGATCTACGTCAAGGTCGGCGCCACCCGCACCTACTACGACGTGAAGCTGGCCGTGGCCTCGGGCGCCGACGTGGTCGTCGTCGACGGCATGCAGGGCGGAACCGCGGCCACGCAGGACGTTTTCATCGAGCACGTGGGCATCCCGACGCTGGCCGCGATCCCGCAGGCGGTGCAGGCGCTGCAGGAGCTCGGGCTGCACCGCAAGGTCCAGCTCGTCGTCTCGGGCGGTATCCGCACCGGCGCCGACGTGGCCAAGGCGATGGCCCTGGGCGCCGACGCGGTCGCGATCGGCACGGCGGCCCTGATCGCGCTGGGCGACAACGACCCGAAGTACGCGGCGGAGTACGAGAAACTGGGCAGCGCGGCCGGTTTCTACGACGACTTCCAGGACGGGCGCGACCCGGCCGGCATCACCACCCAGGACCCGGAGCTGGCGGCCCGGTTCGACCCGATCGAGGGTGGGCGCCGCCTGGCCAACTACCTGCGGGTGCTCACGATGGAGGCGCAGACCATCGCCCGGGCCTGCGGCAAGGCGCACCTGCAGCACCTGGAGCCCGAGGACCTGGTGGCCGTGACCATCGAGGCCGCCGCCATGGCCCGCATCCCGCTGGCCGGCACGAGCTGGATCCCCGGGCGGTGAGCTCCTTCGTGGTGGTCGGGGCCGGGCTCGCGGGCTCGGCCACGGCCTGGCACCTGGCCCGCCACGGGCACGACGTCACGGTGCTCGAGCGCGCGGAACCGGCCAATCCGCAGGGTAGTTCGCACGGTTCGGCCCGAATCTTCCGGTATGCTTATCCGGACGCGTTCTGGACCGACCTGGTGGTGCGGGCCCGTCGGGGGTGGACCGAGCTGGAGGCTCTGGCGGGGGAGCAGCTGATCACGCCGACCGGTTCGCTCGACCACGGGCGGCTGCGAGACCCCTCGGGGCTGGCCGGGGTGCTGAAGGCGTGCGGTGTGGAACATGAGCTGCTGACGGCGGGGGAGGCCGGGGAGCGATGGGCCGGAATGGATTTCAGAACCGACGTGCTCTGGCATCCGGGGGCGGGCGTGATCGATGCCGAGCGCGCGGTGCTGGCGATGGTGCGGCTGGCCGTGGAGTCCGGGGCGGTCGTGCACACGGGGGCGGTGGTTTCCGTTCTGCGCCGTGAGGGTTCGCGGTGGCTGGTGGCCACCGAGGCCGGGGCCGAGTACCGGGCCGATCACGTCGTCATCAGTGCCGGGGGCTGGTTGCCCGACCTCGTGCCTCAGCTGCCCGGTGCGCTGAGCGGCCGGCTGCCCGGGCTGACGGTACGGCAGGAGAACGCGTACCACTTCCCCTATCGCGACGAGAAGCCGTGGCCCACCTTCATTCACAAGACCGGCACGATGCAGGTCTACAGCCTGCCGGGTGGTCGTGACGCCGCGTTCAGGGGGCAGAAACTGGCCGAGTTCAACGGCGGTCCGTCGATCGGGTCGGCCGCCGCGCAGACCGGGCAGATCGACCCGGTCAACCGTGAGCGGGTGATCGCTCATGTGGAGCGGAACCTGCCCGGTCTGGTGCCCGAGCCCTACGCCGAGACCACCTGCCTGTTCACGAGCACCCCGCACGAAGACTTCGTGATCGACACGGCCGACGGGGTCACGGTCCTGTCACCGTGTTCCGGTCACGGGGCGAAATTCGCTCCGCTGCTGGGTGAACTGGCCGCCGCGTCGGCCACCGGTGGGGTGGTGCCGGCTCGGTTCACGCTGGCGCACGGGGTGCTGCGGTGAGCGTCTCGGGTCTCCTTCGCGACATCGAGGATGTCGGGCGCGACACGACGCGCGGTGGCTACTCGCGGTTCGTCTTCGACTCCTCGGAAATGGCGCTGCGGGAATGGTTCACCGCCGAGGCGTCGCGGCGTTCCCTGGAGGTCGAGGTCGATCGCAACGGGGCGCTGTGGGCCTGGCGTCCGGGGTCGTCGATGACAGACGCGGTGGTCACCGGCAGCCACCTGGACTCGGTGCCCGGTGGGGGAGCCTTCGACGGGCCGCTCGGCATCGCGTCGTCGTTCGCGGCTCTCGACCTGCTCGACGCGCGAGGGTTCGCCGCCCGGCGTCCGCTGGCGATCGTGGCGTTCCCCGAGGAGGAGGGAGCGCGGTTCGGGGTGGCCTGCCTGGGCTCACGCCTGATGACGGGGGCGATCTCGCCGGAGAAGGCCCTGAACCTCCGCGATTCCGAGGGCACGACGTTCGGTGAGGCGGCCGTGAGAGCGGGCCTCGACGCGTCCCTCATCGGCGCCGATCATGAAAGACTGCGCCGCACGGCCGCCTTCGTCGAACTTCACGTCGAACAGGGGCGCGGCCTGGCCGATCTCGATCAGCCGGTGGCGATGGCCTCGTCGATCCTGGGGCACGGGCGCTGGCGTCTGAGCGTCACCGGCGAGGGCAATCATGCGGGCAGCACCCTGATGCGCGACCGGCGTGACCCGATGGTGGCGGCGGCCGGGATCGTCGTGGCGGTGCAGGAGATCGCCCGGCGGTTCGACGGGGCCCGGGCGACGGTCGGCCGGCTGGTCCCGGTGCCGGGAGGCACGAATGTCATCGCCTCCCGGGTGGATCTGTGGCTTGACGCGCGGCATCCCGACGACGCGGTGACAGCGGCCGTGGTGCGCGAGATCGGTGATCGCGCGGCCGAGATCGCCCTGGGGCAGGGGTGTCACGTGACGCTGACCGAGGAGTCGTACGGTGGCACGGTGCACTTCGACGCCCGGCTGCGTGACCGTGTCGGGGCTGTGCTCCCGCAGGCGCCGCTGCTGGCCACAGGTGCGGGTCACGATGCCGGGGCGCTGGCCTCGCACGTGCCCACGGCCATGCTCTTCACCCGTAACCCGACCGGGGTGTCGCACTCACCGGAAGAGTTCGTGGAGGCCGCGGACGCCGAGGAAGGGGCGGTCGCCTTGGCCGCGGTGCTCGAAGACCTCCTAGGATCAGACGCGTGAGTGACGCCCCGCTGCTGCGTAACACCGGCACGACCCGCGACCGCAGTCCCTCCGACCTCGGCGAGGTGCTGGGGCTCGAGGCGGCGATCGGCCTGAACGTGCGCCGGCTCCGGCAGCAGACCAGCCTGTCGGTGGCCGAGATGGCGTCGAAGGCGGGGTTGTCGAAGGCCATGCTCTCCAAGATCGAGAACGCCCAGATCTCCTGCAGCCTGACCACATTGGCGCTGCTCGCCCGGGCGTTCGACGTGCCGGTCACCGCCTTGCTGCGGGGGGCCGAAACCGAACGGCAGGCGTCGTTCGTCAAGGCCGGCTCGGGCGCGCGCATCGTGCGCGAGGGCACCCGCGAGGGCCACGAGTACGAGCTGCTCGGGTCGCTGCGCGGTGAGCACAAACGGCTCGAGAGCCTGCAGGTCACGCTGACCGAGCAGTCCGAGACCTACCCGCTGTTCCAGCACCCGGGCACCGAGTTCATCTTCATGCTCGAGGGTGTGATGTCGTACGGGCACGGGCGCGAGGTCTACCGGCTCGAGCCCGGCGACTCGCTGCAGTTCGACGGCGAGGGCGCGCACGGGCCGGTCGAGCTCGAGGGGCTGCCGATCCGGTTCCTGTCGGTGATCGCCTTCCCGGAGGTCTGATCCGGATCAGGTCAGGTCGTCTCGAACCGCACGATGACGATCGGGTCCTCGGCCGCCAGGCCGGGGTAGTACTCCCGCAGCCCCGGCAGCACGGCCTCCGCGTCGGCGAACCCGTCTTCGCGGGCCTCCTCGTCGGTCACCTCGCGCACCAGCTTGGCCACGGTCGACGTGATCCGCCCGGGCATCGTCACCTCGTTGCCGAGCTCGAACACCAGCGTCACCGGGCCGGCCTGCGGCGTCTCGCCGTGCCGCATCGTGATGCGCTTGCTGCCGTCGCGCACGGTCGGCAGGTGCCTGCGGTGGAAGCGCAGCTCCGGGTTCATCTGGCTGGCCAGGTCGTAGCCGAACGGCAGCAGGTCGGGCGTGGGCACCGTGACGAGCCCGTCGAGCGTGGGGATCACGACGCGGATGCCGGGGTAGTAGTCGAGCAGCACCTGACGGTCGCGTCCGCAGGGAGCCAGCACCCGGCGTCCGTCATCGCCGACGGCCACGATGAGCCGCGGATCGCGCGCGCCGGCCGTGCGCGCCGTGGCCAGGGCCACGATCTCGGCGCAGGGGCCGCCGGTGAAGTGGTGGAGGTTCAGGCCGACGTGGATGCGGTCGTGCTCGTCGAGCACCGCGGCGGCGACGGTGTGGGTATGGTCGTCGCCGTGCTCACGGACTGCGGTGCGGGCGGCATCGAGAACGCGTTCGAGGTCGGTCACGAACCGCAGCCTAGGTCGGGTACCGGGGGCGAATCACCTCGATTTCCGGCGATGAGTTCGCCGGGAGCGGGCAGTCTCCCTTCGTGACGTGTCAGCCAACCGACGGAGTCCGCAGATGAGCCGCACCCGCATTCACAACTTCAGCATCTCCCTGGACGGGTTCGGCACCGGTGAGGGGCTGAGCCTGGATGCACCCTTCGGGCACGCCGGGCACCGCATGCACCAGTGGATGTTCGCCACGCGCTTCGGCGCCGGGATCATGGGCGGTGAAGGGGGCGCCAGCGGCGTCGACGACGCGTTCGCCCAGCAGCACGAGCCCGGTATCGGGGCCGAGATCATGGGCGCGGGCAAGTTCGGCCCGCCCTGCTGGCAGGACGACCCGGACTGGAAGGGCTGGTGGGGGCCCAACCCGCCGTTCCACACACCCACCTTCGTGCTGACCCACCGTCCTCCGTCGCAGCCGCTGGAGATGGAGGGCGGCACCACCTTCCACTTCCTCGACACCACGCCCGAGAAGGCGCTCGAGCTGGCGAAAGAGGCGGCCGGCGGGCAGGACGTGCGCATCGGTGGCGGCCCCACGATGGTGCGGGACTTCATCGCGGCGGGGCTGGTCGACCACATCCACTTCGTGCAGGTGCCGATCCTGCTCGGGCGCGGCGTGCGGGTCTGGGACGGGCTCGAGGGGGCCGAGGCCGGCTACGACATCGAGACGGTCTCCTCACCCAGCGGCGTCACCCACCTGACGTTCACCCGGTCCTGACGGCCGGGGCGCTCGTCGGGCGAGTGGCATCAGTGCGATCCCTCGTGAGGTACACGCCTCAGGAACGCCTCAGGACCTGGTCCCCGGGCAGCTCGCTATCAGCGTGGTGAGCATGGCCGAACACGCTCACGCGGCCAGGTTCTACACCCTCGACCAAGCTTCCGCGGCCTGGAAGACCTCGTGGAGGTCGTAGCGCTCGAGCAGGTGGACACCAGATTCGGCAGCGACGATCTCAGGAGCTGACCGGCGCCGCCGTCCCCGTGACCCGCACGCGTCCGTGCGCCGGGATCTCCACGCTGATCAGCGACGGGTGACCGACCTCGGCGCCCTGCCGCACCTCGATCGTGGCCGGCGCGCTGATGTGGCCGCCCGCGCGCAGGTAGTACCCGAGCCCGGCAGCGGCCGAGCCGGTGGCGGGGTCCTCGCGGATCCCGCCACGCGGGAACGGGTTGCGGCTCGCGAAGTGCCCGGCCGAGATGCGCTCGACCACGGGCACGGTGCCGTCCCAGCCCTCCCGGTCCTGAAGCGCGAGCACGGCCTGGTCGTCGTGGTCCAGCCCGTCGAGCACCCCGGGGCGCACGAACAGGATCGGGTGCGGATTGCCGCCCCGCACGAAGGCGGGCGGCAGTTCGGGGTCCAGGTCTGCGGGCGCCAGGCGCAGTGCCGTGAGCAGCTCGCTGACCTGGCCGGGTTCGAGCGGGTCCACGGTCGTGTCCACCGCCACGAGCGTCGCCGCCCCGGGCGTGACCTCGACCGGCACCTCACCGCGCCGGGTGCTGAACGTGACCAGGGGCGCGCTGCCCTGCCGGGCCAGGGCCACGCCGGAGGCGATCGTGGCATGACCGCAGAACGCGATCTCGGCGCGGGGCGTGAAGTACCGGACGGTGACGGCGTTGCCGCTGATCGCGGACAGGAACGCGGTCTCGCTGAAGCCCAGCTCGGCGGCGATACCCACCATCTCGTCGGGGGTGAGCGCGTCCGCGTCGATCACCACGCCGGCCGGGTTGCCCGAGCGCGGGTCGGCGTCGGGCGTGGTGAAGGCGCGGAACGTGAGGATCTCCATGCACGCCGAGACTAGGATCCCGCGCGGGCTCTTTCGCGGGCCAATCCGCTACTGCTGGTCCGGTCGGGTCATCAGGGCGAAGACCCACCCGGTGCCGGAGGGTTCGAGCCTCTGTACCCGGAACCCCAGCTTCTTCAGCAGGTCCGGCTGGCAGCGCTCGATCTCCTCGACCGGCACCGGCACCCGCGCCTGCTCGCAGCCCGGGTCGGAGTTGGCGCGCTGCAGCAGGATCACCTGGTCATGGTGCTGCAGGAGACGCCGGGCCTTCGTCTCGGGCACCGCGGCGGGCCAGATCGCCGTCTCGTCACGCTGCACCCGGTGCGTGACCAGGCGGTGCTCGTCGGCCTGGGCGTAGGCGCCGATCTCGACCGAGCCGAACCGGGACGAGGAGACGATGGGCAGATCCGCGTACGGCGGCTGCGAGGCCAGGGCCAGCACCGGCCGGACGTCCTCGGAATGCCCGTCCTCCTGGCGGATCTCGCGGTGCGAGCCGGCCTGGAGGGCGAGAGTTCCGGCCAGGAGCAGCGTGAGGGCCGAGACCGCGCCGAGGCGGGTCGGTACCAGGTCGGCGAGGGTGACGACGCCCAGACCGGCGAGCAGCGCCCAGGCCGGGACCACGAAGAGCACGTACCGCTCGAACAGCAGGTTGGGGTGCACGACCAGCACCGGGACCATCGCCAGCAGCGGCACGACCGCCCAGCACGCGGCCAGGCGGGCGATGAACGAGAACGGGCCGGGGCGCACCTGAAAGAGACCGGCCAGGGCCAGGATCAGCACCGGGCCGAGGCCGAGCAGGGGTGACTCCTCGAGCGTGAACAGGCGCACGAACACCGTCAGCGCGTCGTGGGGCGTGACGTCGGGATACACGTAGAGCGGGCCGGTGCCGTTACGCGACGACAGCACGGCCGCAGGTGCGGCGAGCATGACCCCGACGGCACCCGCTCCGGCGGTGCGCCAGAAGACGGGGCCGCGACGCCCGGCCGGAAGGCAGACCAGCGCCGCGAGAACATGGGCGCCGGCCAGTCCGGCGCTGAAGGTGTGCATGACGACCATCGCGGTCAGGCTCAGGGCGTACGCGACGAGCCAGCGTGGACGCGGGTCGTCGGCCAGGGTGGTCCACAGCACGGTGGCCACGACGGCCAGGAAGAGCACGGCGGCGTAGGGCCTTGCCTCCTGCCCGTACCGGGAAAAGCCGCTGCACGCAAGCAACATCGTCCCGGCGGCCACGACCAGGCGGGGCGGTGCGAGGCGGCTCGCCCAGGCCGCCAGCAGCCAGGCCGCGAGCACGGTGACGATGACCGAGGGCAGGCGGAACAGGATCTCGGGGTGGTGCTCGAGAGCCGGTGCCAGGGTGCGGGCGACGCCGGCGAACAGCTTCAGCGCGACGTAGTAGGGCAGGAGCGGGGTCTCGGCGCCCTCGCCCAGCGTCCACAGGTCCGACCAGGTGCGCTGCGTGGCGACGACGGTGGCGCCCTCGTCGAGCCACAGTGCGCTGCGGGCCAGGCCCCAGGCGGTGACGACGATGGTGACCACGCCCGTTGCCAGCCCGAGACGGTGCTGCCCGAAGGCCCAGCGTTCCGCGGTGCCCGTCCGACGCACCTGCGAACTGTGCCGGGCACCCGTCGAGATCTTCGGCGATGAGGGCTGGGTGTCGAGCGGGGGTCCGAAGGGGTTGCCGGGCGATATGACCACGACGCAACATAAAGCCTTTAAGTCGCATTCAGCAACATAACGCACTGTGTTCACATGGCATCGATGATGAGCTGACGTTGACGCCGGGTTGAGGTCGCCTTGGGGTGGCTGCAATGCGTTGCGAGAGAGTCGGATTCGACGTCAAGGGCAATCGTCACGAATGCCCGGACCTCCGTCTCACGTTGACCCCGCGCGGTTGAAAGCCCTGACCGCGGCTCGCGAGGATCGTTGCGTCCCCATCGCTTTCGCCGAAAGGAAATCGACCCGTGAACTCGAGGCTGACCCGATCCCGGCTCCTGCTGACCGGAGCCCTCGCCACGGCCCTGGTGGCCGGAGGCTTCCTGCTCGGCCCGGGCGCCCACGCCGAGGAGCCGACCGACTCCTACCAGCGCGGTCCGGCCCCCACCGCGTCCTCCGTCGAAGCCACCCGCGGCCCCTTCGCCACCTCGCAGATCTCGATCTCGCGGCTGCAGGCCAGCGGCTTCGGCGGCGCCGACGTGTACTACCCGACCGACACCAGTCAGGGCACCTTCGGTGCGGTGGCCATCTCGCCGGGGTTCACCGCCTACAAGTCGAGCATGGCGTGGCTGGCGCAGCGGGTGGCCTCGCAGGGCTTCGTGGTGATCAACATCGACACCACCACCACGTCCGACCAGCCCGCCAGCCGGGGCCGGCAGCTGCTGGCGGCGCTCGACCAGGTCACCGCCGACAGCCGGGTCGCGAACCGCATCGACAAGACCCGCCTGGCTGTCATGGGGCACTCGATGGGTGGTGGCGGCACCCTCGAGGCGTCGCTGAGCCGGCCGTCGCTGCAGGCCGCGGTGCCGCTGACGCCGTGGGACACGAAGAAGTCGTTCTCCTCCAGCAAGGTGCCGACGCTGGTGGTGGGGGCCCAGGCCGACACCGTGGCGGCCGTGTCCTCGCACGCCAAGCCGTTCTACCGCTCGCTGCCCGACGCGCCGGGCAAGGCCTACCTCGAGCTGGCGGGGGCCTCGCACTTCGCGCCGAACATGTCCAACACCACGATCGCGAAGTACAGCATCTCCTGGCTGAAGCTGTTCGTGGACAACGACGAGCGGTACCGCACGTTCATCTGTGACGGCTCGGCCGGTACGAAGGCCTCGGAGTACAGCAACACCTGCGCGAGCTTCACGCCCTGAACAGCAGCGCCCGCAACGACGGCTCGGCGTCGGCCAGGAACATCTGGCCGGCGCCGAGCAGTTCTGCGAACAGCACCGACTCGACGATGCGCACGTAGAGGAACGCCCGTCGGCCCAGGTCGTCGCCGGTCAGCCCGGCCTCCCGGAAGATCTCGGTCTGCTCCTCCACCGAGCGCTGCTGGACGTTGCCCGCGGTGGTGAAGATGACCCGCGACGCGACCTGCGGATCCTCACGCAGGAAGGTGCGGAACGCGTTCGCCTGCTCGAGCATCTCGAGGTAGGTGCGGGTGATCGCGATGACGTCGTCGGGCCCGGACAGCGGCCCGACCCGGACGCGGGCGTTCTGGAACAGCCACCGGCTGACCGCCCCGAACACGTCGCCCAGCAGTTTGTCGCGGCTGCCCACGGCCCGGTAGAGCGTGGCCCGGCTGACCACCAGCTCGCGCGCCAGGAGGTCCATGTCGAGCGTGGCGTGGCTCAGGAAGTGCTGGGTGGCGCCCCGCATGATGTCTTCACGGGACAGCACGCTGCGGTTGGTGGTCAAGGACCTCTCCTGTGCGGTTCCTGTGCTGAGGTGGCAGACCGTACTCCGGTGGTGACGCGCCTGGCCAGTCCGCCGGGCCCGGGCCGTATCCCGTTCGAGGGAAAGGCTTTTACCGGCCTTGAGGCAGTGATGACCTCCTCCGGGGCAGTGGGGTCCTGGGGGTGGGGGGACCTTCGGGACTGTGAGAAGCCGGTGAAGGGGGCGCACCGTGACCGTGTACGTCATGGTCAGCCGTTGTCGCGGAGGAGAAACGTCATGTTCGAGCGCGTCCTGGTGGCGGTGGACGATTCCGTGGGCGGCGATCACGCCTTCGGAGTGGCCCGCGCGATGGTGAACCGGGAGCTCGGTCACGAGCTCACCGTGGTGCACGTCGCCCGGTCGGTGAACGGGCGGATGGTGCTGAGTCCCGAGGAGCGGGATCTGCGTGAGCGGCTGGCGCAGACCGTGTCCCGGCTGCTCGGCGAGGGCGTCAAGAGCCGGCTGGAGACGGTGACCGCGTTCCGGGGCGGCCCGGCGTTCGCGATCGCCGAGGTGGCCGAGCAGGTTGACGCGGAGGTGATCGTGGTGGGCACGAGGGCCGGGGAGGTGGCCTCGCGCCTGGTGCGCACGGCCGGGCGGCCGGTGCTCACGGTGCCGCTGCCGGTGGCCTGCTTCGCCGACTGATCAGGCCCGATCGCCCGTGCCTCCGGGACTTTCAGCACTGACGACGAGGGACGTGCTGCGCGAGTCTCGGTGGACGAACAGTCCCGAGGGGGTGCACGAATGACCGGGCCGGACGCTCTCGACGGCGCGCCTACCGGGGTGATTCTGGGCTTCGACGCCGGGTGGGACGACCCGCGTCCCTTACGAGTCGCCGCCGACGAGGCCCACCTGCGGCAACTGCCGCTGTTCATCGTCTCGGTCGCCCGGCCCGACCGTGAGCACGGGCCGGGGAATCCGCTGCGGGTGCCCGGCGGCTGGAACGCCGTCGGCCCGGCCTGGTCGGAGGCCGAGACCCGCCGCAGTCTGCGTGCGGCGGGCCGGGCCGCGCGCTCCCGTCATCCTGACCTGCCGGTGACGACCGCCCATCTGGACCTCGACGACCTCGGCGAACTCGGTGACCTCGGCGTCCGGGGCGGACGTCCGTCGCCCCGCGCGTCCCTGCTCGTGCTCGGGGGAGCCGACCGTTTCGGCGGCCCCCTGCACGAGAACGACTCGACCGGCAGCCTGCTGCGGCGGGCCGTCGTCGCCCCGGTGCTCGTCGTACCCACCGGCCGCCTCGAGACGCGTCCCCGCCAGGCTCCCCGTGAGGGCGAAACCAACCTGTGGGAGCCGATTCTCGCGGCCGTTCCGGGTGGCGACCGGGGCGTCGAGGTGATCCGCTCGGCCGAGGAGGAACGCCAGCGCCGCGGCCGGGCCCTGCACCTGCTGCACGCGTTCGACCTGGTGCCGGGCGAGAGCCGCTCGCACGCCATGCGCCGCGCCGCCGACCACATGATGTCGCTGATCGAGCAGGCCGGCCTCGGCGCCGGCGCCCCCTGGAGCGTCACCCTGGCCCGTCAGCCGGCGGCGGTCGCGATCCGTGAGCGGGCCGCGCAGGCCGGTCTGGTGGTGCTCGGCAATGCCTCGGGCATCGCGAACGGCCTGGTCACCGATCTGCTCGAGCGGCTGATGTGCCCGGTGCTCCTGCTGCCGTCCGTCGATGTGGAGCCGTCCTGTCGTCACCCACGGTGAGTCATCCTTTCGACGACCCCGGGCGTGCGACTTGTGCCGGACGTGGACGGCGCGGCGCCGCGGATAGGTTTCCGGCACACGGAGAAACCGGGACGGAACGGCCGTCCGGGACTCCTGAGCGAACGGGACGACATCATGGCCACGCGAACTGGATTCATTGCCCTCACCGGCTGCGGCCTGGCGGCCGCCGTGGTGCTGAGCGGCTGCGGCGCGCAGGGCTCGGCGGGTACCTCCGGTGCCGCGGGCTCGCCGAAAGAGCAGGTCTCGCAGGCGTTCGGCAACCTGGCCTCGTCGTCGGGCGTCGGTCTGGAGTTCACGCTCGACGGGACCCTGCCGGACCTGCAGAAGATCAACGCGGCGCTGCCGAAGGACGAGCGGGAGTCCGACGCCGACCTGAAGGAGACCGCCGTCGTGCTCGACGGCTCGATCACCGCCAATGTCAGCGCGCCGCAGGGAAAGACGCTGGCCGACGGCATCGGCTCGTCGTCCGCCTCGGTGAAGTACCAGGACGCGTCGCTTCTCGACGTGGCCAGCGTGGGCAGCATGGCCTACCTGCGCACCGACACCCAGAAGATCGCCGAGATGTACGATTTCGACGTCGCCGAGCTGAAGACCCTCTTCGCGGACTGGGACGCGAGCATCTCCGGCCCGGGAAACGCTCTGCTGGACGGCACATGGGTCTCGCTCGACCTGAAGAAGACCGAGGGGGTGCTGCGCGAGGAGAAGCTGCTCGAAGACCTGTCCGGGATGGCGCTGCCCGACTCCTCGAAGAGCTACGACCTGCTGCAGTCGCTGCAGGCCTCGTTCGACCGCGACGCCCAGGTCGCGCAGAACGGCGACGGCTACCGCGTCACCGTGCCCGCCAAGAAGGTGGCCCAGGCCGTGGCCGACGACCTGATCGCGCTCACCGGTGACGAGACCGGCGACGAATTCCGCGAGGAGATCGCCGGGATGAAGGAGCGCGACGTCGTTTTCGACGTCACCCTCGACGGCGACAAGCTCAGCGGCGTGAACGTCGACGTGGCTCAGTTCCTCGACAACCCGCCCGCCGACGCCCGTCTCGCCCTCGACGTGAAGATCGACGCCGAGGCCGAGACCGTGCAGGCTCCCACCGACGCCACCGAGATCGACGTCAAGGCCGTCATCGACGCCCTGCGCCGTGACGGGCTCTGACCGCTTCTCTCAGTCGGCCGACTGGAAGCTCTCGAGCACGACGTCGAAGTTGTCGCGCAGGGAGTCCCAGTCGCCGGCCGGGGTGGTCCACACCAGGGCGTAGGCACGCTGGTCGCTGACCCGGATGTTGCGGTTCAGCACGTGGCGTTTCCCGCTGGAGGGCTGCCAGGTGTACTCCCAGTCGGCGGCGTTCCAGTCGCGGTAGTCGACCCGCTTGAGCTTGATCAGCTTGTAGCCGCTGTAGAGCTGGTCGGCCGAGGGCTCGCGGGCCTTCCAGTCGGTGTAAGCATCGGCCTTGGGGGACGTGGTGGTGTCCACCTGCAGGAACGCGCCACTGTCGGGATCGCTGAAGTAGACGCTGCTGTTCTTGGCCGAGCGGGTCCAGTTCTTCGGAACCGCCACCTGGAAGCCGGTCTTGTCCTTGCGGACACCGAAGTTCGAGGGCAGAGAGGGCTTCTCGTTCTCGACGCCGCTGTTGTCGTCGTCGCTGTTGTCGCTGCCGCCGTTGTCGTCGTCGGGCTCGGTCTCGCCGTCGTCGCTCGCTGTGTCGTCCGGCGTCGGGTCGTCCGCGGCTTGTGTGGGGGCGGGCGCCTCACCGGCGGTCTCGGTTGCGGTCGGGGTGCTTGCGGACGTGGTGGTCGGGTCCGCCTCCCCACTCACCGCAGCGCTCGGGGTGGGGGTGGCAGCGGACGGGTCGGCCGCGTCGTCGTCACCGCCCAGTCGCAGCGTGAGCACGGTGATCAGGGCGACCACGAGCGCCGCGACCAGCGCGAGAACGGCGCGGCGGTCGGGCTTGCGGAAGGCCGAGCCGCGGTCGTCGGACCCGCCCGGCGGTTGCGGGGGGATGGGTGCAGAGGGGTGCGCGGCAGGCACGGCGGGGTGAGGGGCAGCGGCTGATGGGGTGGGAACAGCCGGGTGAGCGGGAACAGCCGGGTGAGCGGGAACAGGCGGTGCGGCCGCCGCGGTCTGCGCGGAGACGACGGCAGCCTGCTCGCCGGACTGCTGCGCGGTGGCGGCCTTCTCGGTGGGGTCGGCCTTCTCGGTGGGGTCGGCCTTCTCGGTGGGGTCGGCCTTCTCGGTGGGGTCGACCCGCTCGGTGAGGTCGGCCTTCTCGGTGAGGTCGGCCCTTTCGCTGAGGTCGGCCCTCTCGGGAGCGGCGGTCTGAGCCTCGGGAACCGCCTTCTCGGAAGCAACGGACTCCCCGGCTGCGTCGGACTGCTGCGCGAGAGCGGCCTCCTCCGGGGCGTCGGACTCGGCCTCGGGATCCGGCGAGGTGAGCGAGGGGGAGACCGGCGTTTCGGCGGCTGCACCAGGAGCTTCGGGACCGGTGCTTTCCGAACCCGAAAGAGTCTCGTCGGACGCTTCTCGAGCCGAGGCGGAGGAGTCCGGCGCCGGGGTCGGTGTGCGGGATTCTCCGGGGGCGGTGGCTTCCTCGGGTTCGCTCGGCTCGTCGGGTTCCTCGGCCGGGCTGACCTCGGTGGGTTTCGCGCCCTCGATCTCGTCGGGGGCGGCGTCCGGTGCTGCGGCGTTCGGAGTCGCCGCGGGCGAGGCCCCGGTGTCCCGCGCCCTCGACGTGGGCAGCTCGGCCGGCGAGGCCTCGGCGTCGGGGATGCGTGCGGACGAGGGCTCGGGAGAGGGCGCCTCGGTGCCGGGGGCTGTGGTCTCGGAGGAGGGTGCCTCGGCGGGGGATGCTTCCGCGCTCGTGGTCTCCGGGGCGAGAGCGTTCGCGGTCACGGGGTTCGCGGCCGCAGACGCGTCACCCTCGTGTGCGTCGGCCTCGCCGGCCGGGCTCACCGGCCCGGGCGGCGTGGGATCGGTGGCCGTCGCGGGCGTCTCGGGGGCGGGTTCGTTCTCGGCGGCAGTGTCGGCCGACGGGCGCTCGGGTTCGGGACGGGCCTCGCGCACCGCTTCCGGCTCATCCCCGGGAGCCGGGTCTGCCTCGAGAGCTGGGTCTGCCCCAGGAACCGGGTCTGCCCCGAGAGCTGGGTCTGCCCCGGGAACCGGGCTGCTGTCGGAGGTCTCGGAGCCGGAAGACTCGGAGTCGGAAGTCTCGGAGTCGTCGGAGTCGGAGGTCTCGGTGGCGAGCGTCTCGGTGTCGGGGAATGCCGGGTCTTCGGGACCGGCGTCCTCGGGGCTGGCGTCTTCGGGGCCCGCGTCCTCGGTGGAGGACTTCTCGCTGACGCCTGCCCCGGCGACGCCTGCCCCGGCGACCGCAGCCGCGGTGGTCGCTGCAACCGGTGGCTCGTCCACCGCCGGGCTCTGGGTGGTGGCCGGCTTCGGCTCGTCCACCGAGCGGTCTTCAGAAGCCGGGGTCTCCGGAGCGGCCTCGTCGTCCGGGGCCACCTCGTCGTCCGGGGCCACCTCGTCGCCCGGGGCCACCTCGTCGTCCGGAACGGGAACGGCGCCCTTCCCGCCCGGCTGGTCGGTGACGGCCGGGACCGAGGCGACCGGAACGTCCGCCGTTGAAGGCTTGGAGACCGGCGCCGGAGCGGGCATGTCGTCGGTGACGGGCCGCTGGTCGACCATCGTGCGGGCCACCGGCGGGGTGTCGGTGACCGGCGCGATCACCGCCGTGGGCTCGTCGCGCTCGGCCTGGGCCAGCTGCGACTCCAGCTCGTACTTGGCCTGGTAGAGCATCGCGCGGGAGTGCTGCAGGTCGGGGCGGGCGTGCGGGTCTTTCGTCAGCATCGCCGCGATCGCCGGGGCCAGCGGACCCGCGTGCCGGGCCGGGGGCGCCTCTTCGTTGACGATGGCCGTGAGCGTGAGCAGCTGCGTCTGGCGACGGAAGGGCGGGTTGCCCTCGGTGGCCGCGAAGAGCGTGGCGCCCAGCGACCAGATGTCGCACTTGGGGCTCGGGCGGTCACCGCGGGCGCGCTCGGGGGACATGTAGCTCGGCGAGCCGACGGCCATACCCGTGGGGGACAGGGTGGTCTCGTCGCTCATGCTGGCGATGCCGAAGTCGGTGAGCACCGCCTGCCCGCTCTTGGTCAGCATCACGTTGGCGGGCTTCACGTCTCGGTGCAGCACCCCGGCGCGGTGCGCGGCGCGCAGGGCGTCGATCAGGTTCACCGCGATGGTGACCACCGAGTGCAGCGTCAGTGTCTCCTCGGCGATCGCGTCGGCGAGGGTGTTGCCGTCGATGAACTGCATGACGATCCAGGGACGCCCGTCGGCCTGGAACACGTCGTACACCGTGACGGCGGACGGGTGGTCGATGCGCCCGGCGGCCCTCGCCTCACGGAGCATCCACAAGGTCAGCTCGTCGCGCTGGGCCTGGGTGACCCCGGGGGCGGGCATCAGTTCCTTGATCGCGACGTCGCGGTTGAGCATCTCGTCGTGACCGGTCCACACCGCACCCATACCGCCCCGGCCGATCAGACGGCCCAGGCGGTAACGGCCGGCGAGCAGCTGGTCGGCCCCCGGGGGCGTACCGGGGGTGATCACGAGGCGGCCCTCACTGGGAATGTCCTTCCGTCCGCAACCACGCAAAGTCCATGCACGTAACAGCTTGTGCCCAGACGTGCTGAACCGTACAAACCTGGCACGAACCCGGCCCGGAATCCAATCCAGCCGTGCCTTACCGGCGGGTCGGGCGGAGAGTGGGGGACGACCGTTCGTCACGCCCGATCGGGGAGGGCCCGATGACCCAGCTCAGCCAGACCCGCGACGCCGTCCTGACCATCACCGCCGACGTGAAAGCCCATGCCCCCCAGGTACTCGCGGAACTACGCGCGAACGGCCCGGTGCAGCGCGTGCGGCTCAGCAGCGGGATCGAGGCCTGGGCCGTCCTGTCGTACGAGGAGGCCCGCGCCGCGCTGACCCACCCGGCGCTGCTGCGCGACCCCACACCGTCCGAGAAGGCCCTGACGGACGCCGGTTACACGGCTCACCGGGTCGGCGTCGGCATCGGCGGCTCGATGCTGCAGGAAGACCCGCCGAACCACACCCGGCTGCGGCGACTGGTCGCGCCCGCGTTCAGCGCCCGGCGCACGAAACTGCTGGCCCGGCGGGTGCACGAGATCACCGACGGGCTGATCGACGCGATGGCCGGCCACGACGAGGTCGATCTCGTGCAGGCGTTCACCGCGCCCCTGCCCATCACCGTGATCAGTGAGCTGCTGGGCGTTCCGGAGGGCGAACGGGATCAGTTCCGCGACTGGACCGCGGCGTTCCTGGCCACCCCCTCGGACGCCCAGCGCGCGGCCGGTGCCGCCCTCAACGCGTTCATGTCCGCGCTGGTCGACCGCAAGCAGGCCGAGCCCACCGACGACCTGCTCTCCGACCTGACCGCGCAGTCGAACGCCGAAGACGGGCGGCTCTCGCGCGAGGAACTCGTCGCGACCGGTTCGCTGCTGGTCATCGCCGGGCACGAGACCACGGTGAACCTGCTCGGCAACGCCCTGGTCGCGTTGTTCCGGCATCCCGACCAGGCCGATGTGCTGCGCTCGCGGCCGGAACTGCTGGAGGGCGCGGTCGAGGAGTTCCTGCGCCTGGACTCGTCGGTCGAGATGGCCACTCCTCGTTTCGCGGCGGCCGACCTGACGCTGGGCGGGGTCGAGATCCGCCGGGGTGACGTGGTCGCGGTCTACCTGGCGGCCGCGAACCGTGACCTGGGAGACCCCTTCGAACTGGACGTCACGCGTCCGCACGCCCGGCACATCGCGTTCGGGCACGGTATCCATCACTGCCTGGGCGCGCCGCTGGCCCGGATGGAGGCGACGATCGCGCTCGGTGCCCTGCTCAACCGGTTCCCGGAACTGCGGCCGGCTCTACCGCTCGAGGAGGTGCGGTGGATTCCGTCGGGGATGATGCGGGGTCCGCTGGAGCTGCGGGCGCGGTTGCGCTGAACCCTGGGGCCGGGCCGTTCCACCACGGCTCTGGTCAGCAGAGGTGCTTGTATCCGCCCGACTCGAAAGTCTTGTACGTCTTGGAGAACTGGAACGACTCCCAGTAGGAGCAGCTCTCGCCCAGCTGGATCGATGCGGGCGCCAGCTTCTGCTCGCCCTTGGTGCTGGTCAACTGGAACACGAACGAGGTGCTGTACGGCGCCAGGTACTTCTGGACACAACCAGAACCACTCTTCATGGTGAACGTCGAATCGGCGGGGTCGGTATAGACATAGACCTTCACGGAGTAATCAGTCGCGGTGTTGCAGAAGAAGACGCTCTTCGGCGTCTTGCTCGCCGCGCTCGCGGACTGCGCCATCGGGACGGTGGCCACTCCCAGCCCGGCCACCAGGGCCAGCGCCGCGACAGCGGATCGGATCTTGAGCTTCACGGTGGAACTTCCTCCTGAGGTTCGGGAGTCTCGGCTCGACGCCGAATAACCTGCGAAATCCTGGCACTGGCCGCTGAACTGCGACTTGACGTCCGCTGAGCCGCCCGGAGCCGAACTCACCGATTGGCTGGATCCCTACGGAGATGCCAGTTCCTGCGGTCGGCGTCGGCGC
Source organism: Kineosporia succinea (assembly GCF_030811555.1). Taxonomy (NCBI): domain Bacteria; kingdom Bacillati; phylum Actinomycetota; class Actinomycetes; order Kineosporiales; family Kineosporiaceae; genus Kineosporia; species Kineosporia succinea. The sequence goes on along the minus strand of NZ_JAUSQZ010000001.1, from coordinate 7,694,435 downwards.
GCTCACCGGATCGGTCTGCGCAGCGCCTTCCCCCTGATGCTGGCCCACCGCCCGCAGGAGACCCGGATCCCCGGACACTCGTCCAGGGAACCCGGGCCTCTCGCTCGACCGACGCGTCCTCCATCTCGAAAAGGAAAGGTCAGCGCAGCGTCGTGTGCGGCACGGCGATGGCCTGGGCCCGCCCGGCGGGCGCTCCCATCGTGGTGAAACCCCGGCCCGGGCGCACCGGTACGCGGACCTGGCTGTGCGGCAACCGGATTCCCAGGAGATCACCCTCGAGCCCGTTCTGCGGTGCCAGCAGCACCCCCTGGCGTGAGCGTTTGGCCTCGCCCAGCCAGCCGCCGGTGGGGCCGGTCAGGGTCTCACCGGTGCCCGCGTAGGCCAGTCCGAGGTGCCGGTCCCGGCCCAGGGACACGACTTCCCGCAGCACCGGGTCGATCGGGCTGCCGGTCTCGAACAGGTCCACGTCGTCGGCCAGCACCACCGTGGGCCGCCCGCCCGTGCGGGCCAGCTTCTCGCGCAGGTCGGCCGGATCGGGGCGCAGGCTGGTGATGACCTCGACCGACGAGTGCTCGGCCAGCCGCCGCAGCGGCGACTCCCGGGGAGCGAGCACGATGAGGCCGGTGTCGCCCGCCAGCAGGCTGATCGCGAGGGTGGCCAGCACGTTGCTGCGTCCGGACCCGGACGGCCCGGCCACCAGGAACGCGTGGGCCCGGCCGCCGAAGTCGACGACGAGCGGCTTGCCGTCGCCGCCCAGGCCCAGCAGCGCGCGCATCGGCGCCCGCTCGGACTCGGGCCAGCGGGCGAACAGGTCGGGGAACGTGGTGCGGGTGGGCAGCGGGTCGATCCGGTGGGGACGACGTGCGTCCGGCAGTAGCGAGTCGCGCTGGGCGGCGTCCCGCGCGATCAGGCGCAGCGCCTGCACCTGGGCCGCGCCGGAGGGGTCGGGTGCCAGCAGGGCGACCTGGACCTCGGTGCGGTCCTGCACCCGCCACGCCCGGCCCGGCGGGATGTAGGTGGGCAGCCGTTGCGCCGAGACCCCGGCCACCGAGAGCTCACCCCGGTCGGTCATCCGCATCATCAGCTTGTTCTCGCTGAGCGCGGCGACCCGCCCGGCGGTCAGCACCCGGTCCGAGGTCATGACCAGGTGGATCCCGGCGCTGGCGCCCTCACGCACGATCTCGAAGAATGTGGTGTAGAGCGCTCCTCCGTCGTGCTCGGTGAGCAGGGCGGCCAGGGCGTCCCAGCCGTCGACGAACACGACCAGGTGCGCGGGCGCCGTGTCCGGGCCGGTCTTGACCCGCACCTCGGACAGGTCGGCCGAGCTGTGCTGGGCCATCAGCTGGTGCCGGCGCTCGAGTTCGTCCGTCAGCCAGGTGATCAGGCGCGTCATCCGTTCCAGGTCCGAACGGGGCACCACCGCGCCGCAGTGCGGCAGATCGGCCAGCACGCCCAGCGCGCTGCCGGCCGCGTCGATGCCGTACATGTGCACGTCCGCGCTGGAGTTGCCCCGGGCCAGGCTCCCGGCAATGGTGCGCAGCACCTGCGACCGGCCCGCCCGGGGGGCCCCGATGACGAACAGGTGCCCGTCCCGACCGGGGTCGAACGAGATCGTCTGCTGGGTCTGCAGACTCGGCAGATCGGCCTTCGCGAAGGCCGCGATCCGCAGGCCGTCGGGGGTGAGACGGGGCCGGCCCCGGTCTTCGGGCAGGGCCTCGAGCTCGGACAGCAGCACCCGGGGAGCCAGGGCGGGCAGCCAGGGACTGGGCTGGGACTGCACCCCACTCGCGGCGGCGGCCTCGCGGATCGCGTCCACCAGGTCGTCCAGGTCGGTGCGGGGCGCCTTCTGCTGCGCCAGCGCCGCGGGGTCGAACTCCGGTTCGGGGGTGGGAAGGTCGGGCACCCGGCCGAGGCTGCTCCAGGTCACCGGCGCAGCGGCCGGGACGGGCACGTCCTGGGGCACCTCCTCGGGCTCGGACCCGGAGCTGGAGCCCCCGACGTAGGCGGTCTGGAACGGCCGGGACGAGCGGTGCCCCAGCCGGGCCAGGGCGCGGCCGGGCGTGCTGGTGGAGATGTGCGCCGCGTCGTGGGTGTCGATCACGTCCTGGCTCTCGACCACGTCGGTGACCCGCAGGGCGATGCGCAGGTTGGTGTTGGCCTTGATGTCCGGGGTCACCACCCCGGCCGGACGCTGCGTGGCCAGGATCAGGTGGATACCGAGTGAGCGCCCCCGCTGGGCGATGCTGACCAGACCGGGCACGAAGGCCGGGGTCTCGCGGGCCATCGTGGCGAACTCGTCGATCACCAGCAGCAGCCGCGGCATCGGGGCCAGCTGCGGTTCCCGCGCCCGCAGGGCCCGGTACTCGGGCAGGTCCTTGGCCCCGGCGTCGGCGAGCATCTGCTCCCGGCGGCGCAGTTCCGCGCCGAGCGACTCCAGGGCCCGCAGTGACAGCGCCTCGTCGAGGTCGGTGACCATGCCCAGGGTGTGGGGCAGGTCGACGCAGCGGTGGAAGGCGCTGCCGCCCTTGTAGTCGACGAGCACGAAAACCAGCTCGTCCGGCCGGTTCACGGCGGCCAGCGAGGCCACCATCGACTGCAGCAGCTCGGACTTGCCCGAGCCGGTGGTGCCCGCGATCAGGGCGTGCGGTCCGTCGCGCACCAGGTCGAACGCGACCGGTCCGTCGAAGCCGCGCCCGAGCGGGAAGACGGTCGAGGCCGGGCGGCGGGCCCACAGCTGCGCGATCAGCTGCCCGCTGGGCGGATCCGCGTGCAGCAGCTCGAGCAGCCGTACGCGCTCGGGCAGTCCGGCCACGTCGTCCGGGGTCACGTCCCGCAGGCTCGACAGCGACCGGGCGATGTCCTCGCACCATTCCCGGCTCACGTCGTCGGGGCGCACGTCGCCCACGTTCGGGGTGTCCTCGCGGCGCAGAAGGATCCGGTCGTGCTCGATCTTCACCACGGCGGTGCACTCCTCGGGCAGCAGCCGCTCGAGGTCGTCGACGGCGACCGTGAACACCCGCACCGCCGGGCCCTCGGCCAGGATCTGCATGACCCCGGGCACGTCGCGCAGCTGGCGCGCTCCGTCCATCACCACCAGCACGTCCGGCTCGGCGAACATCACCGTGCCCATGCGCGAACCGCGCGCCTCCTGGCGCGCCTTGATCAGCTGGGCCAGCTCCCCGACCCGGTTGACGATGGTCTCCGGGTCGTTGCCGAACGTGACCAGGGGCCCGTGCTCGCCCGGCCCGAACGGGCGGGCCTGGGGCAGCCAGCGGGCCCAGTGCCAGCGTTCCTGCGGGTCGCCGCCGGGCCCGCGCAGGCCGCCGGGCGAGACGAGCAGGTACAGACGCAGGTCACGGGGACTGTGAAGGGCCCCGGCCTGGGCGAGCATCCAGCGCACGACCGACCCGGTGGCCTCGGCCGGCCCGGCCACGCCGATCACGCCCTGGTCGGTCAGGGAGACGCCGATCGGGACGTCGGGCACGTTCCAGCGGTAGCGCCGGTGCGGTTCCTCGCGGCCCGGGTCGTCCAGTTCCATCAGCGAGGGCTGGTCGACCGTGCCGATCCGCATCACCAGGAAGTCCGGGTGGGCGCGGCGCCGTTCCCACAGCCGGCTGCTGGGGCCGTTGGCGATCAGGCCGACCAGGGCCGGGTCGGGCGAGGCCTGGGTGCGGGCGATGCGCTCGGTGTTGATGCTGGCGAACACGGTCTGCTCGGCCTGGGTGCGCTTGCGGCGGTACTCGGCGCTGTCCTGGCGGTACTTGCGGGCACCGCTGCGCCGGTCCTGGATCCAGTTGGCCAGCAGCAGGATCGGCGTCATCAGGGTGATGAGCAGGAAGAAGTAGGAGTGGAAGAACACGACGAAGCTGAGCCCGAACACCATCGGCGCCAGCATCATCAGCAGCGGGATGTGACGTCGCTGCGGTGCGGTCGGCGGGGTGGGCATCTTCACCGGCGGCTGCAGCAGCGGGGGCACCAGCCGCGGGGGACGGTTGAAGTCGCGGCCGATCTCCTCCTGCGAGGGGGAGACCGCCGCGTCGGGGTCGAACCGCTCGGCCAGCCGCAGCAGGGTGTCGCCGATGGCGAGGTCCATTCCCACCGGCCAGCGCCGGGCGCCCTCGTGGCCCTTCATCATCGCGGCGTACTCGATCGCGGCGTCCTCGACCGCCTTCCGGTACCCCGGGTCGGGAGAGCCGACCTCGTCGTGCGGGGGCTCGGGCAGGCTGAGCCGACCTCCGCGCACGGTCGCGGTCTCGTCGGCGAGGGTCATTCCGGTGCTGCTGAGCCGGGTGCCGCCGAGACCGGACAACCAGGCCCGGCCGTCGGCGTCGATCGTGAGTTCCGGTCCCTGGAGCGGTGTCTCGTCACCCTCGAGGTGGATCCAGGTGCCCGGGCCGCGCCCGATGCCGTAGGTGCCGAAACCCACCGGCCAGATCCGCCCGGCCTGGGGGCCGCCGACGGCGTGCACCTCCAGGGTGTCCACGCCGATCCGGGCCGGGCGCCAGCCCAGGTCACCGGGCGGGGTCGGGGCGTCGAGCCCGATCCGCTGGCCCGGCACGAGTTCGGCCTGCCGGACGGTGAGTGACGGATCGACCGGGTGGCCCTCGACGTAGGTGATCACCTCGCCGAGGTCGTCGGAGTCCACGGCGGCGGCGGTCACCGCGCCCAGGGGAGTCTCCTGCCGGACGTCGAGAACGACGTCCCAGCCGTGGGTTCCGGTCTCTTTCGGGGCAGACGATGGTGGACGCGCCGGTGCGCCTACGGGGGTGTCGTCGCCGTGGTCGGTGGCCGGGACGGCGACCGAGATCACCAGGCGCATGGCCAGGTCCTTTCGATGACGCTCGATCCGGCGGGGAGCGCCGACGAGGTGATGAGGGGAGAGGGCCGCCGGTCAGCGGCGGGATGCGGCCTGGTCGGGGCGCGGGCCGTCGGCCGGATCGTCGTCCGGGGGCGAGGCGGCCTGATGGGCGCGCACGGCGCTCAGGCTCAGGACACCGGTTCCGGGCGAGTCGGGTTCGGGTTCGTCGAATTTCCAGTCCGTTGGGCCGGTCTCGGGAACGTCGGCCGCCGGGGTGGGAGTGGGCTCGGGCGGTGGCGCCGGGGTGCTTCTCGGTGTCGACGAACGAGGGGGTGCGGCGGGCACCCGGACCGGGGCCACGGCCTCGTTCGTGCGCTGCCGTCGTCTCACGGCCAGCGTGACGGCTCGTTCCACCGGGGCCGAGTCGGTGTGGATCCGCAGCGTCGGTGCGTCGATCCGGCCGGTAGCGCTGACGGGGAGGCTCCAGCGACGCCCCGCGTACGGGCCTGCGACGACGACGCGCAGGTCCGGCAGCCCGGGCAGTTCCCGGGTGAGGAGGTCGGCCTCCGGCGGGCTCAGGGGGCCGCAGACCAGCACCACGAAACGGTGCTCCTGGTAGGGGCTCTCGCTGATGGTTCGCAGGGCCGAGGTCACCGACGGGCCGGCGAAACCGGGCCGCAGGCCACCCGCGACGATGACGTCGAGGTCGTGGCTGCGGTGGGCGCGCTGCACCAGCTGGCCGGCCACTGCCCAGACCAGGCTGCGCACGGCGCGGTCGGGGCCGGTGACCTCGACCGCGCCGGGGGCCTCGAGCAGGTCGAGATACGTGACCCGGCCCCGGTCGCAGCCGATCGCGACGTGCCCCGTGGTCAGGTCGCGATCGGCCCCCTCCGGGGCGTCGTCGGGCCGCGTGATCAGGTCCTCGCGGGTCGTGGCCCACCAGCCGTCCGGGGTGCGCCGCAGGCCCGCGAGCCGGGCGGGCCCGGCTCCGGCCACGGCCACCTCGGCCCGGCTGCCGGCCAGGCGCACCGCGTAGGGGCGTCCGTCCGGGACCTCGCCCAGACGAGCCCGCACCGCCCCGGTCAGGGTGCCCAGTTCCTCGTGCAGGCAGGGGTTCACGAGCTGGGACACGATCGTGCGCACCGAGCGGCCGAAGCGGTACAGCTGCATCCCGGGCCGGGCCAGGTCCGTGACCGTGTCCCGCAGGTAGTGCCAGCTCCGGCGGAAGACCTTGCGCCAGCCGTACTTACGGCTGTACCACCGTCCGACGAAGAAAAGGAGGACGGCGATCTCGATGGCCGTCACCACGGTGAGGACGGTGGTTCGGCTCAGCCCGGCGGTCATGGGGAAGGGTCTTCTCTTTCCGGATCAGGTGCGCTTGGAGTAGCCGTCGTCCAGCAGCTGGAGGTTCGTGACGGTGGAGTTGAAGCTCTCCGCGAAGCTCTGGATGTTGGTGATCGCCTCCTGCAGGTCGCGCGAGAAGGCCTGGAACTCGGTGCTCATGATCGGGCTGGAGTTCTTCAGCCAGAGACCACCGTCGAGGGTGAGCAGGGCGGTCACCGCGGTGAGCAGTCCCTGCAGGTCGGTGATGATCGATTCCTTGTTGTTGTTCATCACGTTGACGGCGTTCCGGACGGCATCCGGATCGACGTTGACGTCAGCCATGCGAATTCCTCCTCTTCCTGGGCTGTCTCAGCGCTTGGAGCTGTCTCCACCGGCTTCGGAGGCCTGGACGATCTGCCGGTCCATGTCCGAGATCTGCGTGACGATGTTGTCGAACTGATTGGCCCAGGAGGGGATCGCGTTGAGCGCCTGGGTGACGGAGGTGTTGAAGCTCTGGTACTTCGCCTCCAGCACCGGGCTGGCCTCGCGCAGCCACAGCCCGCCGCCGTCGGTCAGCAACGCGTTCACGGTGTTCTGCACGGTGGTGAGTTTCGGAACGGTGTCGGCGTTCGCCGAGTTCAGGCGGGTCGAGACCGTCTTCACGTCGTCGTACGTGACCTTGATGTCTGAGGGCACGGCTGGGCTCCACTTCGGTAGGACGACAGGATGCTCTCTCACCGGTACGACGCAGGCCGTCCCGTGTTCGTTCACTGTGCCTCTGACCTGCGTAATTATTGGTCCCCGAGGGGTGTTCGTGTCACCCGAGGGGCCAAGAGGTCTGCCCTTCCGGCCAGATCGGCATCGCCGGGCCACCGCACGTGGTGTCATCGTGGGTCCGGCCCGGCCGGTTCCCTGTCGTTCCTGCGTCCCTTCACCTTCGAGGAGTGCCGGCGTGCCCGACCTGCAGATCAACTACGACCGGCTGCACGAGCTCGCCGGTCAGGCCCGGCTGCTCAAGGAGCATCTGGACGACAAGGTGCCCGGTCTCAGTACCGGGGTGATCAACGCCAACGGCTCCCGGGGTGAGGGGGTGGGGGACCCCAAGGTCGCCAGCGCGCTGTCGCACTTCTACCACGCGTGGGACAAGCCGTTCCGGGACTCGATGAAGCGCCTGGACGAGATGGGCGAGCTGCTGGACTCGGTGGCGACCCAGTTCTTCACCATGGACGCCAAATTCGCGGCCAAGGCGCAGAGCTCGCTGTCGGCGATGATGTACGCGCAGTGGCAGTCCGAGCGCGACGAGTACCAGCTCTACCAGGAGACGAAGGACGAGAAGTTCCAGCCCTCACCGCTGTGGGGTGCGGACGGGCGCAAGCACGACCAGGAGGCCGTGCCGCTGCTGCCGTGGGAGAACCCGCCGGAGGACCCGGGAGCGGCTCCCACCCAGCTGAACGCCGAAGACGTCTGGAACGAGCTGCATCCCGGAGTGCCCTACCCCGGTGACAGCACCCCGACCGTCACCAGCAACCAGTACGACGACCACGAGCGGCTGGTGTCGCAGGAGACGACGGTCCAGTCGGACAAGGGGCTGGGGTACACCGAGAAGACGACCTACACCTACGACGACGACGGCAAGGACCCGTCGCAGGTGAGGACGGAACTGACGCACAGCGACGGAACCACCGAGACGATCGTCACCCATTACAACGACGACGGAACCATCACCAGCGAGAACAGTTTCGTCGATCCGGACAACAGCAAGAACAACTCCTCCTCGACGACGAACACCACGTTCAAGCCCGACGGGGGTGGGTACACGTCGGTCTCGAAGAACCAGGACGGCGAGGAGACGGTGATCGAGGTCGTGAACAACCCGGGCACCACCACCGACACCCGGGTCATGACCGACGACGAGGGACGCGTGCGCAAGTGGGTCGGTGACGCCGACACCGACGACTGGGAGCAGACCGAGGGCCCCAGCATCTACGACGACTCCGATCCCGACGGCGTCCCCGACGCCGGCCCGAACGGCAGCGGCAGTCGTGACAACAGCGACGGGGGAGCGTCCACCGAGGCCCTGTGACCGGGCGTCCACCCGCTCGTCGACCGTTCGTCAACACCGCTGCCGGAGGCTGGCCTCCGGCAGTGCCACCATTTTGCCCGCGGCCGCGCGTGGGCTGACCCTGGAGTTCCGACGTGCCCCGTGAGAGTGACTGGTCCAAGCTCGGTCTCGACGGCGACCCCACCCCCGGGGACCCGGAGGTCGTGCACCGGATCCGCGTCTACATGGAACTGATCCAGGGAGCGGTCACCGACGCCCGCAACGGCATCGGCGAGATCATGGCCGGTACCGGTGACGGTGCCTTCGTCGGCCAGACGGCCGACTGGCTGCGCCGCGAAATCGACACCAAGACCACGACGTTCCTGAACGCGGTCGCGGACGCCTTCGCGATCGCGGCCCCGGCGATGGCGACGTACGAGGAGAAACTGCGGGAGGCCCAGGGGGCCGCCGACACCGCGCTGACCAGCGCGCAGGGGCTGGCGGACGACGACCCGCAGCTGGAGGTGCTGAAGGGACGGGGCACCGGCGCCGCGGGTGACCTGAAGACGGCCGGTCAGGTGGCGGCGGCCGCGCTGGACTCGGCCTCGCACGCGGTGAACCCCTGGGCCAAGAGCCGCTGCGCCCAGTTCTGGGACGTGTTCTTCTGGATCACCCTGCTGATCACCATCGTGGCGATCTTCGTCGGTGGGCCGCTCGGGCTCCTCGCCTTCGCCGCGAACGCGGTGCTGCTGGTCAAGTCGGTGGTCGACCTGTACGCCGGGCACGGAAGTCTCGGCGAGGTGCTCTTCTCGCTGTTCGGGGTGCTGTTCCCGAGCACCCGGGCGATCAGGATCAGCGATCTGGTGAAGCTGATCGGCCGGGGTGCGCAGGCGGTGGGACGGGGCGCCGCCAGCATCCTGCGCTCGGCCGGCGGCGGTGCCTGGGCGTTCTTCCGGTCGATCTCCTTCAGCACGATCGTCAAAGGCGTGTTCGACATCGGCTCGGTGATCGCCGCGTCCACCCGCTCGGGGGCCACCTGGATCGCGAGGGGGATCGCCTCCGGCGGGCTGGCCGCGCGCGGATTCACCGTCCTGAGCGGATTCAGCATCACCGCGGGCTCCAAGGCGTTCATCTCCGGGATGGGCGTGATCGCTCGATCCGGGCGTACGGCGATCACCCGGGCGCTGGACGCGTTCTCCAACAGCGCGTTCGCGAACTTCATGCGGCGGGAGCTGGGCGACTGGGCCTGGCTGCGGATCTTCCTGCCGATGGCCGGTGACGAGATTCGGGTGCTGGGGGTCTCCGGGGCCTTCAAACTCGGTGTGCTGGGCCGGGGGCTGATGCTCCCGGCCTTCCGCGAGGGGATGATCCTCGACCGGATGGGCAACAGCCTCCAGATCACCAAGGGCCTGCTGAACGTCGGCGGTATGGGGGGCCACGTGGGCATGCACCTGATGCCGCGGCCCGAGATCCTCCTGCCCGGCCCGGGCGCCGGAGCGCCGGGCGGGCACGTTCCCGGGCTGCTGGGCGACCTGCCGCCGCTGACCGCCCACGACATGACGATCGGCTTCCGCGAGGCCGGGGCGCCGGTGGACGCTCCCTCTCTCGCGGGCCGCACGCCGGTCACCCCGCCCACCCCGAGCCTGACGAACCTGAACCTGACCACCCACGTGGCGGATTCGGGGTTCACGGCGACGCCCAACGGTCTTCTGGTGCCGACGCGGTTGGCGGACGGAAGCACGGTCGCCACGGGCGGGCGTGGCCTGGGTGTCGCTCGGCACACGGTCGACGTGCTCAGCAGCGCGTTCGTGCACGGCTCGGCGCACATCATGGGCGAGATCGACTCGCTGACCCGGGTCGGCAACCTCGCGCACGTCCTGGGCGGTGCCGACGCAGCGGCGGTGCGTCTCGGATCGGGCGACGTGCGTCTGAGCAGCACGGGTCTGTCCCTGACCGACGGGGGCACGACCGTCCCGCTGAACCGGGTGATGGTCACCGACGGTACCGCGCTGATCCCCCTGCGAGACGTGCGGCTGACCGACGGAACGAGCACGGTACGCCCGAACGGGCTTGAGGTGGTGGGGTCCTCGGTCTCCCTGGGCCACGGCGGGGTGGACATCCCCCGGACGTCGAGCACGGGGTCCGGGCTGAAGTTCACGAACGGCGAGGCGACGCTGGAGGCGGCCCGGATCCGGATCACCGACGGCGGCGACGTGTCCCTCTCGTACGGGCACCTCAAGTTCGCCGACACCGACGGGACGCCCCTGGACCCGGAGGACCTGCGCCTGAGCGACGGCGAGCAGTCCATCGCGCTCGACGAGGTGCACGTGCTGGGCACTGGGGAACCTACCCGGATCAGCGGGGTGCAGGGACTGGACGAGCTCTCGGAATCGCCCGAGACCCTGGACCTGCTCATCGGCCTGCCCCAGCCGGGTCTGGCCGACGAGGTCATCTCGAGTCTGAGCAGCGCCGCCTTCAGCCGCTCGGGCACCACCCACAGCGCTTACGCCGACACCCGGAATGCCAACCGGGTGGTCGACGACCTGCTGGGATTTTCCAGGAACTCGGTGCACCGGATCCTCGACAGCGAGATGACCGTGGTGCGCCGGGCCGACGACGTGATCACGGTGCACATCTCGGACGACGCACTGCCCGCGGGGAGCCCGGCGTATCTGAGGACGGAGCAGCGGGCCCGCACCGAGGCCCAGGTGGTCACCCCGGAGCATCTGATCGAGGAGTCGGTCGCGGTGTTCGACCACGTCGACAATGTGCGGCCGGTCACGGAGCGGGTTTCGCGGGGTGAAGGCCGGGCCAGCGCCGCCAGCGCGCACGACGCCGAGCTGGAGGTGGCGGGCGCGAGCGGGCAGCCGCGTGCGGATCTGGCGGGGGAGCGGAGGCCGACGACCTGGACCGAATTGCTGGCCCCGGAGGACGGCCTGGTGCGGGTCGGGCCGGACGAGACGGTTCCGCGACCGACGGACGTCAGCGCGCAGACGCGGTACGACGTGTTCGAGCGGGAGGCGCCGGGGGCGCTGGAGGACCAGATCGGCTGGGACACGAGCAGTGTGCGTTCCCTGGCGACAGAAGGGGACGGGTCCCGGTCGGTCACGGGCGGGACGTCGGTGGACGGGGCGGCGGACGTGCGTGCGGCGGACGTGCGAGTGGGGGACGTGCGAGTGGGCGACGCAGGGCCGGCGGATGTGCGGGTCCGGGACCTGGAGCCGGGGGACGCGCGGGTCAGGGACGCAGGGGCGGGGGACATGCGGGTCGGGGACGCAGGGGCGGGGGACGTGCGGGTGGGGGACGACGCCCGTCCCGCCGACTCCGTGGTCCCGGCTGCACCGGAGTCGTCCGCTTCCGTGCCACCGGTGGTTGCGTCGTCCTCTCCGGGACCGGCCACTGAGTCGTCCTCCTCGATGCCGGTACCTGAGTCGTCCTCCTCATCGGCGACCCCGGTCCCGGCCTCCACGCCGCTGTCGCCGGCTCTGCGGGACCTCACCGATCTCACCCGGCGCGTCTGGGGCCCCGACCATCCGGCCGTGGTCACCTACCTCCGGGCCGAGGCCCACGTGCAGCACACCCGCGCGGCCGCTTTCGAGGCGCGGGCGGCGCAGATCGGCAATCTTCGTGACGTCTCCCGGGTGCACGACGTGCACCTGGCGGTCATGCTGCGCGACCGCGCCCGCGATCGCCTCAGCCGGCTCGGGATCGACCCGAAGGACGTCATCCCCCAGCTGGAACGTCTGCACGCCGGTGACGAGGCGTTCCATGCGGCCCGGGCCGAGCTCAACGAGGCCTACGGCCGGCACGTGGAATCCCTGCGGGGCAGTGAGTCCGGCGGCCGGCCCAAGGCCGGTGCGGCCCGGGAGCGAGCGGGTGAGACCGAACCGGTCAAGGCACTGGGGCTGACGGACGAGCAGTGGGCCGCTCTGGACCGTGCCTACACGCAGTCGTCGCTGTTGCGTTCGCAGGCGGCGCACGATCACCTGAACGCCGTCCTGCACCGGTACCAGGTGGATGAGAAGGACTTCCGGACGCTGATGGTGGCTCGGGAGGTCGGTCCGTCCCCGTCCCAGGTCGTCGCCGGGCGGGGGAGCCGCGACGTGACGGACGCCCAGGTGCGCCGGGAACTGATGCTCTCGGCCAACGACCGCGACCTGCGCCAGGCCCTCTTCACCGATCCTGACTACCGGGAGATCCGCAGGCAGTTCGCGAGTGCCTGGCTCGACCACGCGGGTGTCTCCGACACGTTTTCCCGGGTCGACACCGAGCTCCTCGCCCTGGCCGAGAAACGGCTGGATTTCGCGCACTGGGAGGCGGCTCCCCTTCGGGAGGGTCGTCTGCCCGCAGACTGGATGCCCGGCGACTTCCAGAAGATCCTCGGGCGGCGTGACCTGGACGTCGCCCCCGAGGCCTTCCCGCCGGGGCTGCGGACCCAGCAGGTCGATGAACTGCGCGTCCCCGGGGATCTGTCGCTGTCCGGGCTGAGCCGGGTGCTGAACGACTACCTGGAGGCCGTCCGCGGAGCCATCACGGACCTGCGGCACAACCCCGGCCACCTGGACCGGGTCCAGGCCCACCGGCTGGACCTCGCGCTCGACGAGTTCGCCGAGGCGCTGCCCGCACGCTTCGCCCAGGAGTCCTGGTTCGAGACCGAGATCGTCGTCGCCATGCGGGAGTTCGAGCAGCGGGTGCAGGCGCTGGAGGTTCACGGCGGCTGGGGCGACCTGACCGGCCGGTCTCAGGTGGACCGGGCCCGGGTGGCCTTCCGCTCGGAGGCGCGGGCCCACTTCGACCGTACCGTGCGGAATCTGCAGGACCCGCTGGGCTCGTTCGAGGGTGATCACTGGGTGCGGTCGCGGTGGGACGAGGGGATCGAGGAGATGCTCGGGAACCTGCCCCAGCGCCTGCGTTTCGAGGTCGAGGCCGAACACGCGCTCGACCTGGCCGGTCGACGACTGCGCCAGATGACCGACGGCGCGAAGATCCACGAAGAGAGCCTGAAGTTGCTGGCGGCCGACTTCCGCGAGGACACGGCGCTGGCGTTCCACGACGCGTACCAGGCCGAGGGAAGCAAGCGGGTCTGGCTGGACCAGGAGGCCCGGCAGGTCAATGCCTTCGACGCGGGCCTGACGGCGCCCACGCTGGACGACCTGGCGGACCAGGCCACCTGGCGGCGGGAGATGCGCGAGCAGATGCGCCGGGCGTGGCCGGAGGAGGCCGCCGAAGGGGCCGAGTCGGAAGTGGCGCGGATCCCGCGTCCGGTGCCGTACGAGTTCCGCAAGGTGGCCACGGCGCAGGAACTGCTGAGCGACCCGGCCGCCGCGATCGCGCGGGACGCCGAGCAATTGCGTCCGGTGCTGCAACGGGGTCGCTTCTCCCCGGAGGGTGCCGAGGAAGTGCTCCAGCGGTACCGGAGCCGCACGCAGCAGCTGATCGAGGCGATCCCGGCCGAGCAGCGGGCCAACCCCGACGCCTCGGTGCTGTCCCGGCTCGACCGGGCGTACTCGGCCGGGCTGGTCCCGGGGTTCCACCGGCTCGGTGAGGTTCCGCAGGACATCCTGGAGACGATCAGTGATGTCTCGGGCGGTCTTTCGCGCCGGCTGGACCAGGCCGAGGCAACGGTGCCCACCCACCCTGAGGTCGCGGAGCGCGTCTCCCGCGGGCGGGAACTGGTGGCGGACCTGGCCGCCACCACCCGCCAGATCGAGCAGGCGGTGATCCATGCGCTGGACGCGCCGGGCAGCACCGCCAGGGTCGTTCCAGCACTGGTCGAGGGGCAGCTGAAGACGGAGGTCGGGCGGGTCACCCGGGAGCTGGACCGGGTGCTGGAAGGCCGGCCGCCGGAGGTCGTGTTCTCGAGCGCGCGGGATCTGCTGCGTGATCCGGAGACGGCGATCGCCGGTGACGTCGCCCAGTTGCGAGCCGGTCTGGAGTCGGAGGGAGTGAGCCCGGCCGCGGCCGAGACGTACCTGGACGACTTCCGGGCCGAGGCCTGGAAGATCGTCGACCGGGCGGGGCCCGAGGTCCGGGAGATCCCGTCCAGCCTGGACATCCAGAAGGTGGAGCGGGGGTACGGGCATCATCTGTTCCCCGACTGGGAGGCGTTCCGGGCCCTGCGTGAGGGGGCCGGGCGCCAGATCGACCAGGCCCACCTGGATCTGTCCCGGCGGATCGAGCAGGCCGACCTCAGCGGCCTGACCGCGGCGCAACGAGAAGCCCGCCTCGCCCAGGGACAGGAGATGCTGCACGAGCTTTCGGACCTGCGCGGCCGCATCGACGAAGTCGTGCAGGATGCGATGCGCTGGCCCGGAATCAACCTGGCCGAGGTACCGGCTGTCGTCACCGGGCACGTCGCCGGTGAGATCACCCGGGTCACCCACGAACTGAACCGCAGGCTCGAGGGCCGGCCCGACGACGTGCAGTGGTCCGGCGCGCAGGATCTGCTGCGTGATCCGGAGGGCGCCATCGCCCGCGACACCGAGCAGATCCAGGAGCACCTGCAGTTCCGCGGATACTCCCCGGAGGCGGCTGCGCACCTGATCCACGACTTCCGGGCGGGGGCCCACCAGATCGTCGACGCCGTCCCGGCCGAGCAGCGGATGGCTCCGGGCGACACGGTGATCCAGCAGGTGGCGCGGCAGTACGGGAGCCGGCTGTTCACCGGACTGCATCAGCTGAACATTCTGCGTGAGGAGGTCGAGGCCCGTGTCAGCCAGGCCGAGGCGAGCCTCTCGGCCGAGCTGGAGCAGGCCGATCTGGGGCACCTGCCCGAGGCCGAGGCGGCCGCGCGGATCGCGGGCGCCGAGCAGGAGATCCATCGGGTCTCGCAGCTGCGGTCCGACTTCGAGTCGCTCGTGCTCGACGTCCGGGCCGGGAACAGCTCCCAGGTCGAGGTCGAGGCCGAGGTCGACCGGCAGGTCCGGGACCGGATCCGCCACGCGAGCAGCGAACTGCGCAGGAAGCTGGAGGGGCGTCCGGAGGACGTGGTGTTCGGCGGGGCGCGGGATCTGCTGCGTGACCCGGACGGGGTGATCGCGCGGGACACCGAGCAGCTCCGCCCGCACGTGGAGTGGACGCGGGTCTCGCCGGAGATGTCCGGTGAGCTGCTGGACGAGTTCCAGGCCGGGGCCCGGCGACTGGTGGAGAGCATTCCGCCGGAACTTCGTGCGAACCCGGACACCGCGACGATACGCCGGGTGGAGCGGGAGTACGGCAGCTCGCTGATCCCGGACCCCAGAAGGCTGGTGGGCCTGCGCGAACGGTTCGAGGGACAGATCGGCCAGGCCGAGGCGGACCTCGCCCGGCAACTGCAGGAGACCGACCTGAGCCATCTGCCGCCGCAGGAGGCCGCGGCCCGGACCGCCCGGGTTCAGGAGGCCGTGCAGGAGGTTTCGGATCTGCGGTCCGGGTTCGAGCGGTCCCTGAGCGCGGCCCTGAAGACGTCCTCACCGGGGCAGCCGGGACTGGCGGCGGCGGTCACCCGGCCGCTGCGGGAGCCGATCGCCCGGGCCACCCGGCAGGTGCAGCTGCGCCTCCAGGGCCGGCCGGACGACGTGGCCTGGTCGAGCGCGGCGGAGCTGCTGCGCGATCCGGACACGGTGATCGCCCGCGACGCCGGGCAGGTGCGCCCGCACCTGCACCAGGCTGCCGTCGTCCCGGAGCTGGCCGAGGAGATGCTCACGGCCTTCGGCAACCGGGCCCGGCGGCTGGTGGAGACGGTGGAGCCGCAGGAGCGCGAGGCCCCGTTCCACGACGATCTGCGCCGGGTCGGGCAGGTGTACGGCCGGGGGATCGTTCCCGCGGCCCCGGAACTGATCGCGGCCCGGGAACAGTTCGAGCGGCAGGTCGGCGAGGCCACCCGCGATCTGACGCAGCAACTGGACCGGGCCGACCTGAGCCATCTGCCGCCCGAGGAGGCCGCGAGCCGGTTCGCCCGGGCCGAGCAGACGGTCCACGAGGTGTCGCAGCTGGCGGGCCAGTTCGACCACCGGATGCTCGACGCCCTCCGGCAGGAGAGCACCGCCCCGGTGCTGGAGACCGTCGCGAGCACCCTCACCGACAAGATCGCGAAGGCCCACACGGCGCTGCGCGAGCAGCTGCCCGAGAGGCCGCGGGTAGAGGAGGTTCGCGAGACGGTCCCGCTCGGGCAGGAGCTGCTGAGCGACCCGGAGACGGTGATCGCCCGGGACGCCGAGCGCCTGCGCGGCGAGCTGGAAGCCGATCACGTTCCACCGGAGGCGATCGGTGAGGCCCTCGGGCAGTTCGGCGACCGGACCCGCGGGCTGGTCGAGGCCGTCTCGCCGCAGGCCCGGCAGAACCCGGACGCCGCGATCCGGAGCGAGGTGGAGGCCGGCTACAACCGTCTGGTCCAGGGCGTCGAGCAGCTGGTGGGGGTGAGGCAACGCGTCGGCCGGCGGATCCTTACGGCCGAAAGGGATCTCTCGAGGCGGCTGGCCGAGATCGACCTTCGGCATCAGGGCCCCCTGGAGCGTGCGGCGACCCGGGAGCGCGTGCAGGCGTCGTTGCGGGGCGTGACGGCGCTCCCGCGGCAGTTCGGGCACCTCCTGCAGGAGAGCGTGGAACAGGCCGACGACCTCGGCCAGGTGCCGGACCTGGTTCTCGCCGAGGTGGACCGGCAGATCGAGGCGGCGTTCGACGTGCTCGGGGCCGTCGTGCGCCCGGCGGAGCCGAAGCCGGTGCCCGCGCCGGAGGCGGCCGCGCAGGCCGTCGAGGCCCGGTGGCGTTCGGACGCTGATCTGCTCACCGAGGTCCACCGGCAGGCGCGGCGCCTGTACCGGCTGGTCGAGGAACAAGCCGCCCAACGCCCGTCACTGATTGATCAAGCCGCCGAACGCCCGTCGCTGAATGAACGAGCCGCCGAACGCCCGTCGCTGGCGAAGACGGTTGACCAGTTCGTCCGGCGGGCGCAACGACTGGTTTCCCGGCGAGGAGGGTTCACACCCGAGATCGAGCAGGAGATACGCGCCCTGCTCGAGGGCGTGCAGTCCCTGGTCGAGACCGGTGTGGCCGTGAGGCAGTGGCAGTCCGCCCTCCAGGAGCACGCGTTCCAGCGGGTCCGGACGGTGGTGGCACTGGATCCGGCATGGGCCGCGAAGACGACCTCGGAGCTGGAGGAAGGCATCGAGCTGGCCGCCCAGTCGGTCATCAGGGTGATGGACGGGCATCCGGTGCGGTCACTGGCCGACCCGGGCACGGTGCGGGAGATCCGCGCCCGCGTCGGTGAG
This sequence comes from Kineosporia succinea, assembly GCF_030811555.1. Lineage (NCBI taxonomy): Bacteria > Bacillati > Actinomycetota > Actinomycetes > Kineosporiales > Kineosporiaceae > Kineosporia > Kineosporia succinea. The sequence goes on along the minus strand of NZ_JAUSQZ010000001.1, from coordinate 7,677,025 downwards.
GTGATGAGCCGGATGCACACCGAGATGCTGGCCGAGCTGACCGACGAGATCGAGACGCAGCTGACGCGGGCCGGTTCGCCGGAATCGGCACCCGACACGGGGGTCCTGGAAGAAGTACCGGCGGGGTCGGAGCTGCCCGATGCCCACGGTTCTGCACCGAGGGAGCTCGCCACGATCGAGTGGGAGCCGACGGCCGTCGCGGAGCCCCTCAGCCCCGAGCAGGCGTTCACCGAGGGGAGCCCGATACCGGCCGGGCAGTGGCCGCACGCGTCGATGACGGAGTTCGGCCAGTGGCTGGACTGGATCGAGAGGAAGCTCGGGAAGACGGCCGAGCACCGCATTCCCGAGGTCGCCGATCCCTGGCTCCGTCTCATCGGTTCCGAACTGGCCGGCCCCGCGGCCGGAGCATCCCGCCGCGCCGCGACCGCGGCGCTCGCCGCTGTCCAGCGGGCCACCGGGATCACCGACCTGCGGGCGAGCCGTCACCGCAACGCCGAGCCGCTGCGGGACAGTGTTCTCCCGCTGGCCACCGTCCTGATGCACCGGGTGCACCAGGACCTCGGCCCCCGGATCGCCGGCGCCGAGGGCCGCGCGGCCCTCGAGGCCGTGGCCGAGGCGATGGGCCGGACGGTCACCGCGTTCGACCTGCGCCCGCGGGCTCTGCCCGCGGTTCCGCCGTCGCAGATCACCTTCTCCCCCCAGGACGTCCTCACCGAGGTCCGCCTTCAGCTGGCCCGGCCGGAGATGACGGGGGCCGCAACCGGTATCACACTCGATGCCGGCTCGGTGCTCGCAGCGATGGCCGCGGTCACGGTGCCCACGGCCAATGTCCGGGACATGGCCCACGCGGTGGTGAACGTCTTCCTGGACAACCGGCTCACTCTTCCGGGAGGGGCCCGTCAGGCCGGTCCCGCGCAGGCCACGTCGGCGGCCGGGGCCGAAAGGGTCTCGGGTCCGGCTGATGTCGTGGGCGCGGCTCCGACGACTGTCATCCGATGGCAGGACGCGTCGGCCCGGCTGGCCGAGGAGACCGGCCTCGACAGCTCGCCGGCCCGGCTGGAGCAGCACGGGTTGTCGGGGGCCCTGCCGTCGGCGGAACAGCCGTTCCCCGAAGGGCTCACCACCGTTCTCGAGCTGCGGGGCTTCCGATCGGGTGACGAGGCTTCGCTCCAGACCTGGATGGCGCTCCAGCGCTTGGGACGTGAAGTCAGGCAGGGCCAGCTGGCCGCCGAGTTCGACATCCGGGTGAGTGTCACACCCCTGACTGGTGACGAATTCGAGGCCCAGGGCGACGCCGAGGGCGCGACCCAGCAGTTCACCGTCATGCTGGACCAGGCCCTGCTGCGCCAGGGCGTGCTCCCCGGGACCTACGAGATTCTCGAGGAACCGGCCGAGTCCGCCGGCGAGAGCGGGTTCCGGGTTCGGGCCGAGTTCTCCCCGGTGGAAACGGTACCCAGCATCTGGACGGATTCCACTTCCGTGATCCAGTACCTGATCAGGGCCCGGCAGGCCGGCCGTGACGGTGTGATCAGGGTCTTTTCCGAGCGTGTCGACGACGCGGTCTCCGTCCTGAACCCCGGCGACCGGCGCCACGAGGCTGTGCTGGGTGATCTTGAAGTCCTGCAATATGTTCTCTCGCGGCATATTTCGCAGAACTCGGGTCCGGCGCAGACGTTCGTCCCCCGGCAGATGCATGTCGTCTGGATGGGGGGCGAGCTCTCTCCCGACGCGTTGGAACACCTTCGGGCCTGGCGCCGGGCAGCCGGTGGCGAGGTGCCGTTGCACCTGTGGACAGTTCCCGCCGTCAATCGTTGGTCCGGCGAGCATCGTTCTCTGCTCGGGGATCTCGTCGAGATCCACGACGACACGATGGATCTGGTGCAGGCCGTCGGTGGGCGTGAACTGACCATCTTGGTGGACGACGCGCTGGCGGCGGGTGCCTTCCCGGCGGCCAGCGACCTGATCCGGTTGTCGGCCCTGTGGCTGATGGGCGGTGTCTACGTGGACGTGGACGTGGCCCCGGGCGACTTCTCCTGGGCGGACACCGCGGACATGCCCATGCGCATCGGGGACATGCCGATCGTCGGACCTCTGATCCCCTCCCGGACCTGGCTCGAGCGGCACCTGCGGAACGCGAACCTGCCGGTTCCTGAGGCGATCGGCCCCGAGGACATCGAGGCGGCCGCCCGACAGTCCTACGGCGCCGGGCGGTTCAACAACAACATGCTCGTCTCGGTGGCCCAGAACCGGGTGCTGGGACTGCTGCTGAACCGCTCGAAGGAGTACCTGCAGCAGGTCCGGCCGATGGATCCGCACGATGCGGTGGCTGTGGCCGAGTACCACGCGCGGCTGCTGCAGCAGGCGTCGTTCATCAGCGGGCCGCTGGGTCTCTACGACCCGGAGCCCTTGCCCGGACGGCCGTTGCCGGCGGTGAACCGCTACGGGACAAGAGATCTGGGCCTTCGGATCGAGGGCGGCGGGACCGAGCTGCAGGCGCAGGAGGTACGGCATCTCTTTGACCCGGTCGTTCTCGACCTCTGGAAGGGGTTGAGGTGGTGGACCCCCGAGAGCGAGAACATCCTGCCCGGCCAGCGCGGCCTGGAGGGCCCTGGCGCCGATGAGGTCGTCGCCGCCGGGGTGAGCCTTTCGCCCCCGGCCCGGCTCGGCCGGGAGCTCGAGGCGTTGTCCGGGCCTGAGCACGAACAGGCACGCCGGGAGTGGTGGGACGCACTGGTGAGCGGGGCAGAGGCCGAAGTCGGCGACTTCGACCGGGTGGAGCAGGGACAGGCCCTGTTCCTGGCCGACACGATGGTGGGCAACCGGCTCGGGGGACGTGAGCCGGCCGACGTGCCCGTGCGCCGGGAACTGAGCCGGGTGGCGGCGCACCTCCTCCTGCGCGGTCTGCCGGAGGGCTCCACGGCGCCGCGTGCTCTGAACCCGGAGATCGTGCGCCCGGTCGGTGATTTCGCCGACCAGGTGGTGCGGGAGGTCTTCGGGCTGGAGGTGGCCCCGAGGCCCGCGGCCCCGGACACAGCTGCGGACACGGCTGGGCAGCCGCTCTCCTCCGACAGGACGCAGGCCCCGGAGAAGGCTGCCCGCCCGGACGGTCCGGTGCGGTCCTCGGCCCAGGCGGCCGGTGAGGCGCTGGCGTTCCTCGACGTCTCGGCGATGTCGGCCCCCGGCCCGGTCGGTGCCCCGGCGCCGGTGGACCCCGTCGCGGCCCCGGACCCGGTTTCGCCGGTGTCGGAACGGGTCCGGTGGTGGCGATCCATCCTGCTGGCCGGGTTGCGGCGCGGGGACCTGGGCCGGCGACTGGGCGGGTTCCTGTCCGCGAACCATGTGCGCGGCCAGGTCGAGGACTGGCGGCCGGGCATGCTCCAGTCGGCGGTCGCCAACGCGCGCGACATGCGCCCGGTGGGCTCGATCGCGATCGTCGTCGGCGGCGGGAAGGAACGGGGCCTGGTGTTCCGGTCCGGGGAGGAGTTCCTCTGGCTGGATCTGCAGGATGACGCCCTGCTGGCCGGAGGTGGGGTCGTGCCGCTGGAGGAGGCTCTGTTCCCCGACGGCGACCGGCTGACCATGACGTTCCACCGGTACGTGAACGCCGGGGTGGAGCCGGATCTCGAGCAGCTGCGGGAGGCCCTGCGGGGGATCGCGTTCAGCCCGCTGGCCACGGAGGAGACGTCTCTGTGGGCGCTGTACGGGGCGCGGCGTAACCTCACGACCGCCCATGTCCTCGATCCGCGGGACCTCGGCCTGTTCGGTGACGGTCTGCGCGCCAACCTGATTCAGGGCGGCCGCGGGACGTCCGTCGTGGTCCACGCCGGCAACCGGTTCCGGGGCATCGCCCACAACTCCCACGACGAGTTGCTGTGGATGGACGCGGACGCGAGCGCGGGGGGGCGCCGGGTCGGGTCCCTGGAGGCGGCCCTGGCCGCCGGCCGGGTGCCCACCGGGCTGGATGTCACCGTGGCGGTGAAGGATGCCGAACCCGGTCAGCGGAGCTGGCGGCCCCGGGCCCAGGGGGAGGCGCCCGCCCCGACCGTGCAGACCGGGTCCGACCGGCTCCTGGACGTCGCGCGGGCGAGAGCCGTCGCCCGACTCGCGGACGGTGACCTGCTGGGCCTGGCCGTCGGCAAGCCGCAGCTGGTCACGGTCGAGAAGGATCTGCCGGCCGATCTCTCCCGGTTGCTGGTGGAGCCGGACGACGCGGCTGTCGTGCTGATCGGGGGGACGTTCGCCGGGCTGGCCCAGAACCTCGGGGGTGAACGGGTCTGGCTCGACGCGGGACGCGCCCTGATGGACGCGACCCCGGCCCGGCTGTGGGACTCCCGCCTGCCCGCGGGCCGCAAGGCCGTGATCTTCTTGTTCCGGCGTCGGACCCGGCCGGTCGTGGGGGATTTCCGGGTGCAGCTGCGGAACCTTCTTCTTCTCAACCCCTTCGAGGTCGAACGGGTCGTCCTCGACACGCTCTACGGGCAGGATCTGGGCTCCACCGAGGCGGTCTGGGAGAAGGTCGACAACGCCGGGATCGCCGCCCGGCTGGCCCGCAATCTCGAGCTGGGCGGCCCCGGCACCACCGTGATGTTCCGGGACGGGACGGAACTCGCCGGCACGGCGACGAACCACGAAGGTGAACACGCCTGGCTGGCCGCCACGTTCGAGTTCGAGACCAAGGACTCGACCAGGTCGATGCGCGGATCGTGGGTGACCTCGTTGGCCGCCGGGCTCCGGCTGGTCGCCGGGCGTGAGCTCTCCCTCCGGGTGCTGGGTCCCGACGGCCTGCCCGCCGTCTGGCGCCGGCTTGACGACGACGTCGTCCTGGCGCCCGGATGGCGTCTGACTCCGGTGGCGTCGGGCGGTACGCCCGTGCTGATGCTGCTCCAGGGACAGGACGAGCCCGGTGAGCTGCCTGCCTACCCGAGCGAGCGTGGCCGGACCGGGCTGGTCGTCGGCCCGCGGCTCACCGCGCAGGTGGCCGGTAACCGTCACGTCAGGGCGCAGGTACGCGACCAGGTCGTCGCGGCCCTGACGACGCTGGCCCGTACCGGCACCCGACGGGTCCGGCTCCACGGCGACTACCTCGGCGGTGGCCTCGTCCGCCGCCTGGTCACCGACCTGGACCTCGACCTCGCCTACCCGCGTGATGGTCTGGTGGAGGGAACACTGGAGAGCCGGCAGGGCTGGATCCGGGTCCGCCCTCACCGGGTGGACGACATGCCCGGAACGGCCTGGCTCGTCGACGATCTGGGGAAGGAGTTCCAGATTCTCCCCCGCGAGCTGCCGGTGCCGGGCGGGATCGGCGCGAACGGGAATGCTCTCTCCCTGGCCGGTTCCCGGAACACGCCCTGGGCGGCGGGTGCGAAGACCTGGGAGCTGCGGGCGGGCTCGGGGTGGGGTGTGCTGGTTCCGCAGGGCACCGATGTCGCCCACCTCGTGGCCCCGCCGCTGGAGGAGGGCCGTGTCGTGCTGGCGGTGCTGGACGAGAACGGGCGTCCGGCGAAGGCCTTCGATCCGGGCGTCCGGAAGATCCTCGACAGCGTGATCGGGGCGATGGCGCAGGCCCGCGGGACGGCCACGTTCCGCCTCCTGGTGGGCCAGGTACCGGAGCGGTGGGCGAAGAGCTGGGTGGCGGAGCACAACTCGGCGATGATCTTCTCGGTGGACGACGTCGTGCGCCGGCCCGGCGACCGGGTGAACGACCCGGGGGAGCGGTACGAGAGCCGCGAGGTCCCGGGGCGGGCGGCGGTGGGGGGCTGGTTGCGGCTCTCGCCCGGGGACGTCCGGCAGGGGACCAGGGCCCAGCCCACCGGGGAGCTGGTGCTCCCCGCCCCGCCGTGGACGGGGATCCTGGACGACGTCCAGGCGAGCCAGCGCTGGATACACACCGGCAGGCCGACTCCGGGCAGCGCGGCCCTGGGGGTCGAGTCCGTCACCTACGCGCTGAAAACATCCTTCGGTGTGGTCCTGTCGGACCGGAGCGGGATCGGGCCGTCGGTCCGGAACGTGCCGGCTCACGCCGACCGCATCACGTTCTCGACCGGCCTGATCCAGGACGAGACCCTGGCCGAACGGGAACTGGACTCCTGGCGCCGGTACGTCAAGGCGGAGAACATCGTCCTGCACAACGACCGAGCACCCTGGAGTCTGAGCTCGGTCCGGCCCAACGAGCAGAACTCGGCCCGGCGCCCGGTGCCGGTGAACGCGACGAACTGGCTGGCGGTCTCGTCCGGGGGCACGGCCTGGCAGCCGGCCTTCGCCGATGCCCTGCGTGACCCGCGCCAGGGGCGGATGGTGCAGGTCCGCGACACCCCGCAGGCCTTGATCGCCCGGGGAAAGCTCGAGCACTTCGTCTGGACGCTGCCGGAGACGGTGTCCCGGCTGGCCGACTCCGCGGCAATGATGGCCGATTCTCGGGGGAGCCGGGCCGCTGTGCGCATCTACGCCGCTGCCCTCCGACGGTCGGGACTGCTCGTGCCCCGGTTCCTCATGCCGCCGGCGCAGCGGGAGGCGGTCTGGCGCGCCATCCAGGCGGAACTGGCGCAGATGAGGAATCAGGGTGACCCGGACCCGGTGGCCACGATCCATGCGGACCTGGGGATCCCCGCCAAGGAGAAGCCCACCTTCGACGCCGGCCCGATCCGGGCGTTCCTCGAGAACGGCTCGGTGCCGGCCGGACCGTACCGGCAGTGGCTGCTGCAGGAGAACGTGCGGCGGCTGGCCGAGATGCTGAGCTCGTCCGAGACGAACCACGACCCGGCCCGGCGGCGCGCGGAGACGAAGGCCCGGGCCCGCGCGTTCGACACGAAGAGCCCGACGACGCGGCGGACACCCCGGCTGGCCCAGCACCCCCGGAACAGTCCGGTCCCGGAGCTGAGAACCTATGTCAACCAGCAGATCCGGTGGATCAGGGAGATGACCGCCCCGGTCGCAGGCGGGGCGACGGTGGATCCCCTGCCCGGGCTGCTCGCCCGGCTCGACGACGAGCCCTTCGGCGGTACGTCCCGGATGCGGCACGTCTCGCCCCGGTACCCGGCCCGGATCGTCGACGTCGCGGGAACCCTTCCGCCCGTCCGCATCGTCGAACTGCACCCGCAGATCCATTTCCAGGCGCAGAAGGGCGTCACCCCGGACCAGATGGAGGCCGTCGCCGCCCGGGCCCGCACGGGACTGGCGCGCCGGTGGAACCGGACCGAGGGGTTCGCCGAGGCGGGCCACACCGTCTTCGTCCGGGTCCGGCCGTCGATCACGACGGGATCCCTCGTGCCCGAGGGCGCGAAAGTCGTGCGGGTGGGGATCGGTCCAGGTCGTGAGACCGAGATGTACGTGTTCGCCTCGACCTCGGCGGACGTCCTCGCCCACGAGATCAGTCACGCCCTCGGACTACAGGACCGGTACATCACGGATGCCGGCGAGGGCCTGCCCTCGGTGCTCCGGGCCGCCCAGCTCCGTAAACGCACGCAGAAGCGGGACGCGGCGGATCCCGCGAAGGGGCTCGTCGCCTTCGAGCCGACCACGCTCGACCCGGAGGGGTCGCTGATGTGGAGCGGCCGGGCCGAGCCCACCCTGCGGGACCTGCGCGAGACGTACGACCTGGTGATGACGTTCGACCCGGGCGCGAACCGGCTGGCCCAGCCGGCCCCGGACGGCGTCGCCCGGCACCACGAGCGGATCCTCCAGGGGCTGCGCCGGACCTTCGCGGCCCAGGGGCTGGGCACACTGCTCCCTCCCATCGATCAGGTGGCCCCGGGCGACGTCGGGGGATTCCCGCGCCACCACGTACTGGTGCGACTGACGGATCCGAGGCTCACCGCGGCCGAACGCGCGAAGATGGCCGCGCGCGGCGAGAACATCCTGCGGGGCGAGAGCGGCGACCCCGAGGACGACCGGGTCGTTCACGTCGACTTCCCGGCCGCGACCGGCCCGGGGCCGGTCGAGCCGTCGGTGCGGATCGAGAAGCCGGCCCGGCCCCGGCCCCGGCCCCAGTCGGTCGCCTGGAGTCTGGCGTCGCTGGAGAGCCCGATCCCGGTGGAGAACCTGGGCAACCTGCCCTGGCACGACCTGGTAGAGGGTTACGCCCCGGGCGCCGGGGTCTTCCCGGGGGCGGGGCGGCCGGCCGGCACCGGGGTGGGCCCGGAGGACGGAAGCGCGCTGTCCCCGTCGGAATTCGTGTCCTGGTCGGCACCCCGCGAGGACACCTCGTTCACCGGGGCCGAGCCGGCGGTCGAGACCGCACTTCCTCCGGCCTCGGAGGTCACGACCTTCTCGGCCGTGACTGCGGGGAACCCCGTCACAGCGAGCGTCCCGCTGCCTCCGGCCGCCGTTCCGGTCCCGGCACAGGTGGCCAGATTGCGTCGCGCTCTCGCCTCCGAGCTCGTCCGGGCCGACCTGATGGCCGAGTTCTCACGGGAGCTGAGGTACTTCACCGCGCACCCCTATCAGCGTGTGCCGGCAGGCGACGGTCAGAGCCAGACGATCGCTGCGATGCTCAGGCATCCGGGGTCGCTGGCCATGGTGACCGCCCAGGGCGAGAACCTGGGGGTGGCCCATTGGAGCCAGGACGGGCTCCAGTGGTTCGCCATGGGGGAGGACGGGACGCTGACGGACCCGGTGCCCCTGCAGTCCGCGGTGTTCCCGGCCGGAGTGGACGTCCAGGTGGGCGTGTTCGAGAACCGCAGGACCGCGGACGTCGGCGACCTGATGGGGCAGCTGCGAGCGGATCTCCGGTCCAGGGTTCTCGCGAAGGTGACGACCGAGAGCAAGGTCCTGAAGTTCTGGTACGGGCGGGAGATCCCGGGTCTGCACTACGGTCTCGCCCTCGACGCCCGGGAGACAGCGCTCCTGAAGGAAGGACTGCGAGTACAGCTGTACCTGAATGGGCCGGGTACGGCGTTGGCGGTCCGGCACGGGCAGAAGTTCGCCGGCGTCGCCGTCAACGTCGCAGGAGAGCTGCTGTGGGTCGGCTCCGCCCCGAACACCCTGCCGCATCCGGTGACGAGCCTGGACGAGGCCAGGGTTCACCCGGCTGACCGGATCGGTCAGCCGGTCAGCGTGGCGGTCCTGGGCCCGGACGGGCTCAACCGGGGCTGGCGTCCGCGCCGGGAGCTGCAGGTCCCGACCGGATCGGAGCCGGCCGTGATCGCGCCTCCCCCCGGAGTTCTCGGACTGCTGGACGCCGCCCGGTCTCTCGAGGTCATGACCTCCTCCATCGCCGCGCTGGTGGATCTGGCGCCCGGCGGGCCGGTGATGAAGGAGATCGGGCCGGAGGTGGGCGCGGATCTGTCCGACGCCGTACCCCGCACCGGCGACGTGGCCGTGCTGCTGGTCAACGGTGTGGTGGCGGGCCTCGTGCAGAACAGCGGAAACGGACGGGTCTGGTCCGGTCTCGAGCAGATCAGGAGCAAGACCGCCCCCGTGCCGTTGTGGGACGCCCCGATCCCGGAGGAGGCGAAGGGCTGGATCGTGCTCCTTCGCCCGGCCCGGCCCGGGTCGTCGACCACGGTGTTCCGGGAGACGATCGGATCGATGCTGATGACTCCGTTCGCCACCGAGAACATCGTGGTCAGAACCCTCTTCGGCAGCCCCCTGGCCGATCTGCCCGGCCAGTGGCGAAAGGTCGTGCTGAAGCACCCGCGTCAAGAGCTGCAGGCCAATCTCACGGCGTGGGGTCCGGGTACCACGGTCCTGGTGCGGATCCGTGGCCGATTCGCCGGGGCGGCGAGGAACCACGACGGTGAGAAGGTGTGGCTGGAGCCCGGCTCCGCCGCCGGAACCGGATCCCAGGTGCGTCCGCTGGCGGGGGCGGACCTCTCCGCCCTGCGCTCGCCCGAGCTCTCGCTGTGGGTTCTCGGTCTTGACGGTGACGAGAGACTGTGGCGCAGCGAAGAGCACCCGGCGGAGCTGGAGGCCCACTGGCAGACGTCGTCCCTGCCCGGCACCAACACGAACGGGATGGTCCTGGAGTACAAGCCGGCGCCGGGTCGGCAGATGCGGGCGCACCCGCACGAGCCGGCCCGAAGGGCACTCGTGCTGGGTGCGACCGGGGACAGAAACCCCGGTCAGATCCGGAGCCAGGTCCTGCGGATCCTGACCCGTCACGCCGGTGAGGGGATCCGGACCTGGCGGTTCTACGGTGACGTCCTGGAAGAGAGCCTGATCCGGAGGGCTGTGACCGACCTGGGGCTCGACGTGGTCTACTCACGGGGGAAGATCGATCCGGTCACCTTCGCCAGTGAGCACGGCTGGACCCGGGTCCGGCCCTACGGCAAGCCGACCGGGATGCGGGGCCAGGCCTGGCTGATCGACGACCTGGGAAAGACGTTCCGGCGGGCCGGGTTCGGGTCGGACGCCGCAGTGCCGGAGGCGCCGTTGGCGCGACTGGCCGACCTTCGGGTGGTCAACCCACGTCCCCTCCCGGGCGGACAGCAGTGGACGCTGCGGTTCGGTCCGGGCTGGGCGGTGGCCGTGGATCCGCGCGCCGATGTCTCGGCGATTCCGGTCCCGGTCGCGGAACAGACAGCGGACGGGCCGAGGAGCGTCATCGTCCTGCTCGACGAGCACGGGCATCCGGCCGACGCCCGGAAAGAGCCGGTGCGGCTGATGATTCGCGACATGCTGCTGAAGAGTCGGGGGCCGCGCAGGCCAGGGAATCGCCCCTCGTTCCGTCTGGTGGTCAGTCACCTGTCCGAGGAGCAGGCCGAGAACCTGGTCGCGGAGGCGGACATCGACCTGGTCTTCTCCATGGACGAGGTACGGGCTGCCTCTTCGGCGGCAGGCGACCCGCTCTGGCGTGTCTACCAGGTCATGTCGGTCGAGCGCACCCGGGTTCACCGGGGCTGGGTACGAGCCCGGCCGGTCGGTGACGTGATCTCGGTGGAACGGTACGAGCCGCTGCACTACCCGGAAATTCCCTGGGGCAGACGTCTTCCGGCGCCCGGGGCCGACGACACCTTCACCCTGAGGCAAGAGTCGGCCGCGGCCCTCGAGGCCGGGGCGGAAAGGTTCGCCCAGACCGTTCACGAGGTGCGGACCGGGGCCGGAGTCGTGCTGTCCGACGACGGATCGCTGGGCGTGCGCTCCCTCGACCTCCCCGCTCACAAGGAACGGATGACGATCTCGGTGAGCGAGGTTCGGGACGCCGGGTCGGCGGCCCGGCTCCTCACGGTCTGGCAAGGACGGGGGGCCACCCACGGACCTCTCGTCCTGCACGACGAGCGGGCCTCCGAGGACATGCGCCTGGTTCTCCCGGCCGCCACGGGTTCGGGGCGTCTGGCGGTTGCCGACGCGTCCACGGACGGGCTGCCGGCGAGCGCCGACGGGGTGCCCTGGCGGGAGTCGTACGCCGAAGCCCTGCGGGACCCGGATCTGGTGCGCACTGTCGAGATCGAGTCCTCTCCGGTCATGATCCCGCAGCTGATCGACGAGGACGCGTTGGCCGCAGCGCTCTCACCTGCGGATTTCGAGAAGCAGCTGGCCGACAACTCGATCTACCACACCCTGCCCGGCACCTGGGCCGCCTACCGCGTCTACGCCGAGATCCTGCATCGCGACGGGCTTCTCGTTCCTCGCTACTACCGCGGGAAGGACGACCGGGGTGCACTGATCCAGGCGATCGCCGCCGAGGTGAGCGCCCTGCGGTCGGCCGGCTCCTCCGCACTGGACGACATCCTCAAGGAGCTGGCCACGGTTCGGTCGGCCCGGTCCGGAACCCGTGAGGCGCTCGCCGGGTACCGCCCGCGTCCGTTCCGCTCGGATGTCGTGCAGGCGTTCCTCGACAATCCCGCAGCGGTTGCCGTGAGCCCGAACCGGCGGGAGATTCTCCGCGACACGCTGAGGCAGCTCTCGCACCTGATGTCCAGCTCGCTTCCGAAGGACCGGACGATCGAGGGGGAGGGGAAACCGGACGAGGCGGAGGCGCAGAATCCGGACCCGGCGTACTACCGCTTCCTGCCGGAGGATGAGCTGATCACCCGCGTGCGCGAGCAACTCGCCCGGCTGCGCCGCCGCCGGAGTGGGGGCCGGCGTCTGGGCGACCCACTGCCGGATCTGCTGAGGCGGCTCGCCAGTGAGCCCTTCCCGTTCCGGGCGCTGCTGAACTACCCCCAGGACCGGTTGCAGGCGAAGGTGGCCGACGTGCCGGACCTCCCGAGGACGCGTGTCGTGGAGTTGCAGCCGGTTGTTCACCTGAAGGCAGCGCCCGGGGTCACCCCGGCCCAGGTCAATGAGGTCGCCGCCCGTCTGACGAGAGGGCTGGCCCGCAGCTGGAACCGGACGGAGGGTTTCGAGGACTCGGGCTGGACGGTGTTCCTGCGTACCCGGCTGACCGTCTCGACGGGCCCGGTGGCGCCCGCCGGGGCGAGCGTCATCCAGGTGGCTCCGGGGTCGGGGCGGGAGCACAGCCGCGAGGTCTTCGTCGGCTCGGACGCCCACGTGCTCAGTCACGAGGTCAGCCATCGGCTGGGCCTCCCCGACCGGTACGCCTATGTGTCCGGTGACGAGCCGACACCTCTGCGTCGCCGGAAGCTCGTCACGCGTCCCCTGCCCGAGGGACGCCACACGCACCTGGAGCCGGACGACCCCCGGCCGGAGATCGACCGGGTCGCGATCCAGCCGACCGGGCTGGATCCGGGTCCCTCTCTCATGGCTGGCACCTCCTGGCAGCCGACGCTGCGGGACATGCGGTACCTGCACGCCATGGTCATGGCGCAGCACCCGGGCCTGGCGCCTCAGCAGACCCCGGCCGTGAGGGCCAACCACGTGAAGATCCTGACCGGGCTCCGGACCCTGATCGAGAAGGAGAAGATGGGGCGCCTGCTGCCACCGCTGGACCAGGCCGCTCCGGGTGACATGGCGGGGTTCCCGCCCAATCATCCGCTGGTGAGGCTGACGGACCCCCGGCCCCGGGGCCGGGAACGGGAGGAGGCAAGAATCCTCCGGAGGGTCGTCCTCACCGGCGACGGCGAGACATCGGGTGGCCGCCTGGAGATTCAGCTCGGCTTCCCGAACGGACAGGCACCGGAACGGCTGGTGCCCGACATCAGGATCATCGACCCGGCCTCGATCGACGAGGCGGCCACGATCGACGAGGCGGCCGGGGACCTGAGGCGGCAGAGCACCCTGAGGCCGGGCCGGGGTGTCCCGACCCCGGCGGGGATCCGGCCGCAGTCGGAGGTGGTGCCCCGGTCCGCCGTAACCGGGAGCGCGGCTCACCTCGGTGCGGCCCGGCCGGTGGAGGAGGCTGTCGCGACCGCGGAGGCTGTCACCACGCCGAAGGCCGTCACTACGCCCGAGCAGGAGGTCCGGAGCTGGCGCACCCGCATCGAGGAAGGGTTCGCCCAGCAGGACGTCCTGGAGCAACTGGCGTCACGGCTGGCCCCCACGCACGAGCCGGCCGGCACGGTGGGCCTGTCGTCGGAGAACTGGGCGACCGAGTTGGGCAACCGTCTGTCGGCCCCCGGAACCGTGTCGGTGGTGACGGCCGGCGGCACGGCCGTGGGAGTGGCTTTCGGCACGCCGGAAGGGGCTCGGTGGCTGGAGCTGTCCGGGAACGGGGTCTTCGGTGACCACGAGCCGATCGCTCTGTCCGGGGCCGACCTGCCCGGTGCCACGGCGGTCTCGGCCGGGATGCTGCGCCCGCACCCCGAGCCGGCTCCCGGGGACCTGGTGGACAGCGTCCGCCATCATCTCCGGGATCTGGCCCACACTCGCCTGCAGCACGAGGAGTCGGTCTTCCGGCTGTTGCACGGCGTTGACCTGCCCGTGCTGGAACACGGCCCGGTTCTGGGTTTCTGGGAGACGACGATCCTGGGGGAAGGGCTGGGGGCCAACCTCCTGCGCGGCGGTCCGGGGACCACGATTCTCGTGCACGACGGACATCGCTTCGCCGGAACGGCTTTCAATTCGGAAGGCCAGCTGATCTGGCTGGACGCCTCGGCGGCAACCGACGGGCACCCCGTCAGCCGGCTGGATCGGGCCGTGCTGCACACCATCGGCAGTTTCACGGTGACGGTGATCGGAGCCGACCGCAGTGCCCGGCCCTGGCAGAAGCGGGTGCAGCCCCCGGCCCACCCGACGCTGTGGTGGCCGGACTCGCGTCCCCGTGGAGATTTCCGCGCGTTCCAGGACGCGGTGAGTACGGTGCAGCTTCTGGGCCCGGTGGCGATCAGGCAGCTCGGCCTGGCGGCCGCTGAACCGGATGTCTGGTCGATGGGCCCGGACCTGGCCGCGGGACTGGTGGCGGCGCTGCCTCGGGAGGGAGACACGGCCGTCGTCCTGATGGGCGGCCAGGTCGCCGGTATCGGCCATCACGACGGGGTGCAGCGCGTATGGCTCTCCGCCCGCGATCTGGTCGCCGGAACCCCCCTGGTCCCTCTCTGGGAGGCACCGCTGCCGGAGGGACTGGCCGGCTGGGGTGCCGTCTTCCGGTCCGGTGCGGAGGGCCTGTCGGCAGCTGAATCGCTGGATCGGGTACGCCGTATGGCGATGACTCCCTTCGCCACGGACGAAGCGATCCTCGTGACGCTCTACGGGGACGACGTCCGGCACGATCCGGGCCGGTGGACCACCATCGACGCGGAGGCGCTCGTCGACCTTCTCGAGGAGCTGCTCGATCGCGGGGGGCCCGCGACCGCGGTCGTCGTCCACGCCCAGGTGGGACCCGCCGGGCAGTTCTTCGGCGCGGCGATCAATCACCTCGGGAGCAACGTGTGGTTGTCGTCCGGCTCGCAGCAGGACGGGATCGCCTCGGGGATCCGGCCACTGGACGACTCCCTTCTCGACGGATCGTCCGCGTCGATGTTCACCGTGCGCGCGTTCGGCGCGGACGGCCTGACGGCGGACGAGTGGTGGTCTCGGGACGTGCCGCTCGAGTACGGCTGGACGATCAACGAGGTTGCCGGATCGGACGGCCCTCAGGCGTACGCCCTGTTGCGAGAGCGTGCCGACGCGGGCGGGATGCCCGTGGTCGCCGATGAGCCGGGGCGCCTCGGACTGGTTCTCGATCAGTGGGGGCATCTGGACGAGGTGCCGGAGAGACACCACCCGCAGGCCCGGGAGCAGGTCGCGGCGGTGCTGGGCAAGCTCGCGCGGCTCGGGCACCGGAGCCTGAGGATCTACCACGATCTCCTCGGGGACGATCTGGTTCGGCAGTTGGTGCAGGAGCACGACCTCGACCTGATTCATCCCAGGGGTCGCGTCCATCGTCGGACGCTGGAGAATGCGGGCGGCTGGACGCGGGTGCGAAAGGCCGACGGGCGCGGGGCGGGGCAGTTCTGGCTGGTCGACGACCTGGGGCCGGAGTTCGTGGCTGTTCCCGGGAACGGGCCGACCGGCACCGACGGCGTCGGCGCACCGCCCGTCTCCTCACTGGCCGAGGTTGAGGCACGCCAGGTCACGGTCCCGGGCGGACAACCGGTGTGGGACGTACGCAGCGGTTCGCACTGGCAGGTGGCGACGCCGTCCGGTGCGGAGGTCGCCGGCCTGCTCCTGCCCCCGGTCGAGGAACGCTCGCTGGTCGTGCTGGACCCGGCGGGCCGTCCGGACGATGCCCGCCGCCCGGAGATCCAGGCCCTGATCCGGCAGTTGCTGGAGGCGGACGTCTTCGGCGAGGACTCCGTGCGGCTGGTGGCGAGCCACGTCACCCCGGCTCTCGCGGAGTCCCTGGCCCGGCGGTCCGGGCGGGAGGTGCGCTACGCCCAGGACGAGGTGACGCGGCTGACCGGCTTCCCGGCGAGGGTTTCCCGGCTGCGGTTCCAGGCCCAGCCCCGTCAGGACGCCCCGGGCGAGCAGCGCGGCTGGCGGCGGGCTTTCCCGTCCGGTGAGCAGATCCGGCACGAGGCGCTGACCGGGCTCAGCTTCCCGGTACCCGGGTGGGAGCCGACACTTGCCGCTCGCCTCGTCGACGGGCCGCTGCGGTGGGGCCAGGATCTGCTCGGACGCGACGGATCGGTTCTGGAGGGTGTGCGCGTGTCTTTCCCGGTGCTGCGCAGCGGCTCCGGGTTGATGGTCTCGGACGAGCGGTGGGCCGGCGCGCGAGGGCGTGCTCTGCCGGTCGATCCCGACCGCCTGACGATCTCGGTGCGGCAGGTCAGCGACCCGCTGGGGGCTACGAACGCCCTGAACCGCTGGCGGGAGCTGGTGCCCGGTGTCACGCAGGTGGTCCTGCACGACGAGCGCATCCCTCTGTACCTGCCTTCGTCCCGGCCCGGCTCGGCTCTGACCGATCGGTTCGCCGTTCCGCTCAATCGCTCGTCCCGGCTCCCGATCACCGAGAGCGGCACACCCTGGCGCCGCGAGTACCAGGAAGCACTGAGGAACCAGGCACACGGTCGATGGCTCGAGATCGAGGAACTCCGGGAGCTGGGGGGCCGCGATCTGGATGCCCGCGACCTGCATCTGCCCGAGTTGTCCGTGCTGGCGGAGCGCCTGGCCGTGCCCCGCTTCGTCGGGATCGACTTCTCGACGAGCCTGGCCGCCGTGGCGCTCTACGAACGGGCCCTTCGTCGATCGGGGGTGCCGTTCTACGCGGTGTCACTGGTCCAGGACCGGGTTGCCCTGGCGGAGAATCTCCAGAAAGAACTGGCGCACATGGAGGCTCAGGGGGACCCGTCTCCCCTGGCCACGCTGGTGGGTGACCTGGAGCCCCCGAAACGACCCAGCTACCAGGGACCTTCGAGTGGGGTCGACTTCGATCCGCGGGTGTTCCGGGCGTTCTTGTCGAGAGGCGAGGTTCCGCCGGGGCCGGACCGTGAGCTCCTGCTCGAGCGCAGTCTGGTCCGGGTGGCCGAGGTGCTGGCCTCCTCGGGAAGCGGACTGGAGCGGCCGGAACAGGCCTACCCGACGGGAGGCGGAAGGGCGGACCTTGCGGCGTACGTGAGTTCGTGGCTCGACATCCTGGCCCGCAACTCGCTGGACCCATCGGTCGATCCTCTGCCCGCAGTCCTGAACCGCCTGGCGGGAGACGCCGTACAGGCGACGGTGCGCGTGGACAACAGACCTCGCTTCCGGGCCCGGGTCGTCGAGCTGGAGAACGAGAATCCGCCCGTCCGTCTGATCGAGGTCGTCCAGCACATCCACCTCTGGCCGAAGGACTGGGACGTGCGGCCGGACCAGCTGTTCACGGCCGGAGCCCGGATGCAGGCCGACATGGTCCGGGCGTGGAACCGCACGGAGGGCTTCGCGGACGGGGGATGGACCGTCTTCGTCCGTTCGAAGGTGCGGGTCACCCACGGTTTCAACCCACCACCGGACGCCAGGGTCGTCGTGGCGCAACTGCCCCGGACCCGGGAGAACGACCGGCTCATCAGCGTGCACACCGAGCGCGGGATCCTGGCCCACGAGGTCAGCCACGCGCTGAATCTTCCGGACCGGTACCCGTACGCGCCGAAGGACCCGGTGGCGGTGCTGCGCCGCGGGCGGAGAGTCAGATGGCCGGTCCCGGAGGGCCGTACCCGGAATGTGAAGAAGGGGGAAGACCCCTCGCAGGTGCTCGATCCGGTGAGGTTCGTGCCGTCGGGCATCGACCTGTCGGTGTCCCTGATGAGGGACTCCTCGGCGGCGCCGACCCGGCGGGACCTGAAGTACCTCCATGCCCTGGTCATGGGGCACGCCACCGGTGAAGGCGCGCACCACCAGGCCCCTCCCGGGGCGGAGCTCGACACCGAGGAACACACGGTGACGGTGGAGGAACTGCAGGGGGCCTTCCAGCGGCTCGGGTACGGCGAGCTGCTGCGCGAGCAGGACACGGTGCCCACCCGGCCCGAGTCCGGGGCCCCCGATCCCAGAACTGCGGCCCCACCGACGGTTGCCGGCCTTTCCCGTCAGCACCCGCTGATTCGCTCGACCCACCCGAGTGCGGTGACCGACCAGGAACGGGCCGCAGGGTTCGCCGAACGGATCGTTCTGCTGAGAACGCCGAACGATCCGGAGACGGAGGCTCTGGCGTTCCGAATCCGGTTCCGGGCCGGGGACGGCGAGGAGGACAGCACCGTGGACCTGATCGCGCGGGTGACTGCCGATCCGCGACGTGGCACTCCGATCACGGACGTCCGCCTGCTCTCGCAGATGCGGGACGAGGGTTTCGAGGCCCTGACCGTCCCCCGGCTGCGGGCAGCGCTGGAGGCGACCACCGCGCGGATGCGGGCAGGCTGGTGGGCGGTGCTCGCTCGCCAGGCGTGGGACGAGATCCACCACGCGACCGAGGCGGGAACGACGCCGGCGCACCGTCAGGCGGCCGAACTCGCCCAGCAGATGGTGCGGGAACGGGTGCGGGCGGTGCCCGACGGGCCCGCCGCCCGCCAGATCACCCAGGAACTCCCGAGCGTCCTGACCGGGCTGTTGCTGCCACGGGCCGGGGAGAGTTCCGGCTCTCCCTCCGCCGAAACGGTGCAGGAGGTGGGCGAACTCGCCGACGAGCTGCTGCACAAGGTGTTCGGGGTCGAGGGGGCGGCCGGTGGGCAGCTCGACCGGCTCGTCCACCTCGGCGAGACGGTGGCTGCCCGGCCGGAGGGCCTGGACGAGATGCTCGGGGCCCTGGAGGCCGACGACGCGATCCGGGAACTGACGACCTTCGAAGCCACGATGACCCGGGCGGTCCTGATGATCCTCGCCGGTGAAGGGAATCGTTCTCTCGCCGAGGTTTCCGCCGTCTGTGCCGGCGCTCCCGATCCGGTCAAGCTGGGCTGGCTGGATCACCTGTCGGCCCTGTCGGCGCGGCGCCCGCAGTGGGCGGAGCCGCTTCGCGTGCTCCAGATCGCGATGGTGTCGTGCGTATGAGCGGCGTGACGAACAGCCCGGCGTCGGTGCGCACCGTGCGGGTCGCACCGGGCGAGCGCAAGGCGTTCAGCACGATCGGTGCGGCGCTGCGGGCCGCGGCGCCGGGGGAGACCGTGTCGGTCGCCCCCGGCGTCTACGCCGAGGACCTGGTGATCGAGCGGGCGGTGACCGTGACCGCGGCGAAGGGCCCGGGCACGGTTCGCGTCGTGGCCCGTGCGGGGAGTGAGGTGCGGGCCCGGGCGACGGTGCGCGGGCTGGTCTTCGAAGGGCCGGGGGAAGCGGTTGCGGCCCTGCGGATCTCGTCCGGTGCGGTCGAGCTGGAGCGGTGTGAGGTGCAGGCCGGGCGTCTCGAGGTCGAGGGAACGGCGACCCTGCGCCTGCTCGCGTGCCGTATCACGGACGCGCCGGTCGTCGGGGTGTATCTGGGTGGGCGGAGCGCGGGAACGTTCGAGGACTGTGTGATCGCCGGGGTGGAGGGGACCGGCGTGGTGGTCGGTGACGCGGCGCGGCTGACTCTTCAGGGCACGCAGATCCGCGCCACCGCGGGCTCCGGCCTGCGGTTGCGGGGCGGCGGCGCCGCCGAGGTCCGCGACAGCGAGATCTCCGTGACCGGGCGCAGCGGCGTGCTGGTCGAGGGAACCTCGTCCCTGGTGGTGTCGGGAACACGGATCGAGCGGTGCGGTGGCGAGGGACTGCGGGTGCTGGCGACGGACGCCCGGGGCGAGGGAGTCGTCGTCACCGATTCGGTTGTCGAGAAGGCCTCGGGGGAAGGGGTTCTCGTCGTCGACGGGACGGTGCGCCTGGAGCGGTGCCGGATCTCCGGAGCCGGCCGGTCGGGACTGGTCGTCCTGCGCGGCAGCTCGCTGACGCTCACCTCCTGCATCGTGGAGAAGATCACCGATACCGGTGTGGTGGTTCGTGATTCGGCTCAGCTCACCGTGACGGGCTCCACGGTCCGCGAGGTCACGGGGAACGGCGTGTACCTGTCCGACACCTCTCACACCCGGCTGGAGGACGTGAGGGTGGACGACAGCAGGTTCAGCGCCGTCTACGTGGGCGACGGTGCCCGGGTCGAGGCCGACGGCGTGCGGATCGCCCGGACCCCTGAGCACGGAATGCATCTGGCCGGACGCGCGACGGCCCGGGTTCGGGACAGCCGGGTCCGGGAGGCAGGACTGAGCGGGATCCGGGTGGAGGACGACGTGGTCCTGGAGGCGTCCGGCCTCGACATCGATCGGTGCGGGGTGGGCGCCGCCCTGGCTTCGCGCGAGAAGGTGACACTCGAGGCGTCCACCGTGGTCGAGAGCGGGCGTTCGGCGCTCCAGGTCGGGCCGGGAGCCGTGGCGACGGTCCGGGACGTGCGGGTGCGCCGGGCCGGCACGGCCGGGATCGTGCTGGAGCAGGACTGCCGGGCCACGCTGGAGGAGTGCCGGATCGAAGGGGCGGGCGGCTCGGGTCTGGTGGTCGGCAGAGGGGCCCGCCCGGTCGTGACCGGGCTGCGGGTGTGGGACATCGCGAAGAACGGCATCTTCGTGAGTGACGGAGCCGGAGGCACTTTCGAGGACTGTGACCTTTCGGCCTGCGGCTTCCCCGCCGTGCACGTCGGGGCCGAGGCGGACCCGGTGTTCCGGGCCGGTCACATTCACGACACCGAGGTGGACCTGAGCCAGGACGAGAACGCCCGTCCGCGGTTCTCGGACCTGCGCGTCCGGAGCGTGGAGCGGCCGTCCGGGCCGGAACCGGTGAGCAGTGAGAGTGTTCCGGAGGACGACGAGAGCACCCCGTCGCTGGACGAACTACGGGGGCAGCTCTCCGGCCTGATCGGCCTGGAACAGGTGAAGGCCGACGTCAGCGCCCTGGTCAAGCTCATGCAGATGGTCCGGCGCCGGCAGGAGGCCGGTCTGGCGGCGCCGCCGCTCAACCGGCACCTGGTCTTCGCCGGTAACCCGGGAACCGGCAAGACCACCGTGGCCCGGCTCTACGGTGGCCTGCTGGCCCGCCTCGGGGTGCTGGAGAAGGGGCATCTCGTGGAGGCCGACCGGGGTGCCCTGGTCGGGTCGTACGTCGGGCACACCGCGCCCAAGACCGAGGCGATCTTCCGGAAGGCCCTGGGCGGCGTGCTGTTCCTGGACGAGGCCTACTCGCTGGCGCCGCCCGGGCAACCGAACGACTTCGGGCACGAGGCCATCGTCACGCTGATGAAGCTGATGGAGGACCACCGCGACGAGATCGTGGTGATCGTGGCCGGGTACTCCAGCGAGATGGCCCGGTTCCTCGCCTCCAATCCGGGCCTGGGGTCCCGGTTCTCGCGGACGCTGGAGTTCGTGGACTACAGTTCCGAGGAACTCACCCGGATCGTCGAACTTCAGGCGGCCCATCACGAGTACCGGCTCGCCGCGTCCACCCGGGACGCGCTGGTGACCTACTTCGGTTCACTGCCCCGCAACGCCGGTTTCGGCAACGGCCGCCTCGCCCGGCAACTGTTCCAGACCCTCACCGAGCGGCAGGCCGCGCGACTGGCCGACCTGGACCCGGACCAGACCGGGACCGACGTGCTGCAGCTCGTCGAGCCCGCGGACATCCCGCCGCACAGCATCTGACCGGCTGCCCACCCCGGAACCGGAGATCACGACCACTCTGCCGCAGCCCTGTCAACCCGACGTCAACGTCCGTGTCCGACCCTGCTGGTCATGCCGCGTCCCAGTGACTGGTCCCCGCTCGGTCTGTCCTGCGATCCGGCGCCGGGCGACCCGGGGGCCGTGCAGCAGGTCGTCACCCGTCTGGAGACGGTCCGCCAGTCGATCGCCGATGCGAGGACCGGGGTCGACAGCAGCGCGGCGAGAATCGGTGACGACGCCTGCATCGACGGGACGGGACACGTACCGCTCGCCGAGATCCATTCCCGGACCGGCCATCTCCTCGGTCTGCTGGATGCGGCGCTCGAGGTCGTGTCCAGTGCGGTCAGCTCATATCACGTCAAGCTGCTGACGACCCAGGCTGAGGCGGACGGCGCGCTGCGCCGGGCCCCGGGACTGGCCGAGCGTTCTCCTCAGCTCGCAGCCGAGGTCCAGAACGTCACCTCGGCCCGAGCTGAGCTGGATACGGCGGGCCGGGCAACGGTGTCTGCCATACCGGCGGTCTCGGTCCAGCCTCCGCGGCTGTCGGTGGAACGCCCCGGGACGGGAGCCGGGACGGTCCAGGAGGCGCTGGGTCTTCTGCGGTCGTCCCCGGAGTCACCGTCCTCGTCCGAGACCGGGCCGGTCCGGCCCTTCAGCGACGAGGACCTGTTCGTCCGTGTGCGCGGTCACCTGACCGGGATCGTTCCCGAGGGGAGGATGCCGGACCGGCCGGACGTGCTGCGCCACGCGGCGGCGATCGACCTGTCCGGGGACGGCGTGGTGCGGGCCGCGGGCACCGTGGCGAGGGACATGTTCTCGCTCCGGCTCCCCGGTGGCTCTTCGACGGGAGCCGCCGCTCCCCGGATCGTCTCGGACGGGCCGTCGCCGAGTTCAGCGAACCCCGAAATGCTCTCCGGCAGTGCGTATCTGAAAAGGCTGTGGCACGGGGACGAAGCGCTCTTCCGGGTGACCCGGGACTGGCGCTCCGCGGATGACTCGGTGATCGGTTCGAGCGCGGACAGCTGGAATGCGTCGTTCGTCCGGGGGCAGCTGGTCGGGCCCGGATCGGCCGTGCTCGTCGCGGTCGGCACGGACCCGGCCGGACTGGCCTACCGGGGTGAGCAGGACATGTGGATATCCCTGCGGGGAGAGGTCGCCGGCCCCCTCGACCTACACCAGGTGTCGGAATTCACTGCTCGGGAACGGGTTTCGGTCCTCTCCCTGCAGGCCCGGGACGCGGCGTCCCCCTTGACGTCCGTTGTCACGAAAGCGGTGCTCGAGGAGGTGATCTCGTCGGGAACACCCCGGGCGCCGCAGGCCGGAACGCCGTTCGCCGGGCCGGATTCCGACGTGGAGATGGATGAAGCGGGCGCGCAGGGTGTCCAGGATGTGCTGGGGCTCCTGTCGCAAACGCCCGAGGGGAGGTACAGCGATCAGCAGCTGCACCTGCAGGTGCAGGGCTACCTGCGGGGAGTCGGCCTGCCCGAGAAGGAGATGCCGACGCAGGATGACGTGGTCGAGGCCCGTGACGCAGCCGGGATCACCGGCGACCGGGTGGTGGAAGCCGCGGCCGTGGTGGCCCGCAACCTGTTCGGCCTGAGGATGGAGGGCGGCGCGTCCAGGGGTACCGACGCCTTGACCGGCGTCGCAGAGTCGGCGCCCCAGGCGTCCGGCGAGGCCGGAACGACCTCCGCCCCCACCGCGACACCAGCCGGACTGGTTTACCTGACCAGCCTTTGGGAAGGAGATTCGGCTCCTTTCCGGGTGAGCCAGGACTGGCGGCCGGCTGGGACCCCGGTGACGGGGGCCAGTTCGGAGAACTGGATCCAGTCCTTCCTCCGGTCGCAGCGGAGCGAACCGGGGACGATCGCTCTCGTCGTCGCCGGCCCGGACCCGATCGGTCTGGCTTATCGGGGAGCACACGACGTGTGGATCCCCCTGCCGTGGGAGTCCTCCGGTCTGACCGAACTGCGCCACGCGCCGGATATCTCTGCGCAGGAGGCGGTTTCGGTGCTCGTCCTGCAGCCCCGCGCCTCGGTGGTTCCTGCGGTCTCGGGCGTCGTGAACGCGGTGCGGCAGCTCGCCGACCGTTCCGTGGCCGCGGTGCCGGGGGTTCGCCTGTTGCTGGGAAAGAGCCTGCCCGAGCCGCCCGAGTTCGAATTCGCCCTGAAAGGTCGCCAGGAGTATCTCCTCTGGGATGCCCTTCAGGCCAACCTCTCTCAGGCGGGCCCGGGATCGAGTGCCGTGGTGCGCCACGGCGGTGCGGCCGTGGGCGCAGCTGTACGGCTCGGGAGCCGGATCTTCTGGGAGACGCTGGCCCCGACCGATGGCGCGCTGATGAGTGAGCCCCTGCACCGGGCGGCCGGGAGAGGAGTCCTGCCCCGGGACGGAGAGGTTCTGGTCGCGCTCCTGCGGGCCGACGGAACCGCCACGCCCTGGTGGCAGCGTGGAGAGGTGCGGTGGGCGGAACGACACGTCAGCGAGCCCGTCGACGCCTTCTACACCACCGTGCTGCGAGGGCACGTCCATGACGCGCTGGAGACCACTCTCCGCCAGGAGCTGGGGTTGTCCAAACCTTCTGCGTCGTCCCCCGGCACGAACGTCGTGGACATCGACAAAGATCTCGACAGCACCCTCGTGAACCCCGGTGACACCGTCCTGGTGAGCATGAACGGCGAGTTGCTCGGAATCGCGCACCAGGCCGGGCCGGAACGTCTCTGGCTCTCCGCGCCGGCCGCCGCCGGATATGGTCCTCCCGACCACCTGTGGGAAAAGGGCCTGGGCGCAGGGACTGACTATCGGGCTGAACCCGTGGTCGGCCGGCCCGGTCTCCGAGGCCTTCGAGGGACGCTCGCGCAGGTGGCACGACGTACCCTCTCGGCCTTGTTCGCTGACGCGCCTGCCCTGATCGAGGTGCTGTACGGGGAGAAGGTCGACAGCTTGCCCGCACCACTCGACCTGGCGCCCGGGGCCACGTTGTCGCAGGGGCTGGCTCGCACCCTTCGTTGGCACGGGCCTGGCGCCACCGTTCAGTTGCGCCGCGGAGACGTCCATCTCGGAACGGCGCATCACCATGCCGGCGACCTGCTGTGGTTGTCCTCCGACGAGGGCAGTCCGGTCGAGCTTCTGCAGAACCTGGGAGCCGAGCGAGAGGCCCGGTTCAGCGGGAACGACGTCTCGGTGTCCGTGACCACTCCGCTGGGCAAGCCCGGGGCGTGGTTGACCGACGACCCGTTCTCGGCGCTCGGACCGTCCTGGAAAGTCTTGCGGCACGGTGTCTCTGACCCGTCCGGCGGACCCTTGCGGTACGTCCTCGGTCTTCCGGGGCATCTTGATCCGGCAGTGCTCCCGCCCCTCGCCGCCGGACGCTCGACCCTGCTGGTCGCGGACGGAAACACGACCAGTGAGGTGGTGCTGAAAGACGTTCTTCGCGGCTTCTTCCGGAACGTGGCCGGGACCGGTCAGAAGACCTGGACGATCTATCGGGAGGGCCTGAGCGAAGGATTCGTGCGCGAGCTCGTCGCGCTCTTCGACCTGGACATCATCCATCTGCGGAGTATCACCACCGGGCCGCCGAACACCCAGGTCAGGCACTGGACCAGGACACGTCCGTACCGCTACGTGTCCGAGAACGGCGGCGAGGCCTGGATGGTCGACGACCTGGGGGAACAACCGCACATCCCGGTGCCGGACGACTTCGGCCGGCTCACCGCCGACCTCGACGAAGCTCCGTGGCCGATGTTGGGTGATCGGGTAACCGTCGGGAAGATCGAGGGCCAGGACTGGGCCGGCTACCGTGGGGCCGGATGGTTCTTCGTGGCACCCCTGCACCTGGAGGCCTCCGGGTGGGCGGCGCCACCGGTCGAGAACGACCGGGTGACCGTGGTGATCCACGACGAAGGCAGCACTCGGGGCCATGTCGAGATCGTCACCCGAACGGTGCTGGCAGATCACCAGGGGAAGCGGGTACGCCTGGTCCTCCCCGAGGTGAGCGACGAGTTCGCGGCCGAGCTCGCCGCTGACTTCGACATCGACCTGGTCTTCAGCCGGGGCCGCCTGAAGACGTTCCGGGACAGCACTCCGGGGAAGGGCAGGTACCGGGTCCTGATCTCGGTCGAGACCGGCGAGACGGACGACGTTCAGCAAGGCTGGCTGCGGGCCTACCCGTCCCGGTTCTCCGTTGCCGACCCGCTCCCGCACCCCTGGACCGCACGGACGAGGCCGGTCCTGGTGGGATCGACGTACCAGACCTTCTTCCCCTCGATTCTCTGGGACGAGCAGCTGGGCCGGACGAAAGCACCTCGGCCGTACGCCGTGCCCGGACAGCCCGGCCCGGTGAAGTTCATCCTCCGGACCCGGTCCGGAGTCGTGATCTCGGACGATCGTCAGGTCGGGGCCGCGGCGGCCGGAGTTCTCGCCGATCCCGCGCGCATCACCGTCTCGGTGGCCCAGATCGGTCCCGACATCACGGCCGAGACGGTGCTCGACAGCTGGCGGGCCCTGGCCCCCGCCGGAGTACCGGTCCTTCTGCACGACAAGCGTTTTGACCGGCGTGACGACCGGAAGCCGGTGTGGACCGCGCGGGAGATGCGTGCGGGGCTCGACAACCAGACCAAGGTACCTCAGCCCACGACGGGTGCTCTCTGGCGCGACGAGTACGACCGTGCGCTCGCCGATCCGGCTCGCGGAGAGATCGTGAGACTGGATGACCTCTCCTTCTGGGCGCAGCGGGTCCTGGACCCGCATCGGATCCAGGTGGCGTCGCAAGCGGCTGTCCAGCAGTATCTGAACGCTCCCGGGCAGCATGAGCTCACGTCGGCTCTGCGGCAGAGCCTGGTGCTGATCTACGCGGAGGCGCTGCACCACTCGGGTCTGCTCGGACCCCGGAAGGTGCCTGACCAGGAACTGGCCGATCGGGTGCAGGCGGAGCTGGAGCACCTGCGCACGACCGGTACCGGGCCGCAGAGGCTGGATCCGCTGAAGTGGCTCCTCGAGGAACGGAACTACCGGGGCGTCGAGAGCCGGGACGGGACCGTTCTGCAGGCCTATCTCGATCGGAAGACGGTTCCCGCCGGCCCGCGCCGACGGGAGATCCTGGTGGACAACCTGTCCCAGATCGCCGATGTGCTGGCTGCTCTCCCGGGGATCACCGGGCGTCCCCCTGCCGGCGAGGGACCGGACCGGGAGTCGAAGCTGGTCGAGTACGTCACGACTCGCATGCCGGCCACTCTCCGCCCGGTCGACGACCAGGCCCTGCTCCACCTCGGGGAACGGGCCGAGCCGCTGGAACCTGAGATCCTGATCGGCGAGCTGATGAACCGGGCCCTTTCGGAGCGGTGGAGCCGCCTCGACGTCATGCGGCCGGACTCGCTCCAGGTCCGGGTCATCGACGATCTCCCGGGGGTGAGGCTGGTGGAAGCCCGTCCCTGGGTGCACCTGGTGCCGAGGGCGGGGGTGGCTCAGGCCGACGTGCAGAAGCTGGCGGTCCGGATGGCCGTCGGGATCCGCGACAGCTGGAACGGCACCGACGGGTTCCGGGCGCACGGCCGTACCGTCTTCGTCCGGGTCAGGCCCGAAATCACCTACGGGCAGCTCGTTTCTGGTTCCGCAGCAGCATTCATCGCTGTCCATCCGGGCAGCGGCCGGGCGACCTCGGATCACGTGTACGTCACCACCTCGGCCCAGACACTCAGCCACGAGGTCGCTCATCGGATGGGACTGGCCGACCGGTATCCGTTCACTCCAGGAGACGCGGTCCAGCCCTTGCGTCTGAGGCGGATCCTTCTGAAGCCAGGCCTGACGTTTCCTCCGAAGGAAGCCCGATTCCTGCGACCCACCACCCTGGATCACGAGTCGGCCTTGATGCACGGCGGGCATGAGGTGACGGAGAGGGATCTGAGGATCCTGTACGAACGGGTCATGGCGCGCCACAGCCATGACACGGAGGCCGATGTCCGGAGCGTTCCGGGCGCCTCAGCTCCGGCACCGGGCGAGGCGGCGATGCTCAGGCCGACAGGCCATCCGGGCATCGACACCCTGAAGTACCACCACCTGGCGATTCTGGCGGCCGTGCGGAACTATCTGCAGCACCAAGGGCTCGGACGGCTGCTCCCGGCGCTTGACTGGGCGGATCCGGACGGAGTCGGAGGGCTGCCACGACTGCATCCGCTGGTGATCCAGACCGATCCGAAACGGATCTCGCCGTCCGGTCCCGGTCCGGTGTCGGCGACGGTGAAACTCAAGGCCGAGGAACCATATCCGGGCGACTACCTGGTGATCGTCGGGTTCGAACCGCGCCCGGAGAGCCGCAGGACTCCGGTGAGGGTGAAGGTTGTTCCGGACTTCGCCGCCGGCACGCTGACGCGGCGTCTGCTCACGCTGACCGGTCCGGAACGTACGGAGTCACGTCGGTGGTGGTGGTCGAACCTGGTCGGGCCGGCGACATATCAGATCTCCGGGCTCCGAGGGCGGATTCCAGGCGCCGCAAGCATCATGGCGGCTCAGGTCATGAACGCGCATCTTCCCGTCGGACCGGGACCGGAGTGGCGGGACACCTCCCAGCTCGAGTCGGCTCGTCGGGACCTGTCGGCGGTCCTGGCCATGGCACTGGTGGAATCGTTGTCCCGGCTCTCCGCCACTCCCATCACGACCGATCCGGATGCAATGCCCCGGATCCTCCGGGAGGTCGAAGGACTGGCCGCCACGCTGGCCGACGAGGTGCTCAGGCCGACGAACGGCGGGCCCTTGCCCGACGGAACTCTGCCCGCCGCAACGGATTCCGACGTGGTGATGACTGATCACGGGGCGCCGGTGACGACCGGTTCCCGGGTCCCCGACGGTACGGTGTGGAACGAGCACCGCATCGACGGAGCCGTGGTCCTGTCCCGCCCCGGGGCGAGCCCCACGATCACCCCGCAGATGCTGCCCCAGGAGCCGGGGCGTCTGGCCCTGAGCCTCGACGGCTTCCCCGCGATCGACTCCCGGCTGCACCAGGCACTCGCGGCCTACCTCCAGGAGAACCGGGCCGGTATTCGTGCCCTGCGGATCCTGGCCCCGCTTCCGGACAAGGTGGCCCGGAACCTGTCGGCCCGGACCGGTGTCGACCTGATCTACACGACATCGGGTCTCGACCGCACCACCGGGACACTGCTGCCCGTCCCCGGCGCGCCGGTCATGTCCTGGGTCCGGATCCGCTCCGACGCCATGCGCGACGGTTCGCAGGCCTGGCTGGTGGACGACCTCGGTCCTGTCTTCGCCCCGGTCCCGTCCGGACCCGATCTGCAGGCGGCGCCCGTCGGGGCCGTGGCCGGGCAGCCCACGAGCGTCATCCACCTCGGGCCCCGTGATTCCGGGTGGGCCCTGCACCGTGGAGAGAACGCGGGTGCGGTGACCCGTCGCGGTGAGGTTCCTGCCCTTCTGCCTCCGGGAGAGGAAGACGGGTTCGACCTCTGGGTGCCTGGCGACGGGGTGTCCCCGGACACACAAGCACTCGTGTGGTCGGCCTTTGAGCAGATCTCACCCGCTCGGCGGGCGTCCGTGCGTCTCATCCTCGCCAACACCCCTGACCACTTCGCCGACGAACTGGTCAAGGCCTATGGAACCAACCTGGTCTACTCCCGGGACGCGTTGCGGGTCGACGGCATCGATGGGTTCCGGGCCCTGATCGAGCCCGCGCCGACGGGCCCGGTGGACGGCTGGCTGCAGGCCCGGCCGGCGGCGGACGGCGCCGTGCAGAGAAGGGCGTCCGGATACACGATCTATCCCTGGACTCCCTGGGAGCAGCACCTTCTCGACGGGACCCGCCCCGGGATCGCACAGTTCGTCGCCATTCCTGACAGCTACGGCAAGCTCGTCCGGGACGGCCAGGAGGAGCCCCGCCGCACGGAGGGGGCCGCCATGAACCCGCACGTCCTGCGGACCTCGGCCGGGCTGATGGGTTCCGAACGGGGCATCCTGACCGAACGGTCCGTGCGAGTAGTCCGTCAGATGCACCCGGAGCGGGCTACGGTGTCGGCGGCACAACTCGGCGACGGTGCCCTCGCCGACCAGTTCCTCGACGTCTGGCGCAGCCTGCTGCCGGGGGCCCGTTCGGTGCGTCTGCACGACGAGCCCCGGGCCCTCCATCTCCCCGATCCCCACACCAGCAGCGGAACTTTCAGCCGCAGAGCGTTGCCGGTGGGGCCCTCGGAGTGGGACCCGGCCTGGGACGTCCTTCTCACGGCCACGCCCGGCGCCGCAGCGATCCGCGTCAGCGGTGAGGCACCGATGAGGATCGACCGTTACCGCGGCGCGATGCCCAGCCTGGGCGCCCTCGGTGCCGCGCTGGGCTCGGTCAGGGAACTCACCCAGGTGATGCGCCACGCCCTGCTGCGGCTGAGCGAAGGGTTCGAGCTCGAGCAGGGCCGGATCCCCCACCCCTCGGGCCTGTCCCGGACCGACGAGGAGCAGCGGGCCCACCTGAACGATCTGCTCGGTCGGGAACACCGGCAGGGACGCCCCGACGCACTGGCCGTCATGCACGAGAAGCTGGAGAAGAACCCGCCGAACAAGCCGGACCTGGAGAAGTTCCGGGCGAACCTGGAAGCGACCGGCGAGTTCGTGGAGCACGAGCAGGAGAGCCTGCTGGAGTTCGCCCGTGAGCTGAGGTCCATGACCGGTGAGGCGTCCGGATCGCTGGACGAACTCACCGGCCTCAGGGCCGTCGAGCTGCGCGCGGCGATCCGTGATCAGCTGACGCAGCGGGAGAACGAGATCCCGGACCTGCTCACCCAGGTCCTCGGGCGGCTGATGACGCGGCTCAGCCTGCGCAGCGTCAACCTCGACGAGTACCGTTTCTCCGCCCGGGTGATCGACATCGGCGAGCACGTCCGGGCCGTGGTGGTCCAGCCGGTGATCCTGCTGGAGGCGGCGCCGGGCGTGACCCCGGTGCAGCTCGCGAAGGTGGCCGCCCGGGCGCGGCGGGCGATGACCGATGCCTGGCGCACCAGCCGGGGAGTCGTCGAGGGCGCACACACGGTCTTCGTCAGGGCCGATCCGCAGGTGCTCGTCGCACCCGATCAGCACCGACCGGCGGACCGGACCATCACCGTGTACCCCGGGCGCAGGCGTGCCGACGCCCTCAGCATCCACCTGGGCGACAACGCCTTCGTCCTCGCCCACGAGCTCTCGCATGCTCTCGGGCTGGGCGATCACTACGGGCACGACCCCGCCGTGGTCGACCCGCTGCGCTCGCCGGGCCGGCGCATCCGGCCCGCCGCCTTCAAGAACCCGGACAATCCCCATGTACCGGAGTCCTGGAAGAAGGAACCGAGGGTCACGCACGCGGCCTCGACGGCCCTCGACCTGGGTCGCAGCCTGATGCGGGGAGACGGCTCGACCCCGTCCCCCCGCGACGTGCGCGAGGTGTACCGCCGGGTGCGGGCCGGCGACACGGCCACCCCGCGATCCGGCGAACGTCCCTGGCAGCCGGCCGACGGTCCGCAGGACCTGCGGGAGACACTCCCGGTGCGCTCGTTCTACGTACCGTCCTCGGCTCCCGCGCCGACGGTCACCGACGTCCGCGTCCGCTGGGTCGGCGATGAAGCGACGCCGTCGTCGGCGGTCGTCGCCCAGCCGGTGGTCGACCCGGCCACCGCGACACCCAGCCAGATCCGCCAGGAACTGCGCAACGTCATCCACACCGACCCGGAGCTCCGGGAGGCCCTGACCGCGGTCATCCGGGGCGGCGTGAGATCTCACGTCGACGACCCCATGCCCCCGACGTTCTTCACCGAGACCAGGGCCTTCGGCGACGGCGCGGTGGTCAACGTGGACGCCGTGCTCGAGCACACCACCGCCCCGGCCGGCGCCACCACCGACTGGGTCAACTGGGTGGTCGCCGGAGCCGATCTGGGACCGACCGAGGCCGCCCGGTTGCGGAACCGGATCCGCCGGACCCTGTCCGACCAGGACCCGGCCGCCTGGAAAAAGATGATCCAGAGCGGTGTCTCGCTCCAGCAGGGCACCGTGACGGTCAAGCTGAGATTCGAGCCGACCACGATCGTCCACGACCCGAAGGAACCCCTGGAGGAGTTCCTGATCCGCTACGTCAGTGCCTACGGTGACCTCACGGTGGCCCGGGGCGAGGCGAAGAAGTACCGCACCGGGGCCTCGCTCCTGATCGACCCGCTGATCTTCATGATGACGGCCGGTCCGCTCGGCCACATCATGCCGATGCTGCGGATCTCGGCGGGCAGCGGCGGGAGCCGGCACCACGGATCCACCACCGAGATCCAGTCGGGCAACCGGCCTCTCGTCAACGACCGCGCCGAGTTCTGGGTCGCGCTGCGCGTGGACGCAGAGGTCACCCGTGACGGTGAGGCCGTCACGATGCCGGAGCCGCGGCCCCTGCACCTGCCGGGGATGGACGTCGAGTTCGCCAAGGCGTTCTCGACCACCCCGGCGATGCGCGCGGCGAACGTCCGCGAAGCCTTGGCCACGCCGGGGCAGTGGCGGGAGCGGATGGACTCGTTCAGGGTGTCCGACCAGGCCCGGGCCGATCTGGCCGCGGTCTTCTCGGCGGTCCCGCGGCTGTGGGCCGAGCTCGGCCGGCTCTATCAGGCATCCCCGGCGGACTGGGAACCGCTCCGGATGGCGTTCGTGGGGCAAGCCAAGGCCTGGAATCATTTCCGGGCGGCGGCCGCCGCACCGAGTCCCGAGGTCTGGGCCGCCTTCGCCCCGGTGGTCCGGGTGACACCGGAGTTCTGGGAACTGTTCGTGAACGCGATCGCGGCCTGGAAGCTGCCCGAGGGGGGATGGCCCACCGTGGCGCAGGTGCTCTCGGGCACCACCGAGCTGTGGGACGCGTTCACCCAGATGCCGGTCACGAGTCTGACCGCTGCCACCCTCTCCTCGCCGCACCCGGTCGTGCCGGTCGTCGAGCCCGACGTGCTGCACGGCCTGAAACCGACGATCAACGCGGTGAACCTGCAGGCCGTCCTGGACCGGATCTCCGAGCTGCTGGTCGAGAGGTTCGGCGGCCGGACCGAGGCCCACGACGAGCTCATGGACGAGATCCGCCAGGAGTTCCTGGGCGAGGGCCGGGCGAAGGACCGCACCCAGTGGTGGGGATCGGGCGCCTACGTCTCGCCGCGCATGGCCAATGCCGAGCTGAACTTCGACGGGTACCTGCGGATGGGGGCCAAAGCCGTTTCGGTGCAGTACATCACCACCACCCCGGACAACGTGCCGATCCGTGACGACATGGCCGACACCTACACCACGAAGTCCGGTGAGGACGTGCGGCGCGACGCCGGAGTGGGCATCGGGGTCGACTTCAGCTTCGACGTCGACCACCACCGTTTCCTGTTCTCACCCTCGCTCTCGATCCCCGTCCTGGAGAGCCACACCGTCGACCACCGCACGGTCGGCCTGCAGGGCCAGGCCAAGATCGCCACGATGCGCTTCGACAAGCTGGTGCGCTACCGCGCCGTGTACCGCTTCACCGGCGAAATCGTCTCGAGCCACGGCGACATCCCGTTCGACGTCACCACCGCGCTCGAGATGGGCATGGGCGAGAAGGACGCCGACCGGTTCGAGCACATGGCGCTGGGCGGCGAACACACCGGACGCCGCCCGGCCGCCTCGAGAGTCCCGGAGCCGGCTTCGAACGACTTCGTCCACGACAGAGAGGGAAACCAGAAGCTCCCGGAACCGGTCCTGGCGAAAACCCGCTTCGGCAAGGCCAGTCCGCTGATAGGGCAGCCGGTGCGCACCGTTCGCGACCTCGTCCGCCTGAGCAGGCTCCGGCATCCGGTTCCGACGCCGGCGGCGGCCCCGCCCGCCGCCCTCCAGAGCCCCAGGACCCGCGTCCTCAATCTGTTCCGCCCACTCAGACGCAAACTGGCCGGTGGTCAGGCGGTCACGATCAGGATCACCGCCTCGGACGGGCTCGACCTGAAAGACCTCCGCGGCCACTCGCCCCAGACGTCCTACCGTTGGCGCAAACTCCGGGCAGCCTCCGACCAGCGGAGCGAGGCGGAGCAGCTCCGCCGCCCCTCGACCGTCTTCGTCAACCCGCCGGCCGGCGACCGCGCCTACGACCTGAGCTTCGAGCTGGACCGCGAGGGCAACCTCATCGGTGGACCCGGGCGGGCGCTCCCGGTCACCTCCCCGTTCGGCCCGGGGAAGCTACCCGCCCGCACGCCGCTGGGCCTGCACCGGATACCGGTCGCCAGCCCCCTGGGCTTCGGGCGTGTCCAGACCGTCGGTGATCTCCGCGAACTCGCCCTGCGGCGTCCCGAAACGGTTTTCGAGGTCGAACTGCCGGCCCGGTTCGACGAGGGCATCGGGGCGGACTGGAACCGGCTGCGCCGCCTCCGGCCGCAGAACCTCCGGGTCGTGGACGAAACCACCCGCACCCGGCAGGATCTGAGCGCCCGGCAGATCGCCGACCTCACCCCGATCGTCGACCGCTACGTGGTCGCCCCGGACGGTCAGATCGACGGTGCTCGCGAGATGCGGGTCACCACCCGGCGAATCGCCCGGGAGGACGGCACTTTCACCGAGGTCGGGCGGCGTGCGCCGGTGGGCTTCCAGGTCAACCCGTCGCTGACGCGAACCCCGGTCCCCGCCCCCCTGGATCAGACCCTCCAGGAGCTGACCCGGGTCGCCGCCGGTCTGGAGAGCCGGCTGACGAGCCTGCGGAACCAGATCGCCCGGGACGGGCAGCTGCAGGTGCACTACTCGTCGGCGTTCACCGAGATGCTGCGCACCGACAGCGATCTGGCCCGGCGCTGGAGTGCGGTCGACGAGGTGCTGCGGGGCAGCCCGGTGGTGCAGGTGCTCGAGCCGCACGGGCAGCCGCGCACCAACCCTCTTCTCGAGCCGCGCCACCGCATCGTGCTCGACTTCCGGGCCCCTTTGATGGAGGACGAGAGTGGGCACGTGACCGTCTCGACCCCCCAGCAGCGGTGGTCGGGTAAGTTCCACCCGGAGTACCGGGAGCCCGCGATCGCGGCGGCCGGCCGGGGTATCGGCCCCGGGGTCCTGACCCACGCGGTCGGGATGGCCCGGGTGTTCCGGGACTTCCGGGAGAAGTTCGAGCACCTGCGCCGGGTCACCGACCAGGACGAGAAGCTGTCGATGCGCGAGCTGAACCAGATCGACCGCACGCTCGCGGTGCGGTACGGCCTGCCCGCGATCCTGCCCCAGGGCAAGACCCTGTTCACCGGCTCGGGGATCCACCACTCCTTCGTGATCGGGGGAGTGACCTACGAGTTCATGATGAGCTGGGAGCCCCGGGGCCTGACCGGCCCGCCGGTGATCGAGGCGAACGTCGCGC
This sequence comes from Kineosporia succinea, assembly GCF_030811555.1. Classification (NCBI taxonomy): domain Bacteria; kingdom Bacillati; phylum Actinomycetota; class Actinomycetes; order Kineosporiales; family Kineosporiaceae; genus Kineosporia; species Kineosporia succinea. Next base: position 7,642,315 of record NZ_JAUSQZ010000001.1, on the reverse strand, counting down.
TCGACCTGCAGGAGAAGGGCACCGTGTCGGTGGACACCGGTCGCGGGCAGGAGAAGTCGATCGGCGTCGACATCGGGCTGCACGTGCGCGCCCACGCCCTCGGGGTGCTCTACTTCGACTTCGCGTTCCCCGAGCTGAGCGCTCACTACGGCCAGGGGCGCAGCAACACCGAGGCGCACGCCTCGAAGGAGTACCGCCGGATGCGCACGAGTGGTGCGGTCCACCGGTTCGAGAAGCGGATGCGGGTCACCGAGACCTACCTGGCCCGCGACACCCGGAGCCGGGCGATCCTGGCCGGGGGAACCCAGCAGTTCGAGGCGACGTCGGTGACGACGGTGTCCGAGCACATGCTGCCCGCGCAGCCGCTGACAATCGACGAGGTGCTCCGGACCGGTCAGAGCACCGTCCTGACCGGCGATCTCAACAGTGGCACCGGGCCTCTGCTCCTCGACGCGTCCGGGGCGGAGCTCACCCGCAACGACATTCCGGCCCGGCAGATCAGCGGTGTGATGATGCTGTTCGCCGGCACCGACGTGATCGTGGAGCAGATCGCCGAACTGGTCCGGACGGGATCGGCCCCCGACACCGGGCTGATCCGGTCGATGCTCAGCCGGATGACCGGGGTGCCGGTGAGGGACCGGCGCCCGCCCGCTCCCGGGCCGGAACTGACGGCCTTCAGCGACGCGGGCGCCTTGATGGGAGCCCCGGAGCAGGCGCAGCGCTCCGGCACGCCGTTCTTCCTGGAGGCCCTGAGCCGCCGGGCGCTGGGGCGTGGTCTGCTCATCCATCTGCCCGGTGCGGCCGACGGTTACGACCACGCCGTCTCGGTGCGGTTCGGCATCTACAACCTCACTCACGTCGAGGCCACGAACCGCGTCCAGTTGGAGCAGTACACCGAGGGCGATCTCCGGAGCAAGTTCGCGGGTGAGTGGTCGTTGTCCGGGCACATCGGCGCCTCGGCCGGTGTCGTCATCCGTCCCCCGGCCCCGAAACAGCAGGGCAGCGCGGCCAACCGGCGCGGTGGCCCACAGGTCAGCGGGGGCGCCGGCGTCGGCGGCGAGAAGGCGCGGGGCGGGGAGGTCGCCGGGCTCGACGGCGCTCTGGTGCTGTTCCTGGAGAGCTGGTCCGGAGCGGGCGACTACCCCACCCAGCACTACGTCGGTGAGTTCGTCGCCAGCCTTCAGCACCAGCGCTGGCGCACCCCGGTTTTCCGGAGGTTCATCGCGGAGAAGAGCGAGGAGATCCACGTCCGTACGGGCAACGGCTTCGAGATGTGGGCGCCGCACGTGGCCGCGCTGCGGCTGGGGCTGCCCGGCACCGACGGGTTCGCGCCCCTGCCCGTGCCCGAGCCGGACGTCCGGCTGATCAACGAGCGATCGCTGGGCGTGAAATACCCGATCGAGGCCTACACGGCCGACGCCGTGCTTCCCGAGATCCTGAGCATGTTCGAGAGGCTGGGCCGCGCCGACGGGGTCTGGGACACCACGGCGGCCTGGTTCAAGAGCCTCGTCGTCGACCGGAACCCGTTGCGCGACGGTCGTGATCAGGTCGGCACCGACGTGATGCGAGGGCTGGAGGCGTACTACGACGAGGAGTCGCTGCGGGCGAACCACCACGCTCTGCGGAGCACCGGTCTGACCTACACGATCGCGACGCCCACGACCACCGGTGGCGTCACGTACACGACGGTCGTGGTCAGAGCCGTCGAGGACGACACCCCTCCGGTGCACGAGGGCGCCCGGCCCGACCTCAAGATCACCATCGGTGGCCAGATGTTCAGCCAGAAGGGACATTCCGAGCACGCCAGCACGGTGCGCCACCTCAGCGGTCACGTGCAGGGACGCGTCGGCGGGTTCGACGAGCACGGAACCCGGGTGCCGGTCCAGCTGTCCTACTCCCGCACGTCCGGCCGTCTGGAGGGCGAGGGCGAGAACGAGACCCGGCGGCAGATCTCGAGGGCGACCCCGGCCGACACCTCCGAGGAGTTCAGCAAGAGCGTCACGTTCGAGATCGGCATCTACCGCACCAGCGAGGCCCCGAAGGTGCTGCAGAGTGTCGCCGACGCCGTCGGTGAGGTCTCGAAGCGTCTGCCCGACGTCAGGATCGAGGCCCCGGAGGTCCTGAGCCGCATCGGTGACTTCAGCGCCGCACACACGCCGGAGCTCGTGCTGGAGTGGGTGCGGGGTATGCGCGACTGGTGGGCCCGGTTCCGGGACTCCTCGACGAAGCTGCTGCCCGGACAGGCCCGGGGCGAGTACCGGTTCCTGGCCGCGAGTCACGCGACGACCACCGCTGCGCGCCCGCCCTCGACGGTCGTGGGGCGTTTCACCCCGCGGGTCTTCCGCACCGGGGAGAACCCCTTCCCGGCGGCGGCGGACGTCGTGCCCCGCCAACTCGGGGAGGCCCTCGGTGAGGTCATCCAGGCCACCAGCGCCCTGCGCAGCGAGCAGGTCGGGCTCTGGGAGCAGGTGGCCGCCAACCGCCCGGGCCTGATGCACCGCGAACCCGACCGGGAGCGGCCCGTGTTCGGCCGGGAGCACGCCCCCGGAGGGACCGACCACGCCACTGCCTCGACGCGGTTCTCGGAGCGTAACCTCACCTCGGGCATCAGTTCGCTGCTGGGCGCCGCGAAGGCCGAGTTCTACCGGGACGGCCAGAAGGTCACGAGCCGCACCGAGTACCAGGTCGTCCACAGCGACGGCACCCGCAGCACGGTGGAGTTCATCCCGACCCGGCTGCGCTGGCTCACCCGGGGCCCTACGGGAGTGCGCTCAACTTTCCCGAGCACACGATCGAGCCGGAGCCGGTGTCGGAGAAGTTCTCGGGCAGCGGTCACGACGGCGGCGTCGCTGTCGGGCGCAACGCCGGGCAGCCGGTCCTGGGGGCCCACGACCCGACCCTGATGACCGCGAGCGGCGGCGTTCACCGCGGCAGCGACGTCAAGAAGTCGGCCGCGAACAGCACGGCGAGTTACGTCGAGAACAACCGGGAACGCAAGGGCGTCTTCGACTACTACGCCCTGGACGGCGATTTCGTCATCACCGGCCCGGACCGGGGGAGGCTCGGAGGTCAGGTGACGGTCCGCGGGTCGCTCGAGGACGCGTTCGAGGGGATCGTTCCGGCGTCCTGGGCGCACGCCCTGAGCCAGCGGTTCGAGGCGGTGGAACGGCCCCCGTTCCACCTCGACGAGCTCATCGACCGGGTCGAGGCGGTCGACTTCGCGGTGCTGCGCGACTGGCTGCTCGAAGACGTCCCGGGTGGGCAGGCGCGGCTGAGGGAGGAGACGGTGCGCCTGTCCACGCTGACCGACGGCACGGGCGAGCACACCCGCTTCGCCCAGTTCCTGGCCACCGACCTGGGGCAGGACGTCGAGCTGGTCACGTTCAACGCCGGCGGACGGCGCACGGTGATCCGGTTCTTCCCGCCCGAGGCGGACGGTCGTCTCGTCCCGCCGGTCCTGGACAGCGCCGGTCACGGCCAGGGAGCCCGCAACGTCGACGGCATCCGCAACGCGCCCCTGACCGCCGCGGTGAACGAGTTGCTGGCCCGGGCCGAGGTTCCCGCGATGACCCCGGCCCAGGTCGCGAACGCCGCCGCCGGTCTGACCGCGCCGGGCAGCACGCTCGAGGAGATGGCGGAGGAGATCGTCAGCAAGCGGGTCGCCCCCACCCTGGCGAGCGTGAGGGAGGTGCGCAAAGCGTTCAACCGGCTCTTCCTGGCGCTCTCCGGCAACCGGATCGCGCTGGCCCGCACCCGCAGTGAGAAGGCGGCGGGTCAACAGCGGGCTCTCCCCACCCGGCTCGATCCGGAGGAGGTGGCCGGGTTCGTCGAGCGGTACCGGGCCCAGAGGCCGCCGGCCGTGGATCTGTCCTCACCCGCATCGGTCGCGCAACAGATCGTCCGGGACATCGGGGGGCGCCTGAAGGACGGCGCCACCAGCGGCGGCCCGGCTCGCCGGGTGGCACAGGACGCGCGAGCGTCCGGATCTGCCGCACACCCCGCCGAGCGGGCGCTGGCCCTTCTGGACGTTCCGGTGGAGACACCCGGCGGGCAGGACGTCACGCCCGAGGCGCGGCCGGCCGAGCCGGGCCCGGCCGCGGTCCCGGCGCGCTCCCTGACGGAGTCGCTGGTCGAACTGGCGGATGGTGTCACGGGACGGGCCGTTTCGGCGCCCGAGGCGATGCTGTCCCTGAACGCGGCCTCGGAAGCGCTGGGGCTGGGGGACTTCGACCTGCCGATGAGCAGTGCTCTCCTGGTGGCTCTGGGTGGTGACCAGGAACGGGCGGCGGCGCAGATCGCGCTCCTGTGCCGCAGCATGGATCCGGAGACCAAACTGGCCTGGCACGACCGGTTCTCGGAGATGGCCGACGGCCGGGCCGACTGGCGCGAACCGATCACCTATCTGCAGATCCACATGCTCAGCTGTGATTGAGAACCTGGCAACGAGCGGGCCCTCGGTCAGGCGCGGCCGGGCAGCGTGTTCAGGGCCTGCGAGCGACGTGCCACCAGCTCGGCGTAGGTGCCGTCCTTCTCGGCCCAGCGGTGCTGGTGCACGGCCCTGACGAGAATCTCCGGCGGCGTGGGGTTCTGGGTCAGCAGGTCCCAGATCTCGTCGAGGTAGTCCTCCAGGGGCAGGGCGGCCGGGTTGACCTTCTCCTGCCCGGCGGTGGCGACGGCGGGCGGCACGAGCTCGGTGACCTCGACCCCGGTACCGGCCAGCTGGGCGCGCAGGGCCTCGGTGTAGGCGTGCACCCCGGCCTTCGAGGCGCCGTAGGTGGGCATGAGCGGGAACGGCAGGAACGCGATGCCGGAGGAGACCGTGACGATGTCGCCGCCGCCCCGTTCGACGAGGTGGGGGACGAAGGCGGTGAGGGTCCGGATCGTGCCGAGAAGGTTCACCGAGACGGTGGTTTCGGCGGCGGCGAGATGGGCCGGGTCCCGCAGGTCCTCGGGCAGCATCACCCCGGACATGGTCACCACCAGGTCGAGATCGGGATGGGCCAGGAGGACGCGGTCGCGGGCGTCGCGGACGGAGTCCGGGTCGGTGACGTCGAGAGTGACGCTCTCCAGCCCGTCGACGGCGGTCGTGCGACGGCCGGCGACGACCACCGTGGTGCCGGCGGCGGCCAGACGCCGGGCCAGGCCCAGGCCGATGCCGGAGGTGCCGCCGACGAGCAGGGCGGTTCGGGTGCGCAGCTGCATGAGGAACTCCTTGACGAGCGAGTGGTTACGCCTCCGAGTCTGAACGGGGTCGCCGGGCCGAGGTAGTGCCGCGCTGATCCTGGGAGTGGCAGGACCAGCCTTCTACGAGCACGGCAATCGGACGTCGATGCGTCGGCGGGACCGTGGACGGGTCCCGTGACGACGGTGACGCTGTCGTCCGCCGTGGCCCGAGGGGCCCGCGAGTTCGGGGAGAACATGTCGCCCGCAAGTGAGCAGTCCGCGCCCGGCGCAGGGGCGCGCCGTGTCATGAAGGTGTGCGCAGCCGTCGTGGTCGTTCTCGTCGTGCTGATCGGAGGCCTGTACGTGTTCCCGCTGAGCAACGAGCGGCTGCAGAACCCCCGGCCCCGGGTGATCTCGTTCGTCGAGGCCGCGGCCGTGGCCCAGAACGCCGCCGAGACCGACGCCGTCGACGACCAGGTCCGGCCCGAATGCCGCAGCCTGGCCCGGATCCACCCCGAGAAGACGGCCAAGTCCGTTCTGATGCTGCACGGCTACACCAGCTGCCCCAAGGACTACGTACAACTGGCCGAGGTCTTCTATGACCGCGGCTACAACGTCTACGCGCCGCGCGAGCCTCACCACGGCCTGCTCGACGCTGATCAGGCCCAGGAGGTCAGCACCGGCAGTCTGGCCGAGTATGCCGACGAGGCCATGAATGTCGTTGCGGGGCTGGGCGAGGAGACCGGGGTGATCGGCCTGTCCGGCGGCGCCGTGCTGGCCACCTGGCTGGCCGAGTTCCGCACCGACACGGTCGCCCACCTGCTGGCGCTGTCGCCCTTCTACCAGCCGGCCTCCTCGCAGGCCCCGGCCTTCGCGATCAAGCCGCTCATCGTGCTCTACGGTTTCCGGTTGCTGCCGAACCGGCGGGTGGGGGACACGAACTTCACCCTCAGCGGCCTGGCCCAGTACCTGCGCGTGGGGCGCAATCTGCGCGACGACCCCACGAGCGGGAAGCTGCGCACCGTGGCGGTGGCGACCTCGGCGAAGGATCCGTTCATCGACCGCGAGAAGGCCGTGGAGGTTCCCACGCGGCTCGCCGAGGCGAACGGCCTGAAGGTGAGGACGCACGAGTTCGGTCCCGAGACAGGGCTGGGGCACAACATCGTGAACCCTGATGCCCTGGGCCCGCGTTCCGACGAGATCCTCGGGCTGTACGTGGATCTGTACGAGCAGGGCTGAGGTCGCCGTCAGTCGTCGAGCGCCGCTTCGATGCTCCGCAAGCGGGCCTTCGTCTCCCCGGTCTCGTGATCCTGGAACCCGGCCGCCAGCGTGACGGCGCTGCGCCAGGCCTCGCGCGCCCGGACCCGGTCACCGAGCCGGATCCGGGCGTCGGCCAGGTCCAGCAGCACCTTCAGCTCGTCCGGCCGGTGCTTGAAGGCGCGCAGGTCCGGCAGCGCGGCCTCCCACTCCGCGGCTGCCTGACCGTCCTGGCCCATCCGGGCGAACAGGGAGCCGATGTCGATGCGGATCGACCCCTCGATCTCCGGTTTCCCCAGCTCCTGATTGAGTTTCAGGGCCTCGCGCATCCTGGTCTCCGACAGCGCGTACTCGCCGCAGTCCATGAGGGCCACACCCACCTGGAGCAGAGCCACGACCTCCCGGGTCGGGCTGATCGAACGCGCCGTCCGCAGAACCTCCTCGTGCGCGGCCAGCGCCTCGTCGAAGCGCCCCAGGCGGGTCAGGACGTCTCCCAGGTTCGACTGCACGAAGCTGAGTTCCCGCACCCGGCCGAGTTCGGCGAACAACTCCTGCGCCCCGTACAGGCACTCGAGCGCGGAGGAGCCCTCACCGAGGTAGTGGTGCGCCCCGGCCAGGCTGCGCAGGGCGTAAGCCTGCCCCAGCCGGTCGTTCTGGGCCCGGGCTGCGGTCAGGGCGGTCTGCATGACCGTCTTCCAGTCGTGGAAGAACCCGCCCCAGTGCAGATAGGTCTGCGCGCTCAGCGCCAGCTGCCAGGGCGACACCCCGAACTGGGGGTCACCGGCCCGGTTCACGGCCGCCATGAGCACCTGGTGCTCGGCCGCGAACCACGACATGGCCTGGTCGAAGGTGCCCACGTCCTGCGGGTGCACCCCCTCGACGGCCGGGGCCGGAGGGATCGGCTCGAGTTTCGGCCGGAGAGCGACGATGGCGTGGTGGCCGGTGTGCCGGTAGTGCTGCAGCAGGCGCCGGCTCGCCTCGGCGCGCTCGGCCCCGCTCTCGGTCTGGCGGCACAGTTCCTCGGCGTACGCCCGCACCAGCAGGTGGGCGCTGAAACGGTCCTGGGCCACCTCGGCCACGAGCGCGGCGTCGAGGAGCTCACCGAGCAGGCGCCGGGTCGGGGCGGGCTCGCCCCCGAGCAGGCTGGCGCACGCCGCGGCCGAGATCGACGGGCCGATGCTGAGCGACAGCAGCCGGAACAGGCGGGCCGCCTCGGCACTCAGGTGCCGGTACGACCAGCGGAAGACGCTGCGAGGACCGGCATCTCCGCCCCCGTCGGGAAAGGCGTGCAGGACGGTCGAGTGCGCGCGCAGCTCGTCGGCCGCCACCTGCAGCGGAAAGGTGGGGCGGGTCAGGGCCCGGGCCGCGACCAGGGCCAGCGCCAGCGGGAGACGGCCGCACAGGTCGACGATCTCGTCGATGACGGCGTCGTCGGCCGGGCGGGGGAGGGCCTGCAGCCGGGCCGCCATCATGGCTCGCGCCGAGGGGGCCGAGGGAAGGTCCAGGGGCAGGAGCACCGCGCCCTCGATCGCGGCCAGCCCGGCCAGCGGAGTGCGGCTGGTCACGATGACGAGGGCGCTGGCACTGTTCGGGATCAGCGGGCGCACATGCTGCACCGAGCGCGCGTTGTCGATCAGGACGATCAGCCGGCGGTCGGCGCTGGCCGTGCGGTAAAGGCCCACCTGGGCCTCGATCCGGCTCGGGACGGACGCCCCGGGCACCCCCAGGGAGTGCAGCAGGGTCGCCAGTGCCTCCGGGGTCGAGACCTCCTCCCCGTCGCCGTCGAAACCCCGCAGGTCCACGTAGAGCTGGCCGTCGGGGTGGGCGGCGCTGAATCGATGGGCCAGATGCACGGCGAGAGTGGACTTCCCGACACCTCCCATGCCGCTGAGGGCCAGCACCAGTGGGCCGGTGGACGTGCGTCCGGAGCGCTGCTCGATCAGCCGGGTGACGGCGGCGATCTGCTCCTCGCGGCCGACGAACATGCTCAGATCGGCCGGCAGCTGGGCCGGGCGGGGACGTTGCCCGGTCTCCGGGCGGACCGCGGGGGTGGTCAGGGCCGGCGCCTCGTCCCTGAGCACCTGCTGCTGGGCGGCGCGCAGTTCCGGGCCCGGGTCCAGGCCGAGTTCGTCGGCCAGACGGGCGGTCACGGTGCGGTGGACCGTCAGGGCCTCGGCCTGGTGCCCGGCCCCGGCCAGCAGCAGGATCAGGCGGGCGTGCAGCGACTCGTTCAGCGGGTCCCAGGAGCACACGCGACGGATGACGGCGACCGGACGACCGTGCTCGCCAGTGCGCAGCGCCAGATCGGCGGCCTCCGTGGCACTGTCGAAGAGCTGCTGGTTGACGCCGGCGAACACGGGCGAGCCCGCCGCGTCCTCACCGGCCGGCCCGTTCCAGAGGTGCAGAGCCTCCTGGTGCAGCAGGAGCGCGGCGTGGTCGTCGCCGCCCCGGGCGGCGGTGCGGGCCCGGTCGTGCAGCTCGACGAACCGGGCCAGGTCCAGTACGCGGGGATCGGCCACGAACCGGTAGCCGTTGCCGGAACGCAGCAGCCAGGACCCGCTGTCCCGCGGCGCCAGGTCGGGTTCCATGAGGCGGCGCAACGCCCCGACGTACTTGTGCACGATGTTGACCGCGCTGACCGGGGGGTCCGAGGGCCACAAGGTGTCGACCAGTTCGTTCATCCCCACCGGCTGACCGTTGTGGGCCAGCAGCAACCCCAGGAGGCATCGGCGCTGCCAGGGGCCGGCGTCGACCTCCACGCCGTCGCGCCAGATGCGCAGCGGCCCCAGAACCTGCAGTTTCAGAGGGGGTAGGTCACCACGCCGAGTGTCGTGCTCCACGAGATCGACCTATCCGATGGGGGACGCGTCGGTGTGGGCACCGGGGACGGTCGCCACCGCCGTGGTCGCGGGGGAACGGAGCGCGACGGCGGGTCGGCGCGCGGTCGCTCTGAGGTGAGCCACGGGTCGCTCCTGGGGCCGGAAAAATGGGACATTGATTAAACCACGCCCCTCTGAACGTCTTCTGGACGAAGAGCGACAAGCGCGAGACGGCCCCCAGATCCTCACACTCGGTCGTGAGTGATCATTTCGGGCCGGGCCGGAACAGGGCGTCGAGCCCGATCAGCAGGTCCCCGAGCGCGTCGCCGGGCAGCACGGTCTGCGTGCTCGGCGAGGCTCCGGTGCCGGTCACCTCCGCGGCCCGGGCCGTCGCCTGCTCACGGGCGTCGGTCAGGACCCGCAGCAGGTCCACGGCGAGCTGGGTGCCCGTCCGCTCCCGGTGCCGCTCGTCGGCGAACCGCAGGCCGGTGACCGATCCGTGCAGGGTGGTGGTCACCGTGATCGATCCGTCCGGGCTGCTCACGTCGATCGTGGTGGTCTCCAGCTGGTGAGCCAGCAGGGCCACCTCCTCGTTCAGGCGGGTGAGGTCGGCCAGGGTGGAGGAGATCTGGTCGTTGGGTGGGGGATTGTTCACGGGGAGAGTCTCTTTCGTCAGTCCGGGCAGTGGACGAGGATGAGCCGGAGTTCTTTGATCTTGCTTTCCCAGTCGCTGTTCCGGGTCCGGAGGTCGTGCAGCCGGAAGAGCCAGGCGACCTTCTGCGCCCCGCCCGGCCGGTGCCGGGTCATCAGCGCCGGCACGTCGACGGGCCGGCCGGCCAGGTGCTCGAGCAGGGCCAGGCTCATGGCCTCGTCGAAGGCCGTGAGTTCAGGTCGCCGGCCCAGGCGCAGGACCTCGTGCCGGGCTATGGACAGGAGATCCGGTCTCCCGGCGAATCCGTGCGTCAGGGCCGACAGGATCGACTGCAGGGCCGGGGCGTCGATCCGGGGGATCTGCAGGTGCAGGTCGTCGACCGCCTCTTCGAGCAGCTCGTGCAGCGATCGTCCGTTCGGCAACGCGGCGCCCCGGGTCCGGAGGTGGTGGGCGACGACCGGGACGACCTCGCTGCGCAGGAAGGCGGCCTCCGGGCCCGGGGCCCCGCTCAGATCCGCGCCGAACAGGCTGACCCGTCCCACGAGACCGGTCGCCTCGGCGAGGAGCTCGTCGCGCGAGGTACCCGCCTCGAGCGAGCTCAGGGCGTCGTGGGCAGCCCGGGCCGGGCCGTCTCGCCAGGCCGCCCGGGCGGTCACGATGCCCTCGGGTGACAATCGCGGACCCGGCAGCTGCGCGGCCCGGTGCGTGGGCGGGGTCTCGGTGGTGCGCAGCGTCATCCGGGACGGCACCCAGCGGGTCGTGCCCCCGGGACCCACGACCTCGAACACGGCCACCACGTCCACCCGGTGACCGTCGAAGGCTCCCGCCGCGCCGGCGGCGGAGCCGAAGCGCAGCACGTCGCGCAGCTGGGTGCCGTACGCCGAGGCGTTCCCGCCGCCGTCGGTGCTGCCGATGAGCGGGACCGAGCCGCCCAGGTCGGCGGCGTTGACGGTGCCGGAAGGGGCGAAGGTCAGGTTCCGGCTGACGGACGTGGCAGCGGTGCTGGTGCGGATCTCGTTGTCGACGCGGATGTCGTCGATCGCGATCTTCTGGCCGGTGAGGTCGACCACCGGGGCGTAGAGGGTCAGCCGGATCTGCACCGGGGCGCTGCGCGCCGAGACGAGGGGTGCGGTCGCGGCCCCGCTGAGCAGCGTCAGCGCTCCGCTCTGGATCAGCCGGTTCAGCCGGATGAACATGCCCTCGGCCGATTTCGAGGTGGGCGGGAAGAGGTCGCGCCAGTGGTCGGGCGCGACCTGCCGGACGGCCTCGCCCAGCCGGTCGATGTCGGGCACGTCGTAGACGTGGACCGGGCGGACCGGCCGCCAGACGTCGGCGGTCGTGAGATCCAGGGGGCCGGTGCCCACGGTGACCGCGACGTGATCGGCCGGGGATGCGCCGGGCTCGGCGGGTACGGAGGGCAGGGGGATCGGGTCCGCCGTGAGGATCTCGCCCAGACGCCAGGGCGCGGGGACCTGGGTGTCCTCCGGTCCCAGACGCAGGTCGGCCTCGCTGGCCTGGAACCGGACGCTGATCCGGGCCTCGACCCGGATCGGCTCGGGCGTGGCCGCCTCGGGAGCCGCGGTGACGGCGGTGACCGTGGTGACGACCGGGGCGCCGGTGGCGAGCGCGGCCAGCCTCCGCAGCGCCTGGTGCAGGACGTCGACGACCACGGCCACGTAGCCCCAGGTCATGAGCAGCACCAGGGCGCGCCGGAGGGCGATCAGCGCGTGACCGTAGGCCGGCTCGATGGTGACCTCGCCCCGGATCTGGCCGGCGAAGGTCGTCTCCATCGACTCCATGGAGCGTGTCCAGGTGCGAGTCTCACGGGTGGACGTGGCCGAGGTGGCCACGCTGTTGCGGGAGGCCGAGGTCAGCGTGGGCGTCAGCTCGGCCGCCCGGACGTTCCCGGCGGGCTGCAGGTCCACCTGGCTGGTGCGGAAACTGGTGTCGGTGATCCGGGTCCGTCCCGGCGTCCGCCCGGGCAGGGCCGTGCCCAGCGCGCTGATGTGGGAGATGACGTTGTCCACGCCGCCGGTGGCGACGCGGCGGGCCCGGGCCGCCTCCAGCTCCGCCGGGGCGACGTGCAGGTGCAGCTTGATGCTGACGATCCGGGGCCAGCCCCAGTACCGGTGGACGGCCTTGAACTGAACGTGGCCCTGGGGGCCGTGATTCATCAGGGTGCGCCGCCCGAGCGAGCTGCTGTTCTCGTTGACCAGGCCCAGCAGGCCGGGCATGAACGCGCTCGTCCCCGGGGTCACGATGCCCGGGGCCAGCCTCTCCAGGGCGGCGACGATCTCGTTCTGGAGCGCGTCGCGCCCCCGGTCCAGGGTCACCTCGGTCACGGTGCCGAACCCGAGCTGCCCGTGGCTCCGGCGGAAGGGCAGTGGCAGCGGGAGGTCGGCGACGGGCGGGGTCAGGGTCTCCGTGAGGGTCTCGTCCTGGGCGACGGCCAGGTTCGCCAGCCGTGGATGGTTGTGCAGATCGTTGTCGGTGAGAAGGAACTGGACCCCGTTCGGCAGATTGACCGCCAGCTCGGCCAGGGGCTCGGCGCCCCGGCCCACCAGGTTGGTGGCGAACTGCTGGGTGCCCCGGCGGATCGACACCACGAACACCGCCGTGGCGTTGAACGGGTGCATCCTGATCGAGTCCTCCACCGTCACCCGCATCTCGCTGGTGTTGTCCACGGTCTGCTCCGCGTGGGTCGAGCCCGACCCGCGCACCAGCTGGCCGCCGGGGGCGGACCCGGCCGGCCCCTGCCCCTGCGCCCGGAGGGATCCCTGGAGGGAACTCGACGTGCTGACGCCCTCGCTGTGACCGGTGGTGGACTGCAACCAGCGCTCCCCGTCCATCGTGGGTGTGCGCGGCTGGGCCTTCACTCCCGTCAGGTAGCCCCTGACCTCGAGGACGACGTCCTGGCCGGCCCAGATGCCGGAGGTCGCCACCCCCTCGACGACGTAGGAGTCGCGCAGGATGCGCAGGGCGTGGGCGTGCAGGTGCTCGGCCGACAGAGCGCTGTGCAGAACGCCGTTGGCGTGCGACGAGGCCCGGGTCAGGTTCTCACCCACGATCGCCCGGGCGATCGTGGCCGGCCCGGCGGCCAGGACCTCCCAGGCGGCCCGGAACCAGCCGCCGATCACGCCCAGCGCGGTGCGGGGAACCCGTACGACAGCGGCTCCCGGGCCGGCCGGGACCACGTCGCCCGCCGGGACGGCCTCGGCGGCACCCGGCAGCACCTGGGCCGGGACCGCCGCGTCCGGCGGCCGGAGCGTCCCGAAGTTCTCGCGCACCAGGTTCTGCAGGGCCCCGCTGCCCTCGATCCATTCGATCAGGGCGGTTTCCGGCAGCAGGATCTGGCCCTCCCCGGTGAGCCGCACCCGGTCCTCGGGGGTCACCGTCCGCGTCGCCGGCCGCGCGGGCCGGGGCTCCGTGGAGGCCTGGGTCAGCAGCCGGAAGTCGGGCACGGCCAGGGTCATCCGGCCGGGCGCGGGCCCGAGATCCCGCTGTGGGCCGAAGGATCCGGTGACCGTCAGGGTGTGGGTGACCGGCACGTCGAACTGGGTGGTGCCCTGACTCGTCGGGCTCAGCAGGTAGTACTCGTGGCCGGTCCCCACGCTGGAACCGCTGAGGTACGAGGTGGCGCTGCTGCCGCCGACGCCGCCGCCCACGACGGCGCCGTCGGTGTAGTGCGGGTTCGCACCGGGGGTCAGATGACCACCGGACTGCCCGGAGACGTTCGCCTCGACGGTCGCGGCCGCGGGGGTGACGGACGACTGCCACTCCCCGGGGGTGCTCGAGGCGACGAAGTTCAGGGTCTGGACGCCGGGCAGCCGGAGTCCCTGGGTCACGCCGGCCTCGTCACCGCCGGGCTGGTAGCTGCGGCTGGTGTGCAGAGTGGCGGAGATCCGTTCCACGCCGCTGCGGGTGGGCTTCTCGAACGTGAACAGCGCTCCACCGGCGATCGCGTTGTCGACCGACGCGCGCAGCCCGGCCCGGCCCCGGAGCCGGTTCATCTCGCGGACGTTGGCCAGCCGGGCCCGGTCGAGGGTTTCCTGGTGGACCGCCAGGCGGGTGAGCGGGTTGTCGGCCAGCATCTCCAGCGCGTTCGCCACGTGGGTGCCGGGTTCCTGCGGCACGGGCAGGTATCCCTGCTCCCGCAGGAGGGTCTCCAGCTCACGGGCCAGACCGTCGACGCCCGTGACCCGGGTGGTCGTGGTGCTCAGCCCCAGGACCCGCAGGTGCAGCAGTTCCGGCGGAAGGTGCCGGGCCGGCGTCTCGGCCGTGTTCACGAGGGCGTCGTTCGAGGGGATCTGGAGGTTGACCGGGTACGACGCGTTCGGCAACCGGGAGGTCGCCACCGGGAGCAGGGGGGCCCCGGCCGGGCGCACGAGTTCGGCCTGCAGCCGGAAGGTCCCGGCGCTGCGCTGGGTCGGGCCCGCGGCCCGCAGGGAGCGGACGAGTTTGGTGCTGCCGCCGCTGATGAGCGTGTGCTCCGACCGGTACGCCACGGACGCACCGGCCGAGGCGCGGACGTCGGCCACCGGGGACAGGCCGTTGCGGAGCCCGAGGACGAGGCTCAGGGCGAACGACACGGCGTTGGACACGGTCACCGACAGCTGGGCGCGGGAAACACTGACGAGATAGGTCTCGACGACCCCGTTCTCCAGGTTCGGCCCGGCCGGCTGGAGGTTCTCCTCGAGCGGGGTCGAGAAATGCAGGAATCCCAGGGCCGATCCGGTACTGCTCCGCAGATCGGTGGTGGGCATGCCGTCACCGAAGGCGAGGTGCGGGAAGTTGGCCTTGACGTCGTCGGCGGACAGGAAGTCCTTCAGGTCGGCGAGCGAGTCCGGGTGCAGGTCGGCGAGGACGGGGAAGGCGGCCAGGACGTCCTCGACCAGCCGGTGCGCGGAGGGCACGTCCTCGACGCCGACCACCGGTGCGTGCTCGAGAATGCCGCGAACGGCCGGGTCGGGCCGGGTCGGGGCGAGCGCCGCCTCACCCCGGGCGACGGTGCTCTGGGACCGGGGGAACCAGACCCGCAGGCGCTCGCCCCGCACCCCCTCGCGCAGCGGCAACCGGGTCCAGGTGTGGTCGGAACCGGTCTCCAGCAGCCGGAACTCCCAGTTCATCGTGTAGTCGAAGACGTACGAGGGCTCCCGGCTGCGCAGGATCGTGTAGGCGGAGACCCCGCTGCCGGCGGTCACGATCCGGCTGAGCTGGTTGACGACCACCCGCACGAGGCCGTTGAGCGAGATCCGGCCGATCCCGTACCGGTCGAGGTCCCAGTGCCCGGAGGTCGCGAGGCCGCCGGTCCGCAGGTCGCTGCTGCTCGCGCTCGAGAGCTTCTCCGGCGAGGAGAAGGCCCAGCGTTGCAGCTGCACCGCCTGGCCGGACAGGCGTCCGGCCGCGTCGTTCTCCTCGACGGCCGCGGGGTCACTCGCGCGCAGGCGCAGGGCCAGCGCCGGGCCGGCGCCCGGCACCCGCGTCAGCGGGATCTCGAAACCGGCCTCCGAGCGCAGCTCTTCCCCGGCGGTGCTCAGCAGGCGGCTGTCGAGGATCGCGTGCAGACGGGTCCCGAAGGCTTCCAGCCCGACGTGACCGGCCGGGTGCGGGTTCGTGCGCATCGCCTCGAGCAGGCCGTCGCGCATCGAGGCGACCAGCGCGTCCGACAGCGGCCGGATGTTCACGAGCGGGTGGGAGCGCTCGAGGAAGTGCGGCTCGGCGCCGGGGTCCAGGGGCGGCCCGAAGTGCTCGACCTCGTCGGTCACGGGAGGGGGAACGGTGGACGCGGGGACGCCGGCGCCCAGTGGCACCATCTCGTGGATCTCGGGTGGGGTCGCGGACCCGGAGGAGGCCGACCCGCCGGCCAGACCGGAGGGCCTGAGATCGAGCGCCGCGACCGCCCGGTCCAGTGTCGTCCGGGCGGTCGTGAGGTCTCCGGACGACGACGCGGCCCCGGGAAGGAGCATCGCCACGATCGGCACCAGGGAGCGACCCGGCATCCCCATCACGCCCCCGGGGGCGACGAGCGCACGGTTGACCAGCGTGGTCGCCGTCTGAGTGCGGTCGGCGCGCTCGCCGGGCCCGAGTTCCCCGAGCCGCGCGGAGGCGACTTCACTCGTGCGGGTCAGCCACCGCGTCCGCAAGGCCTGCTGGAGCGACGGTTTCGATTCGAGGCCCAGCTCCCGTTCCAGGGCGTCCAGGCCGATCCCGTCGCCGGGGCCCGGATCGGACCTCTGATCGAAAAGGGTTTCGTAGTAACGACTCGTGTCGGCGTCGTGACCCCAGGTGCCGAACTCGATCGCGGTCGTGATCCAGCTGCTGGTGCGCCGCCGCAGGTCCTCGTACCGCGCGACCCGTGCGCCCGGCTCGGAGTGGGTCAGCTCCTGCGCGGCCGAGCGGAAGGCCTCGGTCGCCGTCCGGGCGATCGCCGGGCGCATTCCGAGCCCTTGCAGGAGCTCGAGCAGGCTGCCGGTGTCGGCGGCGATCCGCGCTCCCGACAGCTCACCGGCCTCGTCGACGACGCCGAGTCGCTGGGGGAAGCACCAGTCGCTCAAGGGCGGCATCAGATCTCCCGGCTCGGATGGTGAGCACGATGGATCGTCACCGTTGACGTCTGATTGACAGGTCACGCACGACGGCGCGGCGGGTTCGACGCCGGAACCGGACGGTCCGGCAATCGAACGTCAATGCCGGTCCGGCAGGCTCGGCGCGCATGCGCCCGGGCCGACGGCACGGACAGGTCCACGCCCGGCGGGCCCGGCCCGGCGCTCGTTCCGGGATCATCTCTTGAGAAACATGTTTCAGTGGAGCCCACGTGAAGACCGAGCAGGACGAGCCGACCCCGCCGAAGACCCCCGCCGGTGGTGAGGGGGCCTCGGGGCCCGGCTCGGGAGAAGGACCGGAACCGCGGCCTGAAGTCGGGCCGGGGCCCGAAGCCGGGGCCCGGGTCGGGGCCGGGCCGGGAGGCGGTGCTGGGCCGGGGGACGGTGCTGGGCCGGGGGACGGTGCTGGGCCGGGGGACGGTGCTGGGCCGGGGGACGGTGCTGGGCCGGGAGACGGTGCTGGGCCGGGAGACGAGGCCGGGTCGGGAGACGGGGCTGGGCCGGAGTCCGGGGTCGAGCCGGCGCCCAGGGGTGAGCCCGGGCCCGAGGTCGAGCCAGGGGCGGGGCCGGACCGGGAGCCGCCCTCCGAACCTGGTTCCGGGCCGGGAACCTCGGACTACGACGAGGTCCTGACCTCGTGGAGCCGCTCCGCCCTGGTGCGCCGGCCCTGGGTGCACGTGCCGACCCGAGGGCTCCAGGGCCTGGCTGTCCTCGGACTCGGCCTGGTGGTGGCGTGCGGGACGCTGGTCGGGGGCGTCCAGGGAGTGCGGGCGGCCGCCTCTGCGCTCGGGGCAGACGACTCGTCCACTGCCGTGGCCGGGCCCGCTCCGGTCGGGGGCAAGGGCACTCCCGGCGTCTCCGCCACCGCGGGCGTCTCGGCCGCACCGGGTTCACCGGCACCCGGGAAGAACGGCCCGGCCGGTTCCTCGCAGCTGCAGCCGGTGCCGGCGGGCGACAACCGCACCGCGCCGGCCCCGGCCGGGGGCGGTGGGCAGACGGGCAGCGGTCAGAGCGCCCAGGGTCAGAAACCCCAGAGCCAGAACACCCAGGCTCAGAACCCCCAGGGCCAGAACGCCCAGGACGACGCCACCTCGGGTCAGTCCACGCAGAGCCAGAGCTCCAGCACTCAGCCGGCTGCCGCCGCCGCCCGCACCAGCACCACGACGGCCGCGGGCCCGGTGTACAAGACGGTCGGCGTGATCCGGAACCTGATGACGCACTACTGCGCCGACCTGCCCGGCCGCACCGGGTCGGTCGCCGAGAACGCCCTGGTCGCGCAGTACACCTGCGACGGTTCCACCAACGACAACCAGGTCTATCAGACGGTCACCCAGGCCGACGGCACCTTCCTGCTGCGCAACCTGAGGTCGGGCTGGTGCCTGGACGTCAACGGTGGCGGGGCCGTGGCCAAGGGCACGGTGGTGAACACCCACAAGTGCCTGCTGGGCAGCTCCGACAACCAGATGTTCCGCAAGGAGGCCCACGGCAGCGGGTTCTTCCTGGTGAACGTGAAAAGCAACCTGTGCCTGAACGTCTCGAACCCGGACGGCGTCGACAACAAGGTGCTCGGGATGCGTCTGACGCTCTTCCCGTGCTCCACGAACGACGACCACATCTGGGTCTTCGGGTGAACATGCCGAAAGGGCCGCTCCCGCACGGGGGAGCGGCCCTTCGGGGTGGAAAGCCTAGATGTAGATGGCCTTCGCGCTGACGTTGCTGTTCCAGGCCGTGGCGTAGGAGTAGACGTTGTCCCGGTAGACGAGGATCGCCTCGGCCAGGCCACCGGTGTCCAGGTAGGCCGACCAGCAGTGCCCACGCGGGATCACGGGGGTGGTCCAGTTGTACCGGCTGGGAAAGATCAGGTAGCCGGAACTGACGTTCTGGACGCAGAACAGCACGGTGTTGGTGGCCGCCTGGGCGGGCGGGCCCGCCGAGACGAGGAGACCGGCGGTGGCGAGAACGCCGACGGCTGCCGCCACTGCCTTCTTCTTGATCCTGGTCATGATCACCTGGCTCCGATCGTGGCTGGGGACGAACGCACGAGGCGCCCGGGAGCGGTGGAACGGGCCGGCCGGCGCCGCACCGTGCGGTCGGCCCCGCTCCCGGGGGCGGCCCGGGCCGAGGAGGGAACCGGGCTGAGGCGATTCGACCAGGAAAGAATGGAAAAGTACTGAGCGGCGCCATGATCCGGAACGGAACCGGTGAAGCGGATGTTCAGACGCGAGAGGGCCGCTCCCGCAACGGGAGCGGCCCTCTCCGGGTCAGCGCGCCTTGACGCTGAAGAAGCTCATCGACTCCTTGTCGATGTTCGCCACGCGCAGCTTGCGCTTGTCGGCCTTGAGGTAGCCCCACTCGCCGGCGATGGCGAAGTTCTTGCCGTTCGGCTCGAAACTGAAGCGCTGGTTGGTCTTCTTGCTGTTGCAGACCACGACGTTGACCTTGCCGTTCGTCTTCTGCTGCAGGCAGTAGGCCTTGGCGCCCTCGCTGTCGTTGATGCTCTTGATCGTGTACGTGGTGGCCTTGCTGCTGCCGACCTTCTTGAGCACGAACGAGGTGCCGTCGGCCGAGAGGCCGTTGGACTTGGTGGGCTTGGAGCGGGACAGGTCGGCCGAGCCGTTGCCGCGCACGGTGAGCAGGCGGTCCTTGCCCTGGTACTTCGTCGCCTTGATCACCACGGTCTTGCCAGCCAGCGGCTTGGCCGCGGCGGCCGAGTACGACTGGCCGGAAGCCTGGGCCGGTCCGGTGGCCAGAAGTACCCCGGCGGCGACGGCGGGCACACCCGCGAGAACGGCGACGGTCTTCGCCCGGCGGGAAAGTCGACCCGGGAACATGTTTCCTCCTGAAGGGGCATGGGGAGATCCAGTGCTGCGCTTACCTGCGAAGACTGGGTCAGCGGGGTTGATGATTCGTTGCTGGCCGGTCCCGTTCGCCGGAGTAACGGTGAACTTCCAGTGGATTCGGCGTCCACACGCCGTCCAGCGATCGTTGTCAGGATGCGGGTCATGACGCAGATCCATCACCGTTTCGCCGAGGTCGGCGGTAGGGCGCTCTACTACCGCGAGGCGGGTCCGGCCGGTGCGCCGGTGATCGTGCTGCTCCACGGTTTCCCGGCCAGCTCGTTCATGTTCCGCCGGCTGATCCCGCTGCTGGCCGACCGCTGGCACGTCATCGCCCCCGACCTGCTGGGCTTCGGCCACTCCGACATGCCGCCGGTGACCGAGTTCCCCTACAGCTTCGAGGCGCTCACCGATCTCACCCAGGATCTGCTGCGGCAGCTCGGGGTTCGGCGGTTCGCGATGTACGTGCAGGACTACGGCGCCCCGGTCGGCTGGCGGCTGGCCCTGCGCGACCCGGAGGCGGTGACCGCGATCGTCACCCAGAGCGGCAACGCCTACGAAGAGGGCATGAACGAGGCTTTTTTCGAGACCCAGCGAGGGTACTGGAAGGAACAGACCCCCGAGACCGAGGCAGTGGCCCGGCAGGCCCTGACCCTGGAGGCGACGCGCTGGCAGTACGTGACCGGCGTCGCCGACTCCTCGGTGGTCGACCCGGACACCTGGGAGGGCGACTACGGGCTGCTCACCCGGCCGGGCAACGACCTGGTGCAGCTACGGCTCTTCGCCGACTACGCCACCAACGTCGAACTGTATCCGCGGGTGCAGCAGTACTTCAGGGACAGCCAGGTGCCGTTGCTCGCGGTCTGGGGCCGTCACGACCCGGTTTTCGACCCGGTCGGGGCGCAGGCTTTCGTGAGAGACCTTCCCCGGGCCGAGGTGCACCTGCTCGAGGGCGGGCACTTCCTGCTCGAGAGCGCGCTCGACGAGGTGGCGTCGATCGTGCGGGAGTTCCTGGCCGAGCACCTGGATCGTCGTCGGTGAGTACCGCGAGACCCCAGGGTGGACGCGTCGGTGCCCCGACGCGTCCACCCTGGGTTCGGTGGTGGTCCAGGGAGGTTCAGTTCAGGGCGGGTTCTTCGAGGTGCTGCTCGAGGAAGGCCTCGATGAGCGGCGTGACCTCGTCGAGAGCGCTCTCCAGCAGGAAGTGACCCCCGTCGAGCAGATGGATCTCGGCGTCGGGAAGGTCGGCGGTGAAGGCGAGCGCGCCGGCCGGGCCGAAGATCGGATCGCCCCGGCCCCAGACGGCCAGCAGCGGAACCTGATACGCCCGGAAGTACCGATGAACGCGGGGATACAGCGGTGGGTTGGAGGCGTAGTCGGCGAACAGGGCCAGCTGGATCAGGTCGTTGCCCGAGCGGGAGAGCAGGTGGTGGTCGTGGATCCAGGTGTTGGGATCGACCCGGGTCTCGTCGGCCACCCCGGTCAGGTACTGCCAGCGGGTCAGTTCCAGCGTCAGCGTCTCGCGCACCCCGGCCTCGGTGCGCGGGTTCGGCTGGAGCCAGTACTCCCGCAGCGCCGTGAAGAACTCCGGCTGCAGACCCTCGACGTACGCGTTGCCGTTCTGGCTGACCACTGCCAGCACCGCCTCCGGTGAGCGCAGCGCCAGGCGCCAGCCGACCTGGGCGCCGTGGCCCTGCACGAACAGGCCGTAGTGCTCGATGCGCAGCTGGGCGATCAGGGCCCGGGTGAGGTCGGCCAGGGCGTCGAACGAGTAGGTGAAGTCGTGGGTGGTGGGGGCGTCGGAGAGCCCGAAACCGAGGTGGTCGGGGGCGATCACGTGCCAGCGGTCCGCCAGCCGGGGGATGAGCTCACGGAACATCAGTGAGCTGGTCGGGAAGCCGTGAAGCAGGACCAGGGTGGGGCGTTCGCGGGCACCGGCCTCCCGGTAGAAGATCTGGTGGCCGTCGACCTGGGCGTACCGGTGGTGGGTGGTGACCATGGTCTGTGCTTCCTTCGACCGGTGGTGGGCAGTGCCTCGAACGTAGGCATCCGTTGTTGACGGGTTGTGGAGATCAGCTCTTGAGGATCGCGGCCATGACGCGTTCCAGGAGCCACTGCCGGGCCCGCTCGGTGCCCCAGCCGAAGGTGTCGGACGCGAGCACGAGCTGTGGGTGCCGGAAGTGGAAGTAGATGATCAGGGCCGCGTCGGCGACGGACAGGCCGTCGGCCAGGGCGTCGATGTCGGACAGGGCCTGGGTGACGGCCTGGAGGGCCTCGCGGTGGCGCTGCTCGCCGACGTCCATGAACTCGCGGGCGGGCGTCGAGCTGGCGGAGGCCAGTTCGAGGACCGTCATGATGTCGCCGGCCTCGGCGGCGTGCTCGATGTAGCCGTCGGCCAGCACCGCGAGGATGCCCGGGCCGGTGGGCTGGGCGATCGAGTCGGTGACCACCCGGGCGACCGTGGGGCTGGTGGACCAGACGTCCATCAGGGTCTGCAGCAGCCCTTCCTTGCCGCCGAGCTGGGCGTACACCGTGGCCGGGGAGACCTGGGCCTGCCGGGCGATGTCGGCGACCGTGGTCTGCTCGTATCCCTGCTCGAAGAACAGTTTTCGCGCAGCGTCGATCACGTCCTGCCGCGTCATCCGGGCGTACTCGTCGCGGCGGTTCCGGGGTGCTGTGCGGTCGGGCAACGCACGTCTCCGATCAGAAACTGACTGGAGTCTTACTCCAGTGACTATGGCTGGACTGGTACTCCAGCGAGTAGAGTGTACCCATAAGCTCCATTTCGGCATCTCCGATCTGGCCCGCAAAGGGGTCTTGACCTGGGTCGGGCCATTTCTAAGGGGTCAGAAATGACGGTGACTCAGTTTTCTGCTGACACCGACGGGCGGAGACCAGCGGCGGGCAGTGACGCACTGCGGTTGCAGGTTCTCGGCCCGTTACGGGTCTGGCGCGGTGAGACCGAACTCGAAACCGCGCCGCGCCAGCAGGCTTACCTGCTCGCTCTGCTCCTGGCCCGGGGAGGGCGCCCCACCGGCACCGGCGAGCTCATCGACCTGATCTGGGGCGAGGAGGCACCGGCCAGCGCTCTCAACGTCATCCACAAGTACATGGGGTCGCTGCGGCGTCTGCTCGAACCCGACCTGCCGCCCCGCGAGGCCGGGAAGTACCTGCTCAGCCGCCCCAACGGCTACCTCTGGGCGGGCGGCGCGGACGTGCTCGACCTGCTGCGGTTCCGGAAGCTGGCCGAGAGCGCCCGCGCTCAGGACGACCAGCAGACCGCGCTCGAGCACTACCTCGAGGCCCTCGAGCTGTGGACCGGCCCGGCCGGTGACGGGTGGGCCCACGGCCCGGTCGCCGCCCCGATCTTCGCCGGCCTCAACGACGAGTTCTTCCGGGTCTGCGTCGAGGCGAACGAGGCCGCGCTCGCGCTCGGCCAGGCCCACCGGGTGCTGCGGCCCCTGCACCGGGCCGCCGCGATGGCCCCGCTGCACGAGCCGGTCCTGGCCGGTCTGGTCTCGGCCCTGGGTGAGGCCGGCCACCAGGCCGAGGCCCTCACCCTGTTCGACGGGGTGCGCCGTCGTCTCGCCGAGCACCTCGGGATCGACCCGGGCCCGGCCCTGCGCGAGGCCCACCAGCGGGTGCTCGCACCGGCCCCCGCGGTGACGAGACCGGCCGTGGTCGCGCCGGTCGTGGTGTCCGGGCCCGGCGATCTGCTGGTGGGGCGCGAGCACGAGATCGAAGTGCTGGAGCGCGCTCTCGAGCCGGCCCTGGGCGGCCGGAACGCCGTCGTGCTGCTCGAGGGTGAGCCCGGCGCGGGCAAGAGCCGCCTCCTGGACGAGGTCGCGCACCGGGCGGGGCTGCGGGGCGCGGTGGTGGTGCGGGCGCACTGCCTGCCCGACGAGGGCACGCCCACGATGTGGCCCTGGGTCGAGACGGTCACCGAGCTGCTCGACACGCTGCCGCCCGCCGAGCGGGAGGAGTGGCTGGCCGGCGACCTCGGGCACCTGGTCGGCACCAGGAACCCGGCGGCGCCGCCGAGCCGTTTCCCTCTGCGCGAGCAGGTGCTCGACCTGATCGCCCGGTGGGCGGGTGAGCGTCCCGTCGTGCTGATGATCGACGACCTGCAGTGGGCCGACACCAGCTCCCTGCACCTGCTCGACCACGTCATCGCCCGGCTCCCGGCCGGCACCGCCCTGGTCGCCACCCTGCGCAACCGCGGCCCCGCCGCTCGTCTCGAGCTGGTGCGCACGCTCGCCGCGGCCAGCCGCACCGCCGGTCACCGGCGCGTCCTGGTCGGCCCGCTCGGTCCCGACGAGGTGGCCCGGCTGGTGCATCTGGAGACCGGGACCCGGCCCACCGCCGAGGTGGCGGCCCTCATCCACGCCCGCACCGCCGGGAACCCCTTCTTCGTGCGGGAACTGGCGCGGCTCCTGGCCTCCGACACCGTCATCACCCCGGAGACCGTGCTGGGCCGGGGCGTCCCGATGACCGTGCGCGACGTGGTGCGCGACCGGCTCACCGCCCTCGACCCGCCGGCCCGTGAGCTCCTGGAGATCGCCGCGCTGGTCGGGCGCAGCCTCGAGCTGCCGCTCCTGGCCCGGTCGGCGGCCCAGGACATGATCACCTGTCTCAACCACCTCGAGCCCCTGCGCCGCCTCGGCCTCGTCGACGCCAGCCCCGCCGACCCGTTCTCCTACCGCTTCACGCACGACCTGGTGCGTCAGGCCGTCGCCGAGGAACTCGCGCCCGCGCGGGCGGCCGGTCTGCACCGGCGCATCGCCGACGCCATCGAGCAGATCGGTCTGGACGACGAGTCCGTGCCCGAGCGCGTCGCCCACCACCTGTGGGCCGCGGGACCCCTGGCCGACCCGGCCACGACCGTCACCGCCCTGGTGCGGGCCGGGGCCCGGGCCGCCGCGAAGACCGCCCTGGCCGCCGCCGAACGTCACCTCGGCTCCGCGGTCGAGCTGGCCCGCCGTTCGTCGCTTCCCGAGCTCGAACTCGAGGCGCTGTCCCAGCTGATCGCCGTCGTCGGTATGCGCTCGATGTACGGGATGGCCTCGGCCAGCCTGCTGGAGCGGGCCGAGCAGGTGGCCCGGCAGCTGGGGCGCGAGCGGGAGGCCGCCGGATTCCTGTTCTCCCGCTGGACCGCTCACGGCCAGGCCCTCGAGCTGGACCGCAGCACCCCGCTGGCCCGGCGCCTCGACGAGCTGGGCCGCACCTCCGGCGACGAGGTGGTGCGGGCCTACGGCCAGGCCGCCGCCGGGATCCATGAGTGGTGCCTGGGCAACATCGGCTCCTCGTTCCGGCGGCTCAGCGCCCTCGGTGCCGCCCGTCCCACCGGCGACCCGGTGCGGGACGGGGTGCAGCTCATGTCCTCCGGCCTGTTCGCCGAGATCGCCGCGTACGCGGGGGAGACCTCGACGGCCCGGGCCCTGCTGACCGACCTGAACGCCGCGGCCGGTGACGACCCCTACGCCGTCACCGTCGCCACGTCCTTCGAGGCCCGTACCGCCGTGATCGTCGGCGATCCCGGGTGGGCCCTCCACGCCGCCGGGCGCGGGATCACCGCCGACCCGGACTTCTCGTTCCTGTCGCTGGGGACCTACCTGCGCCTGGCCCGGCACTGGGCGCTGGCGATGACCGGTGCGGACGCGGCCGGGGAGGCGGACGCGGCGGAGCGTCTCATCGCGACCCACCTGGCCGACCCGGTGCGCACCTGCGTGTCCACCTGGTACGGGTTGCTGGGGCAGATGCGCCTGGCGGCCGGTCAGACGAGCGAGGCGGGTGCGGCCCTGGACCGGGCGCACGAGTGCCTGGACCTCTACGGGCAGCGCTCCGCGGAGGGACTTCTCGTGCTGTTCCGGGCTCAGCTGGCCCGGGCCACCGGTGACCGCGCCGGGGCCCGGCACCACGCCCGCCGGGCGCGCACGGTGGCGCTGGGGCAGGAGGCGCACCTGTTCGTGCGCCGGGCCGAGCAGTTGCTCACCGAACTGGGGTGAGGCGAGGCAGGGGGCCGACCGGCCCCCTGCCTCCCGTCCTGCCTTCTCACCGGGCGGCGAGAGCTGCTTCCGGCGAAAGACGCCGGGCCGGTGCGATCGTGCGTGAGCGCCGCAACGCCACCAGGGCGGCCGGGGCGCTGACGCGGTGCTGGGGGTCCGGGTGCATCAGGGCCTCGATCACGGCGTGCAGCGGGCCGATCCGCCGCGCCGCCGCGGGGGTGGTCTCTTCGAAAGGGCTCTCGCCCGTGGCCGCCATGTACAGCGTCACTCCGAGCGCGTACAGGTCCGACGCCGTGCCGAACCGGCCCTCGGCGATGGACTCCGGGGCCAGCACCGACGGGCTGCCCTCGGCGATGCCGGTGATCACGGCGCAGTCGCCGCTGAGTTCCTGGGCCAGGCCGAAATCGGTGATCACCACGCGGCCGTCGTCGCACAGGTGCACGTTGGCCGGCTTCACGTCGCCGTGCACCAGGCCGCTGCTGTGCACCGCGCTCAGGGCCTCGAGCAGACGGATGCCCAGGTCCCGTACGCGGGCTGGGTCCAGCGGCCCGTCCTCGCGCACCACGGTGCCCAGGCAGCGGCCGGGCAGCAGCTCCATCACGATCCAGTCGCGGCCGTGCGAGGCGAGCACCACGTCGATGACCCGGACCACGCCGTGGTGGGTGATGCGCGCGGCGGCCCGGGCCTCCTGCAGGGCCGCGGCCCGGCCGCGGTCGCCGGTGAGCTCCTTCAGTGCCACGACGCGGTCGAGCAGCAGGTCGTACCCGGACCAGACCACGCCCATCCCGCCGGAGCCGAGGCGCGCGCCCAGCTCGTAGCGCCGGGCGACCATGCGGGTGGTGCGGCGGGGCGGCAGGGGGATCGGAAGGGCCGGGGGACGCGGCGGGCGGGCCTCGGGGACGAGGTGGCGGGCCTGCGGGGGGAGTGCGTTCGTGAGGGAGTGCGACACCAGGGGTCCTCCGAGGACGGGAGCTCGAAAAGGGGCCCGGAAAGGGGGCCCGGAATCCCGAGACTAGGCAACGCCTGTGGAGAAATTGTTCACTGCTGGGGAACGAGAAAGGAGCGGTGAACGGGCCTTTGAGGTCCGTCCCCCGCTCCTTCGGGGATGCCGTGCTCAGCAGGCGCTGGAGAGGAAGTCGTCCAGGTAGACCGCCGGGATCAGGGAGCCCTCCGCCGGCAGCGGATCCAGCCCTGGCGCCTGCTGCCGAGCCGAGATCACCCTGGTGACGGGCGAACTGGTGCCCGGTCCGGTCGACAGCGTGACCGCCCACGGGGTGAGGTTGCGGAACGACGACACGTGATTGTCCAGCGCGTTGCCGTTGTCGAACTTCTTGCCGCGGAAGTCCGCGTCGCACGGGGCGCCGCTGGCGAGCCGGGGCAGGATGTACCGGCCCCCACCGTAGTTGGCCTTCTCGTACATGCACATGTACCCCTCCGGGCACAGGGTATCGGCCTGCGCCTGCGAGGAGACGAGGACCGAAGCGGTGCCGGACAGCACCACGGCGGAGACGACGGCGGCGATCCGACCGACGAGTTTCATGCGTGACCTTTCGATGCGCGGGGGCCGGGCCGGCCGCTGGGGCGGCGGTGAACCCACGGCCCTGGACTTCAGCACTACGGGAGAACGAGTGACGTCACGCGCCGGCGGCCGCCCTGACCAGCTCGACCACGTGACCGGGCCGGGAGATGTAGGCGGCGTGACTCGCGGCCACCTCGCTCGTGGTGGCGCCGGCCCGGGCCGCCATACCGCGCTGCGCGTCCGGCGGGATGGTCTGGTCGTCGGAGGCCACCAGGTACCAGCTCGGCTTCACCCGCCAGGCCGGGTCGGTCACGGTGCCGGTCAGGGCCGCGACGCCCCACGGCACCTGCGAGTTCGCCAGGAAGCGGGCCTGCTCGGCGGGCAGGTCGGCCCCGAAAGCGGCCGGGAAACGGGCCTTGTCGATGCTCAGGTAGCCCTCGTCCGGGCCCTGGATCGGGCTGTCGGCCGGGGGCGTCCCGATCAGGGCGGCGACCGACTCGGCCTTGTCGGGGGCGAACGCGGCGACGTAGACGAGCGACGCCACCTTCTCGTGGTGACCGGCCACGGTGATCACGACGCCGCCGTAGGAGTGGCCCACCAGAACGGCCGGGCCGTCGAGCCGGTCGAGCACGTACTGGGTGGCGGCGACGTCACCGTCCAGGGACTCGGTGGGGTTCTGCACGATGTGCACGGCAAAACCCTCGGCCACGAGCTGGTCGTGCACGTCGCGCCAGCCGGAGCCGTCGACGAACGCGCCGTGCACCAGAACCACATTGCGAACGGTTGCTGTACTCACTGGATCTCCCTCGACCGTTGACCGATATGGCAGGAGCCTGAATCAGGGACGTTGACAGGTAGTTGATTCCTTGTGGATGAATACTTTTCACGGGGGCGGGGGTTGTCGCCCTTTCGGAGGCCCGGTTATGGTCGAAATCATTACCGACCCCCGATTCCGGAGTGTGTCCGTGTCTGTCCCCGTCATCCAGTACAAGACCGAGAACCTCGACGGCTTCGAGCTCTTCTATCGCGAGGCGGGGCCGGCCGACGCCCCGGTCGTGCTTCTGCTGCACGGCTTCCCCACCTCGTCGCACATGTTCCGCAACCTGATCCCGTTCCTGGCCGACAAGTTTCACGTCATCGCGCCCGACCTGCCGGGGTACGGCCAGAGCGCGGCGCCCGACCACACGCAGTTCGACTACACGTTCGACAACGCGGCCCTGTACGTGCAGAAGCTGCTGACCAGGCTCGGCGTGACCCGTTACGCCGTGAACGTTTTCGACTACGGCGCACCGACCGCGTGGCGTCTGGCCCTGGCCGATCCGGACGCGATCACCGCGCTGGTCGTGCAGAACGGCAACGCCTACGACGAAGGGCTCGACAACGACTTCTGGGCGCCGATCAAGCGGTACTGGGGCGACCGCACGCCGGAGAACCGGGAGGCCCTGCGCCGTCTGGTCACACTGGATCTCACCAGGTTCCAGTACACCGACGCGATGGCGCACCTCTCGCGGATCTCACCCGACAACTGGGTGATCGACCAGGCCCTGCTCGACCGGCCGGGCAACGACGAGATCCAGTTCGACTACTTCCTCGACTACGGCACCAACCCGCCGCTGTACCCCGCCGTCCAGGAGTGGCTGCGCACGAAGCAGCCGCCGACGCTGCTGGTGTGGGGCGAGCACGACACCATCTTCCCCGGCGCCGGCGCCCACCCCTACAAGCGCGACCTCGACGACCTCGAGTTCCACCTGTTCGACAGCGGCCACTTCCTGCTCGAAGACCGCCCCGACGAGGTGTTCCCGCTGATCCGCGACTTCCTGTCCCGCAAGATCGGCTGAGACGGATTGGGACGGCCCGGGTTCCGGGCCGTCCCGAGAGCCTACCCGCCGAACAGCTTGAGGAACTGCTTGCGGCTGTCCGGGAACGACGTGGTCAGGCTGTGCTCGCCGTACTCGGAGTTGAGGTTGAAGTAGTCGGCGTAGGCCACGTTGTTCGGTGCCCAGGTGATGTAGTCGTGCATGTACTTGATGAACTGCGGGTTGTCGGCGCCACCGGAGTGGTCGGCGTAGACGTCCCACAGCCCCCACTCGGGCAGTGAAACCGGTTTTCCCTGCTGCTTGGCGAAGTTCGTCCAGAACTCCAGACCCCGCGGCCCGCCGTAGATGTTCTCCTTCCAGGCCCGGCTCTGCAGGTCCTCCCGGCACGAGTCGTCACAGTTCCGCGGGTAGGGGTAGATGCCGCTGTGCAGGTCGTACACGTCCACACCGACGTAGTCCACGTATTCGCCGCCGGGGTAGTAGTCCTTGGCGTCGTAGGGGTTGAAGCCGTTGTTCGGGTTCCAGTCGAACTCGAACTGCTGGCCGTCCACCGAGCGCATCGCGTCGACGATCTGCCGGTAGAACGCGATGAACGTGCCCGGGTCGTCGATGCCCCAGGTCCACGACTTCAGGTTGAACTCCCAGCCGACGCGCAGAACGGCCTTGCTCTGGCCGTTCTCGACCAGGGTCTCGGCCAGCTGCACGAACTGGTCGTTGAACTTGCCCTGGGCCCCCTGCTCCATCGCGGCGACCTTCGTGGCGGCCATCGTGTCCGGGAGCATGGGCACCGCCATCACGATCCGGTAGCCACTGTCCTTCCACATGGTCACGTTCCGGCCCGGGTCGGCGATGTCGCTCCAGGTGGCGCGCTCACCGAACACCGTGGCGAACGTGAGATCCCGGCCCAGCCACTTCTCGAACGTCTGCGTGGCCTTCAGGTCGGTGCCGCTGAACAGGCCCAGACGGCCGTCGAGCGGACGCTGCAGGGCGTCGGACTGCCCGGCCGCCGAGACCGTCCCGGCCTGCGGGGTCTGCCTCTCGTGCTGCGACTGGCGCACGGTGCCCACCACGATCAGCGTCAGGCTGGCGAGAAGAGCCACCAGGGCCACGCTCTGGCGGGTGGTGAGGCGGAAACCGCGGCGTGCCGGGCGCCCTCGTCCGCGGAACTGGTGTCCGGGCTGGTCCTGGAGCCTCCGGCGCCGCCTTTTCGGGGCAGTCGCGCGGGTCTGGGGGTCCTGCGACGATCGGGTGACGGAATCGATGTCGGCCCAGGAGCCGTATTCCTGCGTCTTCAGGCCGCGCCCGGTCTCCCGGGGTTCCCCATCGGCATGGTCGTTCCAGCTCATACCCGAAGGATGCGCCGGGGACGTTGACGTCTCATTGCCTGACGTCACGGAAGAGTCCGCCGGGCGGGCCTTCTCGGGCCCGCCCGGCTCAGTTGTCGGCGTTGACCGCCTGGAACAGGGAGTTCACGCTGCCGCCGAAGAACGGGCCGTTGCTGTGCGCGGTGCTGCCCACGGGGCCCCACGATGTGATGGTCTTGAGATAGCCCCAGCCCTCGGCGTTGCTGTAGCTCTTCAGCCACGCCCCACCGGAGGCCCCACCGCCGAAGTTGCAGCCGTAGATGGTCGAGAACGTGTACCCCGAATCCGTGCGTGGCCCGGTGCTCCCGTAGCAGGCCTGCATGACGTTTCCGCTGCTGATGTTCCCCGGGTAGCCGAAGATGCTGACGTCGAAGGCGTACTCGCTGCCGCCGGTCACGATGCCGTGCCCGCCGACCGCGTCCACCAGCTTCTGGCCACCGGCGTTCAGGTAGGTGCTGACGAAGGCGACGTCCGAATTGAGGCCCCGGGGGGTAACTCCGTAGGTCACCCAGTCGGACAGCGTCTGGAAAGTCTTGGCCGAGAACGTGCCGTAGGGCCGGCTCCCGTTCTTGTACCCGGGCACGAAGACCCAGTTCTGGTGCCAGGTGCCGCCCGGCCCGGCGTGCATGCAGTGCCCGGCCGTGGACACGACCCGCTTCGAGCCGCTGTTGACGGCCGAACCCGAGCAGATGTAGTCCTTTCCGTCCTTGGCGTTGCGGTAGAAGATCTTTCCGTTCACGGGCGAGAAATTGGTGACGGGCGGTGCGGCCCGACCGGTCGGCGACGGTTCGGGGGACACGGGCTCGGAGAGCACGACCTCCGGGCCGGCGTCGGCCGCCGGCCTCCCGATCCGGGCGGCCTCGCGGGCGGGGAGCCGCGGGGTCCGGACCGGGGTCGCGTTCTTCATGCGCTCGGGGGTCCAGTAGTCCAGCACGCGCCGGTCGCCGCCGTTGCGGTCCAGAGCGGCCTGGTCGCGACGCTCACCCGCACGGGAGGGGAACACCGGGGCCGGGGCCGAGACGACCTCGTCCACCGGGCCTTCGGTGGTGGCGGCCGAGGCCGGGGTGGACGTGGACAGGGAGAGGGTGCCGGCGGCCAGGACGAGGACCGCACCGGTGACCCATCGCCTCGCTGCTGTGGAAGTGCTCATGCAACCCGACGTTAGGTGGCCGTACTGCATGAGCACTGGACAGCAGCTTCACAGATTTCCGGTCGCCCTCTCCACGTCCACCCGGATCGGCTCCGCCTCTTCGTCCCTCAGATCCAGCTGCACCGCCAGGGTCTCACCGCGCACGAAGTCGTCGTGGGCCCGCACGGCGTCGAGCACCGGGGTCGGTGCCCCGACGGTGACCGAGATGGTGTCCGTGACCTCGAGACCGGTGTCGCGGCGCGCCTGCTGGATCAGGCGCACCACGTCGCGCGCGACCCCCTCGGCCTCCAGTTCGGGCGTGAGCCGGATGTCCAGCGCCAGGGTCACGCCGCGCTGCGACTCCACCACCCAGCCGGTGCGGGGGACCTCGGTGATCACCACATCCTCCGGGCCGATGGTCACGGGCACGCCGTCCACGGGCACCGTCGCCGTACCGGCGGCGCGCATCTGCGCCGCCAGCCGGCCGGGGTCCTGTGCCTGGATCGCCCGGGCGACCAGAGGCGTCCGTTGCCCGAAACGCCGCCCGAGGTGCCGGAAACTGGGCTTGACCGCATGGTCGACCACGGCGTCCGCCTCGTGCAGGAGAAGCAGCTCTCTGACGTTCAGCTCGTCGGCCACGTCGTCGAGCAGCGCCGGTGAGATCGCGGCCGGTACGCCGGCCAGGGCCCGGGCCAGGGGCTGGCGCACCCGGATCTTCCCGGTCTTGCGGGCCGCCCGGCCGGTTTCGGCCAGCACCCGCGTGATCCTCACCTGGGCCTGCAGTTCCGGGTCGAGGAGGCTCAGATCGGGCACCGGCCAGGTGGACAGGTGCACCGACTCGGCGGACTGCGGACGCCGCGGGCGCACGACCTTCTGCCACACCTCCTCGGTGATGAACGGCACGATCGGCGCGAGCAGCCGGGTGAGCACCTCCAGGCACTCGAAAAGCGTTTCCAGGGCGTCGGGATCCCCCTGGGCGAAGCGCTGCCGGTTGCGTCGCACGTACCAGTTGGACAGGTCGTCGACGAACTGGGCCAGCAGTCGCCCCGCGCCGGCGGTGTCGTAGTTCTCCAGGCGGTCGTCGACGGCATCGGCCAGCAGGTGCACCTCGCCGAGGATCCAGCGGTCGAGCGGTGGACGCTCACCGGCCCGGGGCCCGCCGGCCCGGTGAGCGTGGAGGGTGAAGAACGACGCGGTGTTCCAGTAGGTCATCAGGACCTTGCGCACGATCTCCTCGAGCGGGCCGCTGCCCACCCGCCGCGCCGACCAGGGGGAGCCGGAGCAGGCCATGAACCAGCGCAGGGCGTCGGCGCCGTGCGCGTCCATCAGCGGGATCGGCGCGAGGATGTTGCCCAGGTGCTTGCTCATCTTGCGTCCGTCCTCGGCCATGATGTGGCCCAGGCAGACGACGTTCTCGTAGGGCGAGCGGTCGAACACCAGCGTGCCGACGGCCATCAGGGTGTAGAACCAGCCGCGGGTCTGGTCGATGGCCTCGCAGATGTACTGCGCGGGAAAAGTTCTCTCGAAGAGTTCGGCGCTGCCCTCCACGTGTGGGTAGCCGATCGAGGCGAAGGGCATGGCGCCGGAGTCGTACCAGGCGTCGATCACGTCGGGCACCCGGGTGGAGATCTCGCCGCAGTCGGGGCAGGCGAGGGTGATCTCGTCGATGAACGGGCGGTGCGGGTCGAGGCCGGAGAGGTCGCGACCGGTCAGTGCGCCCAGCTCCCGGCGTGAGCCGATCGCGGTGACGTGCTGATTGGCGCAGCGCCACAGGGGCAGCGGTGTGCCCCAGTAGCGTGAGCGCGACACCGCCCAGTCGATGTTGTTCTCGAGCCAGTCGCCGTAGCGGCCGTGCTTGATGTGCTCCGGATGCCAGGTCGTGGACTCGTTCTCGCGCAGCAGGGCGTCACGCACGCGGGTGGTGCGGATGTACCACGACGGCTGCGCGTAGTACATGAGCGGGGTGTGGCAGCGCCAGCAGTGGGGGTACGGGTGCTCGAAATGCTGCACGCGCAGCAGGAGGTCGCGGTCGGTGAGGTCGCGGATCACGACGGCGTCGGCGTCCTTGAAGAACAGGCCGCCGACCAGGGGCACGTCGTCGTGGAAACGGCCGTCGCGCCCGACCGGGTTGACGACGGGCAGGTTGTGGGCCCGGCTGACGCTGAGGTCGTCGGCGCCGAAGGCGGGCGCCTGATGGACCAGACCGGTGCCGTCGGCGGTGGTGACGTAGTCGGCGAGCACCACGATGTGGGCGTCGGGGATGTCGACGAGGTCGAACGGCCGGTGGTAGCGCAGCCCGGCCAGGTCGGACCCGGGAATTCGGGCCAGCACCTCGGGTTCGGCGTCGTGGAGCACGTCGAGCAGCGGTTCGGCGACGACGAAGGTGCCCAGCGGGGTGCGCGCCAGCACGTAGGTGATCTCCGGGTTGACCGCGACCGCCGTGTTGGCCACCAGCGTCCACGGGGTGGTCGTCCACACCAGGAGATCGACGTCCCGCTGCCCCCGCAGCGGGGCCTGGAGCCGGAAGCGCACGAACACCGAGGGGTCGGTGACGGTCTCGTACCCCTGGGCCACCTCGTGGTCGGAGAGCGTGGTCTGGTCGCGCGGGCAGTACGGGGTGACCCGGAAGTCCTCGGTGAGCCGCCCGTCGGCGTGGATCTTCGCGAGCGACCACCACACCGAGTCGACGTACTCGGGGGACATCGTCTCGTAGGCGTTCTCGAGGTCGATCCAGTAGCCCATCCGGTCGGTGAGTTTCTCGAACTCCCCGACGTGACGCAGCACCGACTCCCGGCAGCGCTCGTTGAAGAACGCGACGCCGACCCTCTCGACGTCGGGCTTGCCGGTCAGCCCCAGCTCCTTCTCCACCGCGAGTTCGACGGGCAGGCCGTGGCAGTCCCAGCCGGCCCGGCGGGGCACCGAGTATCCCTTCATGGTCTTGAAGCGGGGGAGGACGTCCTTGAAGACGCGGGCCTCGACGTGGTGGGTGCCGGGGGCGCCGTTCGCGGTGGGTGGGCCCTCGTAGAACACCCACGCCGGGCCGTCGGCGGTGCGGGCCAGGCTCCGCGCGAACACGTCGTTGGCCTTCCACCAGGCGGTGATGCGGTGGTCGAGCTCGGCGAGATCGATGCGCGGAGGAAGGATTTCGGACGGTCGGGTCACGGGGGTGGGGCTCCTCGGGTGCGTCAGGGCACGGCACGGTTACGGTACTGCGGCTTCCGGGCACGTGGAGGTCAAGAATTCGTCCATCCGCCGTCCAGCGTCCCTCCCTAACGTACTGCGCGCCCTGGAGTTCCGACGGAAGGATCGTTCGTGCGATTTGCAATGCGAGCCACGCTGGCCGCCTCGGCAGCGGTGGCGTCCGTGGCCGTGACGGCCCTGATCAGCCCGGCCACCGCTCAGGCGGCGGCCTCCGACTGCAAGTCCGGCCAGGTGTGTCTCTTCGAGAACGCCAACTACACGGGCGGCATGATGACGCTGGAGAACGGGTGCGAGAAGTACCTGGGCGACAACTGGTTCAACAACGGTGTGGCCGCTGACAACCACACCTCGTCAATCATCAACAACAGCGGGTCGGCGGTGTTCTTCTACAACCTGGCCCAGTGGCCGAGTGCCCAGGCGGGCTGGCACTTCGGTGTGAGTGGCAATTCGAGAATGGCCTCACTGGTGCAGGTGACGGGGTTCTGGGACGGTGCCGGCAGCGACGGCAAGGGCTACACCATCAACATGAACGAGGACATCAGCGCCGCCTGCTGATCGCCGTGCCAGGGGCGGCCGGGTTCCCGAGGGAAGCCGGCCGCCCTTTTCTCACTTGTACTCGACCAGCCTGACGGTGCCGGTGAACGTGCCCTCGGCGCCCAGGGCGATGGGGACTGTGCTGTTCCAGAAGCCGTAGCCGATGTAGCGCCCGGCGGTGGAGGTCTGGGTCGCGGTGCCCCCGACGTTGAACCGCACGCGGACGCCCTGCGTGTTCAGGATCGTGTCCCAGCAGGTACCCGGCTTGATCTTGGGTGTGCGGACCCAGAGGTTGCTGCCCGCGGTGTCCTTGTAGATGACCGCCTGCGCCCAGTAGTCGCCCTGGGCGCAGAACCTGATCTGGTTGTACGGGTTGGCGGCGGCCGAGGCCTCGGAGGCGCCGCCGACCGCGACGGCCGTCGTGGCCAGGGCGGCCGCGGCCAGGGCGGCGAGTCGTCGGACGAGAGTGTTGGTGTTGGCCAAGAGTCGGGCTCCTCGGTGTGCGCGGTTGGACCGAGGTGATGGAACCAGGCAGCAATGAACAGGCACTGCATGACGTCTTGATTCGCACTGACGGCCTGTGCGCCGTCACGAGGCGCGCGTCGGCAACCACTGAAAATCAACAGGCGGGGTGCACGATGCGCGTGACGGTCGGTCGCCCGCGCCATCTGCGGTCTGATCCCGCATTTGGCCGTCCGTTCGTGACCGGCCGCACCCGACGATGGCGTCACCCCCCGAATCGCCCTACCGCACTGAGGGAAGGATCCCCATGACCACCACCCGAGTTCCGGTCGTCTTCATCCACGGTCTGTGGCTGCACGCCACGTCCTGGCAGGCCTGGGCCGACCGGTTCGCCGAGCACGGCTACGACCCGGTGCTGCCGGGCTGGCCGAACGAGCCGGCCACCGTCGCCGAGGCCCGCGCCAACCCCGAGGCGGTCGCGGGGATCGGTATCGACGACGTCACCGCCCACTACACGGCGATCATCGACCAACTGCCCAGCGCGCCGGTGCTGGTCGGGCACTCGTTCGGCGGGCTGTTCGTGCAGAAGCTGCTCGGGCTCGGCCTGGGTCGCGCCGGGGTGGCCATCGACCCGGCCCAGATCAAGGGCGTGAAGGCGCTGCCGCTGGCCCAGCTGCGCTCCGGCTCGCCGGTGCTGGGCAACCCGGCCAACCGCAAGCGCTCGGTGGCGCTGACCAGGTCGCAGTTCCGTTACGGGTTCGGCAACGCGGTGAGCGAGGCCGAGTCGGACGAGCTATTCGAGAAGTGGGCCATCCCCTCGCCCGGGCGCCCGCTGTTCGAGGCGGCGTTCGCGAACTTCTCGCGCAACTCCCCGGCCGCGGTGAACACGGCGAACGCCGATCGGGGCCCGCTGCTCATCATTTCGGGTGGTCAGGACCACACGGTGCCGGACGTGGTCACCCGCGGCACGTTCAAGCAGTACGCGGCCTCGTCGGCGGTGACCGAGCTGCAGCAGTTCCCCGACCGGGGCCACTCGCTGGCGCTGGACAACGGCTGGGGCGAGATCGCGGACGCGTCGCTGACCTGGCTGTCCGGGAAGGCCGGCGTCACGGCCGCGTGAGCACCGGCGCCTGAGCCAGGCGGATCGAGGTGACGGCGGGGAGCAGGGCGAACAGGCCTCCGGCCAGGGCCAGTACGGCGACGGCCGGCCCTGCTCCCACCCGCTCGGCGACCAAGCCGGCCAGGAACGCCCCGGCGCCCTGGGCGGTCGCGTTCATCGAGGCGGCGATGCCCATGCCGCGTCCGCGCTGGTCGTTGGGCAGCAGGTCGGCGAACGACGACGCGGCCAGCACGGTCAGCACCGACCAGGCGGCGCCGCTCAGGCCGAAAACCGTCACCACGAGCAGGGGTTGATGGAGGACGCCGGTGGCCAGGAGGGGGAGGGCCGGCACCAGGCACGCGGCCGGGAAGAGCCGGCCGTACCGGCTCGCGTCCACGTACCGGGCGAAGAGGGCCAGGGCGGCGACCGAGAACAGACCCTCGGACGCCATGAAGACACCCACCCACGCGGTGCCCAGGTCCAGGTCGAACACCAGCGGCGCGGCCAGGGCCTTGGGAGCGGTGAGGAAGAGTCCCATCCCGGTGGACAGGAAGATGGCGCGCAGGGCGGGGGAGTGCCAGATCATCGCGAAGGTGCCGGCGGTGCCCCCATCGCCGGAGGTGGAGAGGGCGGCCGGGCGCGCGCGTACCGACACGCGCACGATGACGGCCGCTGCGGCGAAGGTGACGGCGTCCACGAGCAGGCAGCGGCTCGGCCCCACCGTGCTCGCCAGCACACCTCCGGCGCAGAACCCGAGGAGCTGGCCGCCCTGCGAGAGCGATTGCCGCACGGCCATTCCGGCGCCGAAGCGTTCCTGCGGGAGCACGTCGCGCAGCAGGGCCAGACGGGTCGCCGCGTAGGGGCCGCTGAGGAACGACGAGAGGGCCACGCAGGCGCACAGCACCGGCAGCGACAGGCCGGGCAGGGCCATCGTCAGCATGATCAGGGCCCGCGTGGTGTCGATGGCCACGGACACCTGGCGCCGGGGCCGGCGGTCGGCCAGCTGCGAGAGCGTCAGCGCCCCGGCCACGGTGGGCAGGTAGGTCAGGGCGTAGGTCAGGCCGCTGAGCCCGGCCGAGCGGGTGCGCTCGAACACCAGCAGGGCCAGCGCCACCCGGGAGAGCTGATCGCCCACCACCGACAGGGTTTCGGCGGCCAGGAGGGCCGGGAACTCGCGCCCCGAGAGCGGGCTGGGCATGCCGTGACTCCTCGCGTCCGGGTACGTACGACGAATCTCGCAGCCCCCAGTGGACAACGACTTCCCGGCCGGCGGCCCCCGGGGGAATCGCGCGTTCACTCCCCCTCCAGTTGGGGCGTCTTCAATGGATGTCGTAGCCGAGGACGAGGAGGTGCGACGTGAAGCTCGCCGACTGGTGATCGTTGTGTGAATGAGTGTGAATGACTGAGGGGAAAGAGATGTCGACGAAGAAGAAGGCCCTGCGGGCCGGGCTGGCGGCCACCGCCGCGGCCGCGTTCACGATGGGTGCCGCGGGCGCCGCCCAGGCCACGCCGGCCGGGCCGGGGGTGGTCGGCAAGATCATCTCCTCCACGACCGTGGGAAAGACCGATCTCGTGCTGCGCGAGATCACGATCCCGCCGGGGCAGGCCACCGGCTGGCATTACCACGACGGCCAGCTCTTCGGAAAGGTCAAGCAGGGCACGCTGAGTCACTTCGACGACACGTGCGCCTCGGACGGGGTCTACCGCAAGGGCAGCGTGATCCGTGAGCCCGCCGGGTCGGACCAGGTGCACATCGGGATCAACCGCGGCCGTACGCCGGTCGTGCTCGAGGTCCTGTACGTGCTGCCGACCGGTTCGCCGCTGTCGGAGGACGCGGCGAACCCGGGCTGCAGCTTCCAGTAGGCCTGTGGTCAGCCCACTTCCGGATTCTCGGGAGGCCTGAGACGCTCCAGACGCTCGGTCGTCTGGAGCGTCCCACCGTTCTGGAACGTCCGGGCCAGTTCGTGCGCGGTGTGCCAGGTCTTCCAGGCGCTCTCGTGATCTTCGAGGGCGAGCCAGGATTCGATGATCATCAGCAACGCGTCGAACTCGAGCGTGCGGTGACCGACCCGGTTCAGCACCAGGACCGCGTCCTCCAGCTCCTTGATCGCGGAGCGGTAGTCCTTCAGGCCGGTCTGCAGACGCCCGATGTAGACCCGGATCTGCCCCTCCTGCTCCAGGTTCCCGACCTCGTCGTTGCGGGCCAGGGCACTGCGCAGCTGCACCTCGGCCTCCTCGTTGTCGCCGAGCAGGGCCAGGGTGTGGCCGACCTCCGACATCGCGCGGACCTCGCGCATCACGTTGCCCGAGGTCACGAACTGGCGGTGGGCCTGCTGGTACTCGGCGAGGGCCTCCTCGTGCCGCTTGAGCTTGACCAGCACGTCACCGCGGTTGGTGTGGACGTATCCGAGCTCCTCCGGGCGCCGCAGGGCGGTGAACAGCTGACCGGCCTCCTCCAGCAGGTCGAGAGCCTCCTGGTAGCGCCCGAAGAAGAAGTAGGCCCCGGCCAAGCTCCGCAGCGAGTAGGCCTGCCCCTCGCGGTCCTCGTCCCGCCGGGCGGCCTGCAGGGCCGTCGACATGACGTTCATCCAGTCCTGGAAGAAGGCGCCGCGCTGGAAGTACTGCTGCAGGGTCAGGGCCAGACGCCAGGGCTCCACCCCGAAACGGCGGTCGGTGGCCCGGGTCACGGCCTCGACCAGCACCGGCCGCTCGGTCACGAACCAGGCCATGGCCACGTGGAAGTTCGCCGGGGTCTCGGGAGTCACCGAGCGGGCCAGGCCCAGGGGCGGCACCGGACGCAGGTGCGGCCGCACCGCGACGTGGGCCGCGAAACTGCTGTGCTGGTAGTGGTGCAGCAGCCGGGTACCGGCCTCCTGCCGTTCGGCCGGGCTGTCGATCGCCAGGAACAGCTCCTCGGCGTACGCCCTCACCAGGATGTGCGAGCTGTAGCGGCCGGGCTCGATCTCGAGGATCAGGGCCGAGCCGGTGAGCTCGTGCAGCAGGCCGCGGGTGGTGGCCAGGTCGGTGCCGAGCAGGCTGGCGCAGGCCGCGTCGGAGATGGCCGGGCCGATCCGGATCGACAGGTAGCGGAAGAGCCGGGCCGCCTCCTCGCCGAGATGCCGGTACGACCAGGCGAAGACACTGCGCGGGTCGTTGTTGGACTCGTCGTGCCCGAACGCCTCGAGGCGGGGCGCGTCGCGCAGCCCGTCGGCCACGGCCCGCAGCGAGAACCACGGCCGGGCGGCCATCTGGGCGGCGACCAGGGCCAGTGCCAGCGGGAGCCGGCCACACAGCTCGACGATGTCGTCCACGACCGCCGGGTCGGGGCTCTGCCCGGTCAGGGGCAGCCGGGCCAGCAGGATCTCGCGGGCGGCCTCCACCGTGGGCAGATCCATGAGCAGGAGCCGCGCGCCCTCCACCGCCGCCAGCCCGGCCAGCGGGGTGCGGCTGGTGACGAGCACCAGGCTGTGGGCCGAGTTCGGCACCAGGGGCCGCACCTGCTGCACCGCGTGCGCGTTGTCGAGCAGCACGATCATCCGCTTGCCCACGCTCAGGCTGCGGTACATGCCCACCTGGGCCGCCACCTGCTCCGGCACCGACGCCGCCGGTACCCCGAGCGAGTGCAGCAGGAGGGTGAGTGCCTCACCGGTGGAGACGCTCTGCTCACCGTCGCCGGAACCGCGCAGGTCGAGGTAGAGCTGACCGTCGGCGTGCTCCGGGGCCAGCAGGTGGGCCAGGTGCACGGCGAACGTGGACTTGCCCACGCCACCCATCCCGCTCAGCGCGACCACCAGCGGAGCGGCCTGGGGCTCCTCGCGTCGACGCTGCAGCAGTCCGGTGACGACGTCGGTCTCGTCCTCCCGCCCGACGAAGACCGGAAGGTCGGGCGGCAGCTGCGCAGGGCGCACCACCACCGACGCCGGCGGGTTGTAGACCTCGTCGTAGGTGGACTCACGCCGATCGGTATCCGGCTCGGCGGTGACCGGGGCGACGGCCAGCAGACGCTGCTGCACCGCGCGGCACTCCGGGCCCGGCTCCAGGCCCAGCTCCTCGTCCAGCCGGGTGCGCAGCGTGTCGTAGACGGCGAAGGCCTCGGCCCGGTGCCCGGCCTCGTGCAGCAGGGTCATGAGCCGCGCGTGCAGGGGCTCGTTCAGCTGGTCCCACGAGGCCGCCCGGCGCAGCGGGGACAGCAGCCGGTCGGCCATCCCCAGCCGCATCGCCAGGTCGGCGGCCTCCATCGCCACCTCGAAGAGCTGGCGGTTGAGCGAGGAGAACACCGCGGTGGCCGGGCCGGAGTCGGCCAGGTCGGTGGCGCACGGGCCGGACCACAGCTCGATCGCCTTCTGGTAGAGCTCCAGCGACTGCGCGTAGTCGTGATCGCGGCTCAGGGCCCGGGCGCGCTCGACCAGGTCGCGGAACGCCACCACGTCGCTGGCCTCCGGGCCGGCGGTGAGGCGGTAGCTGTTGCCGTGACGGACCAGCCAGGAACTCTGCTCCCGCGCGGCCAGATCGGGTTCGACCAGGCGGCGCAGGGCCCCGATGTAACGGTGGATGACGTTCACGGCACTGGCCGTGGGCTCGTCACCCCACAGCACGTCGACCATCTCGCTCACGCTGACGGGCTGCCCGGCGCGCGCCAGCAGCAGAGCCAGCAGACAACGCTGCTGGCGGGGACCGGTCTCCATCTCCACGCCGGCACGCCAGAATCGCAGCGGGCCCAGGAGCTGGAACCAGTACTCCGTCGGTGGCTCTTGGGCTCCTGTGGACATGGGGGGAGCATAGATCCATCGGGGATCGGTGATCGCCGGGCGGATCCGTCCTCTTCAGGCACTGGTCGAACGGGCAGCCGACCGTGAGTGGGCGGTGGGTGGCCCGAGATCCTCGCGCGCACCCACCGCCGTCGTCAGGGCGGTCCCGGGGGATCTGCGGAACCACCCCGCTCACCGGACCCGGCGTGCGAAACCCGGTCCGGCGCGTCCTCCGTCGAAATCAGGCGTCCTGCCACCGGCGGATCAGGGCGGCCTGACCGAAAGGCTCACCCCCGGTGTCGGGAACATTCCAGACCGTGACCTGCTCGATCCAGAACTGCCGCCCCGAACGGGCCACCCGCAGACCCCGGTAGTCGTCGGTGAACCCGTTCTCGGCCACCCCCTGAAGCAGCGCCGCCCGGGCCGACCGGTCTTCCGGACCGGCCGACAGCCGCGAGGGCAGGCCGGTGAACTCGTCCCAGTCGTACTCGAACAGCTTCTGCGCCTGCAGGTTCGCGTAGACGAAGACCGGGTCGTCCGAGAACTCGTGCGCCAGCAGGGCGAACGGCGCGACGTAGAGCCAGACCGGGAGTTCTCCCCGGGAGAGCCCCTCCGGCGCGAGCGGACGTCCCACCGTAGCCACGTGACTACGCCGGAGCAGATCGGCGAACTCCTCGCCGCGCGGGTTCATCCCGGTGCTCACTCGACGAAGATGTCGACGGACGGGCGCATCTGCGCGCAGACCCGCAGCACCTCGTGCACCGGGTGCTCCTCGAACGCCGTGAGCAGGCCGAGGTCGAGGTCGGCCCGCGGGTCCTCCAGTGCCGGGTAGGCCACCTGTGTGAGCAGGTAGTCGAACCGGGGCGCCCACTTGCGCGAGCCCAGCCGGGCCGTGGTGGAGCAGTTGTCCACCATGAACGCCACGCCCCGGGCGTGCATGTACGGGTTCAGCGAGTCGGTGGCCTCGATCACCGACTCGTTCGCGATCTCCGAGTACGGGTGCCCCTTCTCGAAGAACGTGTCGATCTGCGCCATCATCACGCCGCAGAAGATACCGGCGGTGCCCGGGTCGAGAACCAGCTTCTCGTCGTCGCGGGTGCCGCGGGCCACCTCACCGGCCTTCCACATCGGGGAGCCGTCGATCGTGCCCATCCCGAAGCGCTTCAGCCGCTCACCGGCCAGGATCACGCTGCGGATCTCGTTGCCCGAGGCGACCTCGTCGTAGATCTCGTGCACCAGCTCCAGGCCCACCGGGTAGGCCGCCGCGTACGCACGCCGGAAAGCGGTGCGCTCCTCACCGTCGAACCGCCGGTACAGACCCAGCAGCCCCTCCTTCGAGACCGTCCGCGAGATCGGGCCGGTGACGCAGTCGACCGAGTGACGGTACGCCTCGGTCTCGTCCAGGCCCTGCTCTCGGAAACGCCGGTACAGGCTCTCGACGATGCCGTGCACCCCGCCGAGCAGGATGGCGCGCTCGCCGGTCAGGTCGGACAGGTACTCCGAGCGCAGCGTGGTCTGGAAGGTGTAGGGCGCACCGAGGCCGATCGACCAGCCCAGGGCCCGTTCGGTGGCGCGGCCGCTGACGTCCTGCTCGATCGCGAAACTGGCGTTGATCCCGGCCCCGTTGGTCTGCGCGCCCTGGAGGTACAGGGCCCGCACCGAGGCGCCCATGCCCTTGGGGCACACGGCGATGACGTCGATGTTCTCGGGGAACCGGGCGCCCTGCTGGTCGAGGAAGCCGAGCAGGAAGCCGTGCGAGAGACCGAGGGTCGCGCCCGGGCGCAGCGCCGCGAAGATCTGCTCGTGCAGCTCGACCTGGGCGGCGTCGGAGATCAGCAGCAGCACCAGGTCGGACGCGGCGATCACCTCGAACATCTCGCCGAGGGTGCCGTTCTCCTCGGTGAAACCGGCCGCGCGGGCGGCCTCGCGCGAGCCGGAGCCGGCGCGCAGGCCCACGACCACCTTCAGCTTCCCGGCCAGGGAGTCGCGCAGGTTCTGGGCCTGCGCGGAACCCTGCGGGCCCCAGCCGATCACGGCGATCTGGTTGACGCCCTCGAAGGCGCTCGGCAGCCGGTCGAAGAGGTGACGGCCACCGCGCACGATGGCCTCCCGGCCGTCGGCCAGGGTGATGTACTCCCTTTCGAAGACGGAGGTTTCGAAGGTGAGCATGGGAATTCTCCTTGCGGACCGGTACACGTGACTCTTTGAAGCGCCCGGGGGAGGGACCCCGGGCGCACCCCGGCGCCTGACCGCCCGGGCACGTCCAGTGCATCAGCGCGGGCTGGACTGCGAGTGGATCCGGGCTGCCCGCCCGTTCAGACCGGAGGAAGCCGGTTCCCGTTGCGAGCGCAGCCGCCCGATCGCGTAGTGGGCGCGGGACTTCACCGTGCCCTCGGCCAGGCCGAGGGCACGGGCGGTCTGCGTCTGCGAGTGATCGAGGCAGTACAGGTGCACCAGCACCTCCTGATGGTTGCGGGACAGTCCCCTCAGCAGGGCGA
Organism: Kineosporia succinea; assembly: GCF_030811555.1. Lineage (NCBI taxonomy): Bacteria > Bacillati > Actinomycetota > Actinomycetes > Kineosporiales > Kineosporiaceae > Kineosporia > Kineosporia succinea. The sequence continues at coordinate 7,598,609 of NZ_JAUSQZ010000001.1, read as the reverse complement.
CGGTGTCGTGGTCCTGCAGGACCCGCTCGAACGCGTCCTCCTGGTGGGTGTCGGCCGTGTCGTAGGTCTGGGCCTCGAACGACTCGACCGGCAGCGGCGGGCGGCGGCGCCACAGGTCCACGACCTGGTTGCGGGCCACCCGGAACAGCCACGGCCGCACCGCCCCGGCCGGGATCCGGCCCCGGTGCTGCCAGGCCCGGGCAATGGTCTCCTGCACCACGTCGTCCACGCGGGACTGGTCACCGCGCATCAGGTTACGCACGTAGACGTGCAGGAACGGGCGGTGCTCGGTGATCAGGGCGTGGGCGAAGTCGTCGCCGGGGCGGTGGGTGGGCACGCTGTCACGATCGGGGACACCGGTTGACGCGCGATTGCTGGTCAGATGAGGTCGGCGCGGAAGGCGTAGGCCACCGCCTGCCAGCGGTTGCTCAGCCCCAGGCGGTTCATCAGCAGGCTGAGGATCCGCTTGACGTTGCCCTCCGAATAGTTCATCCGGGTGGCGATCTCGGGAACCTCGAGGCCCTCGGCGAGCATCCGCAGGATCGTCCTCTCCCGTTCGTCCAGGGCCGGGCCCGCCCCCGCCCCCGCGCTCGCCACGCGCACGCGCCCGGCGCCCCGGGCCGCCTGCCGGATCCGGGCGGCGAGCAGTTCCGGGGTGGCCTCGGAGCGCAGCAGCACCCCGGCCGGGTCCGCGCCCGGATCGCCGTCGGCCTCCTCGAGAATCAGGACGCAGGGCCGCCGCAACGCCTCGCCCCGCCTCTTCAGCACGTCGGTCAGGCTGGACGCCACGATCACCAGGACGTCGGCCCGGGTTCGCTGGGCGGCGGGCAGGACGCGGATCGCCGAATCGGGTTTGAGCAGGGTGGCGACCGCGTACTCACTGAGCTGGTCGGGCGCCTCGATCACGACGGTCGTCACCGTCGCACGGGCTTTCGGCCGGACATGCGTCATCCTTCGAGGGGCAGGGGCGAGAAGGTCGGTGAGGCAGTCGCAACCACGCGCCTCGAACGGAACTACGCCGGACGGTTCGCATCCGTTCACCGCGCCCTTTCCGGTCGGCATCCGGATCGACATCGACGTCGGCCGTGCACATCGGCCCAGGACGAGATCGCGTCGACCACCTGGGTGACGGGGCTGCTGGGGCTCCGGCAGGGACGACAGGTCTGCCCTTCCGGCCAGATCGCCGCCGTCAGGGTGCCGACGGGTGGGCGGGCGTGCTGTCATGTCGGGTCCGGCCCGGCCGGAGGGTCCGGAGTCAAGCCGGAGCGAGCTGCATCCCTCCGGCCGGTTCCCGGTCTCCTTGCGTCCCCTTCACCGTCGAGGAGTGCCGGCGTGCCCGACCCGCAGATCACCGACGACCGGCTGCGCGCAGCCGGTTTTCGAGACGACCTCATCGTGGTCCTTGGAGAAGAGACGTGAAACCCACTGACGTGAGCCCCGACCCGCGGGCGCAGGACGACGACGGAAGGGACGAGGCGCAGGTTCCGGCCGTGGACGACGACCTGGCGACCGTTCTGCTGCAGGTGACCGAACGGGACGAGGAAACCGGGACCGAGGGGGAGCAGGGCGACACCTTCGCGCAGGAGACATGGCCGGCGCCCGACCGCGACGAGCAGCAGGCGGCCTTCCTGGCCTCCTCGAACACCGGCCGGCTCGGCCGGATCCCGGCGCTGAGCTTCCCGACCCGCGGGGTCAAGGGCGTCGCGGTGATGGCCGGCAGCCTGGTCGCGGTGGCCGCGCTGGTGTTCGGCGGGGTGAAGGGTGTGCAGGCGATCGCCGGCTCGTTCGGCGACGAGGAGAAGCCGGCCGCCACCGTGGCGGCTGTCGCCCCCACGGGGTCACCGTCCCCCACGCCGACCGGGGTCCGTCCCACCCGCGAGCGCGCCGCGTCCGGAACCCCCTCGCGCGCCGACGATCCCGCGGTCGCGGATCCCGCGGCGCAGCCGGCCGGTGGCGGCGCGAAGGCGCGGCCGGAGGAGACGGCCGGAACCGGCCCCACCGCCGGGGACGATGCCCCGGTGACCGGGGGGACGAAGGCGACCGACGCGTCCTCAAGCTCGAAAGCCAGCACCACCGCGGCCGCCACGATCGTGACCACGAGCGTGGGGGTGCTGCGGAACCGGGTGACCGGCCTGTGCGCCGACCTTGACGGCACCGGCACGGTCGCCGAGAACGTGCTGGTGCGCCAGCGCGCCTGCGCCCCGGGCAGCGGCGACAACCAGGAGTACCAGACCGTCAAGGACCCGGACGGCTCGTTCCTGCTGCGCAACGTGAAGTCGCAGTGGTGCCTCGACGTCAACGGCTCCGGCACCGTCAGCTCCGGCATCTCGGTGAACACGCACAACTGCCTGTTCGGCACCCGGGACAACCAGATGTTCCGGGCGCAGGCCCAGGGCAGCGGGTTCTACCTGGTGCACGTCAAGAGCGGGCTGTGCCTGAACGTGGCCAACCCCGACGGCAGCAACCAGGTGGCGGGGCTGAAGCTGACGCTGTACCCGTGCCACCCCGACGACGACCACGTCTGGAGCTTCGGGTGAGTGCTCTGAACGCCGTACGTACGAGGCGGCTCGCGCGTTCACTCCGGGGTCAGCGCCTGTGAATTGATTATGCAGTCGGGGTTGCCAGTGTGGTTGGCGGACAGACATCGGCCGACCGGGACGCATCGCTGGGTGCTCCGGGCGGCCCCGACAAGAGGAGCCCGGGACATGCCGTCGCGCCGTGGGTTGTGGTTCTCCGTGCTCGGCCCGGTCCGGGCCTGGTCGGGTGCCCAGGAACTCGACCTGGGCACCCCGCAGTGCCGTCTGACCCTCGGGGTCCTGCTGCTGCGCGACGGGGGCAGCGTGCTGGTGGACGAGCTGGTCGAGGCCCTGTGGACGCAGACGCCTCCCCGCTCGGCGGTTCCCGGGGTGCGCACATTCATCTCACGGCTGCGCCGGATCCTGGCCGAGGCCGGGCACCCGGACGTGATCGAGGCCCGGCAGGGCACGTACCGCCTGCTGACGGGGGAGGACACGGTGGACGCCCGGTACCTGCGCCGCCAGCTGCAGCTGGCCGCGGCGGAACAGCAGGCCGGTGACCTGACGGCCGCCGCGTCGTCGCTGCGTCTGGGCCTGGCCCAGTGGCAGGGAACCCCGCTGGGTGAGGCGGACGGGCCGTTCGCCGAGCAGCAGCGGGCCGGTCTGCAGCGGCTGCGGCTGAGTGCTCTGGAGCAGTGCGCGAGCGTCGACCTGGCCCGGGACGAGCCCGGCTCGGCGGTGGCCACCCTGTCCTCGGTGATCGGCGAGTACCCGTTCGACGAGAGGTTGCGGGAGCTGCTCATGCTCGGGCTGCTGCGCACCGGGCGGCCGGCCGACGCGCTGCGCCTGTTCCACAGCACCAGCCGCCTGCTGGGCGAGGAGCTCGGGGTGGACCCGGGCCCGGCCCTGCAGACCCTGCACCAGGAGATCCTGCAGAGCCGCCCGGTCGTGGTGACGCCGGTCCTGCGGCGCGTCCCGGCCGTTCTCGCCTCGGTACGCCCGCTGCACGGGGTGACCCCGGGCTTCATCGGCCGGGCCGACCTGATCCGCCGCCTCGCCGACCAGGTCACGACGCCGGGGGGCGGGGCGGTCGGCCTGGCCGGGCTCACCGGCACCGGCAAGACCGCCCTGGCCGTGCAGCTGGCCCACCATCTGCGCGAGCAGTACCCCGACGGTCAGGTGCTGGCCTCGCTGCACGGGCGGGACGAAGAGCCGGTTCCGTCGGGACTCGTGCTCTCCTCGCTCCTGGGGATCTGCGGTGGGGCGGCCGGTGACCCGGCCGAGGCCTGGCAGGCGCTGTTGCGCGAGCGCCGGTTCCTGATCGTCCTCGACGACGCGCACGACGCCGAGCAGCTGGCCCCGCTGCTGCCCCGGCAGCCCGGTTCGTCGGCGGTCGTGGTCACCAGCCAACGACCTCTGCGTGACAGCCGGGTGCGGACCTGGTGCGACCTGCCCGCCCTGCATCCCGACGAGGCCCTCGACCTGCTGCGCGACCTGCTCGGCCCCGACCGCGTCGACGCCGACCCGCAGGCCGCCCGGCACCTGGTCGGCCGCCTCTCCGGCCTGCCGTTCGCGATCCGTTACGCGGCGGCCGTGCTGGAGAAGAGGCCGCACTGGTCGCTGGCCTCGGAACGGGTCACGGCCCTGGTGCTGGCCGGGGCGGGCACCGACTCCCCGGCCCCGCCGGCCCGGCAGCTGCAGCGGGCCGGCCGGCGCCTGCCCGCCGACCTGGCCCGCGCGTTCAGCCTGATGTCGCTGACCGACGGGGGACGCCTCACCGTCACCACCGCGGCCCTCCTGCTCGACGTCGGCCCGAAACGGGCGCAGGATCTCCTGGAGGGTCTGCTCGATCGTGGCCTCATCGCCCGGCGGACGCCCCTGAGCTACGAGTACCCCTCCCTGGTCCGCGAGTACGCGCGTACCGTCGCGGTGGTGCGAGCCCGCCCGGACGACGACGAGTTACCCTCGCTAGGACTGATCTGTGCTTGAGCGCCTGGAAATCCGCCAGCTGAGACACTTCTCGGCCCTGGCCAAGACCCGCAGCATCACCGCCGCCGCCCGCAGCCAGGGCATCGTGCAGTCCGGCCTCTCGAACTCGATCCAGATGCTCGAGCGGGAACTGGGCGCCGAGCTCTACGTGCGCGGCACCCGCCCGCTGCGGCTGACCGCCGCCGGTGAGGCGCTGGTCGGGCCCGCCCGCCAGGCCATCGAGGCGGTCGGCGCCGCGCGCCGGGCCGTGCTCGACACCCAGGAGGTGCTCAGCGGCCGCCTGCGGCTGGGCCTGACCCGCTGCGCCCAGCACATGCTTCCCCTGGCCCGCCACCTCGGCGACTTCCTGGCCGCCCACCCCGGCATCGACGTGCGCGTCTGCTCCGCCGCCGAGGCCCGGCTGATCCGCATGGTGGAGGCCGGGGAACTCGACTGCGCGGTGGCCGCCCTGCCCGAGAAGGCCGGGCGCCTGCGGATGTTCCCGATCGTGACCGAGCAGCTCACCCTCACCTGCGGACCGGGACACCCCCTGGCCAACGCCCTCGAGGTCTCGCTCGACGACCTGGCGGGCCAGCACTTCGTGGAGGTGCCCGCGACCTGGGCCTCGCGCAAGCTGATCGACGAGACCTTCCGCGACGCCGGGCTCGAGCGCCGTGTCCTGGCCGAGGTCGACGACTGGACGCTGATCCTCGACCTGCTGGCCACCGGCACCGGCCTGGGGTTCGTGCCCTCGCGGCTGCCGGCCCGCATCGGCAACGGCCGCACGCCGGGCGTGCGCCAGATCCCGGTGAGCAACCTGCACCTGTCCACGGGGGTCGGGGTGATCCTGCCGGCGTACTCCGAGACGGCACCGGTGGCGTCGGCTTTCGCCCGGGACCTCGGGGTGCGCGACGACCACGGGACGCCGGGCGCACGCGCGAACGGCTGAACGGCGGCCGGGCATCTCCCCGGCGAATGCCTGACATCTCCCGCACAGATCAGTTTCTGCGTATCTGGGCTCGCACCTGCGAAGAAAGTGTGCTGACGACGCCGGTGGTCGCGTGCCGCAGTTCACAGCATCACGGGGAAGAGAGTTCCGGCTCGGAAAATATGGGCATACTGTGCCCGATTTCGTGCTAGGGACATCAAGAATCGCGGCGGAGACATGCACACTGACACCTCAGCCCCCGAAACCGCCCACACCCCGGACCCCGGAGAGACCATCGAATCATCACTGCGCGCCCAGGTTCTCGGGCCGGTGCGGATCTGGCGCGACGGCGTCGAGCTCGATCTCGGCCCCCGTCAGCAGCGCTGCCTGTTCGCCCTGCTGATGGCCCGGGCCGGGCAGCAGGTCGGCATGCGGGAGATCGTCGAGATCCTCTGGGCCGGCAACCCACCGGCCAGCGCCGTGAACATCGTGCACAAGTACGTGAGTTCACTGCGACGGCTGCTCGAACCCCGGGTCGCCGCTCGCGACAGCGGATCGTGGCTCGTGCGCCAGGGCGGCGGCTACCAGCTCACCGACGACCCGGGCATGAGCGACCTGGTGCGCTTCCGGGCCCTGGTGGGCCGGGCCCAGGTCGCCGCCCGAGCCGGCGACGACGCGCGCGCCCTGGCGCTCTACCGGGACGCCCTGCGCCTGTGGAACGGGCGCTACGCCGGTGACCTGGCCGAAACCGCTTTCGAGGTAGCCGAGTTCGACAGCATCAACCGCGAGCTGTTCGACGCCGCCGCCCAGGCCGCCGGGCTCGCCCTGCGGGTGAACGACCCCGCCGGGCTGCTCAGCCTGCTGCGCCGCATCGCCTCCTGGGACCCGCTGAACGAGCCCCTGCAGGCCCAGCTCGTCGAGGTGCTCGACGCGGCCGGGCACAAGGTGGAGGCCCTGGCCGTGTACGACGCCGTGCGCGCCCGCCTCGACGAGGAGTTCGCCCTCGAGCCCGGGCCGGAACTGCGCGGCGCCCGCCAGCGGGTGCTGAGCCGGGCCCTGGCCGCGGAACCGGGGACCGGCCGCCGCCACGACGACCCGGTGCGGGCCCTGCCCCCGATGCGCAGGATCGGTGACACGGTGCGCCCGGCCGCCCGGATCCGCCCGGCCCAGCTGCCGCCCGACCTGCCGGTCTTCGTGGGCCGCGAGAGCGAGATGGCGTTCGTGGAGAACGCGGTGCAGCGGGAGACCGGCGGGCCGGTGGTCGTCGGGATGAGCGGCATGGCCGGCGTCGGGAAGTCCACCCTCGCGGTGCATCTGGCGCACACTCTCTCGGCCGGGTACGAGGACGGGCAGATCTACCTCGACCTGCGCGACGGCGCGGGGGCCGAGGTACCGACCCCGGACGCGCTGGCCACCATCCTGCTCTCGCTGGGCATCCCGGCCACCGACCTGCCCGGGCAGGTGGACGCCCGGGTGGCGCTCTACCGCAGCCTGACCGCGGGCAAGAAGATGATCGTGCTGCTCGACAACGCCCGCACGATCCAGCAGGTGCGCCCGCTCGTGCCGAACTCCGCGCACGGGCTGGTGCTGGTGACCAGCCGACCGCCGCTGCCCGGGCTGGCGGCGGTGGAAGGGGCCGGCCTGCTGACGGTCGAACTGCCTTCGGCCGAGACCGCCCGGCAGATGCTCGCGGCCCGGCTGCCCGAGGGCGGGCCCGCCGAGAGCTGCGTGCTCGACGACATCATCAACCTGTGCGGCCGGTTGCCTCTGGCGCTGGCCCTGGTGGCGGCCCGGGCCTCGGCCTTCCCGGGGCTGGCGCCCGCCGAGCTGATGACGCAGCTGTGCCAGGTGCCCTCGCGGTTGGAGGCCTTCGCCCGGGACGGCGGCCCGGAAGACCCACGCAGCCTGTACATCTGGTCGTACGAGCAGCTGAGCGAACCGGCGGCCCGGCTCTTCCGGCTGCTGGCCCTCAGTGACGACGAGACGGTGACGGTGCCGGTCTGTGCCAGCCTGCTGGGGGTGGAACCGCCCGAGACCCAGTCTCTGTTGAGGGAACTCACCGAATCGTCGTTGCTCTGCGAGACGGCGCCGGGGCGGTTCGGCTCGCAGGTGCTGGTGCGGGCCTACGCCCGGGAGCTGCTGGCCGCGACGGACAGCCCGGACGAGCGGTCGAGCGCCGCGAACCGGCTGCACCACTACCTCCTGCACCGGGCCAACTACCAGATCTGAGAACTAGGGACGCGCCTGGAGGACAGTTCTCGGGTCGAGATGCCTTCCGCGCTCGACCACCTCGACCAGGGACGGCCTCCCGAGCGTGGCCCGGAGCCGCTTCAGCTCGGCGTCGTCGTCGGGATCGGGCACCTGCCCCAGTGCGGCGAAAGCGGCTTCGCAGAGCCCGATCATGAGCGCGGCGCTCTCGTGGTCGCCCTGTGCCGAGGCCAGTGACGCCTGGGCCAGGCAGACGTAGGGCAGCAGGTCGTCCCACTCCTGCTCGAGCACCGAGCGCCGGAACCGCCGGACGATCTGCGCCGCTCGCTCGAGATCCCCCAGGCCGAGCTCGCACATCGCCAGGTTGTAGTACTCGGTGGCCACCGTGCGCTCGTGACCCAGGGCCAGGTTCAGGGCGATGCTCTGCTCGTAGAGCAGACGGGCGCGGGGCAGGTCGCCGCTCATCCGGCTGACGGCGGCGAGCACGTGCCGGGGGCGCTCCTCGAGGGCGCGGTCGCCGCTCGAGGCCGCGACCGCGAGGGCCAGCTCGGCCAACCGCCCGGCGGCGACGAGATCACCGCCGCGCAGGGCGACCCGCGCCAGGTAGTAACGGGATTCGACCTGGCCGGCCAGATCGCCGTCGGCGGTGCTGCGCCGCAGTTCGGTCTCGGCCAGGCCGGTGACCGCCGCGGTGTCACCCGCACGGAACGCCGCCTGGGCCGCATCTGCGAAAGGCATGAGAAAACTCCGTTTTTGATCGATCACGCCGGTCCGTCGACCAGGATACCCCGGCCGGCGCGTGCTCGATGATGCTCAAAAACCGCTTGTCATCGACAATCCCGCGTCAACGTCGGCCAGGCATCCTGCTACCGGGCCGGCTCCGCGCCGCGCCCAGGAACGGAGAAGGATCATGGAACCGGAACACCGCGAGGCGGCCCTGGCCGACATCACCGCTCAGCTCACGCGCAAGGGCCCCACGAGAGTGCGGTTCTCGTCACCCGAGAGCACTCCTGCGGCCGAGATCCGGGCGGAACTCGAGGCGTTGCACCGCCGGGGCCGGCGGGAGCGGGTGCGGGCCGAGCTCGAGGCGCTACGCCGCGAGGGTCTGCGCGCCCTCCTCGGTGACGAGCCGATGCTGGGGGACAAGCCGTGAACCGCCCGGCGCCGGTGCCGGCCGAGGCTGAGGGGATCGAGGCCGAGGCGCTATACCAGCTCGCGAGCGCTGTGCCCGAGCTGGTTTCGGACTTGCTGGGCCTCAGTGTCACCCGGTTCGCGGGCGGGGTGGTGCTGTCGATGCGTGAGGACGCGTCGGACCGCTGGAGTCGCGCGGTGGGTCTCGGGTTCGCCGAGCCGATCACGTTCGACCTGATCGGCGACGTGATCGACATCTGGGAGGCCAATCGGGGCACGTCCGGCACGCTCGGGCTGGCGCCGTCGGTACTGCCGGGCAACTGGGACCTCATCGCCTCGGCGCACGGGCTGCGCCCGCGAGACGTCCGGGTGCGGCACGTCGGGCGCATCGACGACCTGGACCTGGGCACGAGCGGGGTGCGGGCCGGGGCGATCGAGCCCGGCGAGGTCGAGGAGTGGTCGCGGATCATGGCTGCCGGCCAGCCTCCGGCGATGCGGGACCTCTACACGGCAGCGGTGTTCAACCCGGCCTTCCTCAGCTTCGCGGCCTGGGACGGGCAGGAGATGGTGGCCGCCGCCGGGCTCGTGGTGCGGGATCGGCAGGCTCTGCTGAACTGCGGGCCCAGTGCACCCGGCCACGAGGGGGCTGCGGTGCGGGAGGCGCTGACCCGGGTGCAGGTCGAGGCCGCGGCCATGGCTGGGTGCGACTGGGTCTCGGCCGGAACTGGACCGAGCGGTGCGGCTTTCGAGGCGATGCGCCGAGCGGGGCTGCGGGCGGCGTACCGGCGCTCGGACTGGGCCTGGGTGGGCTGAGAACGCGCACGGGCCCTGGGAGTCAGGTCTCCCAGGGCCCGTGCGCGCATCTCAGACGGTCGCGTCAGCCGTGCCTCGGTCGGCCTCGTAGTCGTCGGCCGCGGTCGCGTCCACGCCCTGCGGGGCTCCGGCCGAGCGCAGCACCGCCGTCAGCACCACCACGACCACCAGGTTGACCAGCAGGGCCACGAAGCCGACGTAGATCTGCTTGTCGGAGTCGAATCCCGCCAGCGCGAGTTTGTAGGCGGAGCCGCCGAAGTGGGCCTTGCCGTTGTTCGGGTTCGGGATCTGGTACAGCATCCCGATCCCGACGGCCAGACCGGCGACCAGGCCGGTGCTGAGCGCCCACGGGTGCAGCCAGCGGGTGAAGACCCCGATCGCCACGGCCGGGAGGGTCTGCAGGATCAGCACGCCACCGATGAGCTGCAGGTCGATGGCGAACTGGGGGTCCAGGAAGAGGATCACCGCGACCGCGCCGATCTTCACCACCAGCGACGTGAGCTTGCTGACCGACGCCTCCTGGCGTGCCGACGCGTCCTTCCGCAGGTATTCCTTGTAGATGTTACGGGTGAACAGGTTCGCGGCCGCGATCGACATGATCGAGGCGGGCACGAGGGCGCCGATCGCGATGGCCGCGTAGGCGACGCCGGCGAACCAGTTCGGGAACATCTGGTCGAACAGCTGCGGCACGATGGTGTTCGTGTCGGCCTTGCCGCCACTGGTCACGGGCTTGATGCCGGCCGCCAGGGCCATGTAGCCGAGCAGGGCGATCAGGCCGAGCAGGAACGTGTAAGCGGGAAGGGCTGACATGTTCTTGCGGATCGTGTCGCGGTTCTTCGCCGCCAGCACGCTGGTGAGCGAGTGCGGGTAGAGGAAGAGCGCGAGGGCCGAGCCGAGGGCCAGGGTGATGTACTGCAGCTGGTTGTTGGCGTTGAGCAGGATGCTGCCCCTGGGCAAGCCGGTTTTCGGGTTCGTCTGCGCCAGAGCCTGTTCCGCGCTGCCGAAGATGAAACCCCAGCCGCCGAGCTTGTACGGGATCACGATCACCGCGACGATGATCACCAGGTAGATCAGGGTGTCCTTGACGAACGCGATCAGGGCCGGGGCGCGCAGACCCGAGTTGTACGTGTACACGGCCAGGATCAGGAACGCGATGATGATGGGCAGGTGCCCGTGCACGCCCATCACCTTCAGCACCGCCTCGATGCCGATGAGCTGCAGCGCGATGTAGGGCATGGTGGCGACGATGCCGGTGATCGCGACCAGGAGCGCCAGGGTGGGTGAGCCGAATCGGCCGCGCACGAAGTCGGCCGGGGTGACGTAGCCGTGGCGGTAGCTCACCGACCACAGACGGGTCATCACCATGAACACGATCGGGTACATGATGATCGTGTACGGCACCGCGTAGAACCCGATGGCACCCGAGGCGAACACCAGGGCGGGAACGGCGACGAACGTGTAGGCGGTGTAGAGGTCACCGCCGAGCAGGAACCAGGTGATCCAGCCGCCGAAGTTGCGCCCGCCGAGTCCCCATTCGTCGAGGTGGTCGAGCGATTCGGCGCGGCGCCAGCGGGCGGCCACGAAACCGAGGCCGGAGACGATCGCGAAGAGCGTGGTGAAGACGATCAGTTCGGTGACGTGATCGGAGGCGTTGGGCATGTCAGCCCTCCCGCTTCGTCTTCAGGTGCACCACCGCGGTGCAGCCGACACCCAGCAGCACGAAGGCGAGCTGGAGCCAGTAGAACAGCGGGAAGCCGAAGAGTTCCGGGGTCTTGCTGTTGAACAGCGGGGTGCTGAGCGGGATCACGATCGGTACCAGCAGGAGCCAGTACCAGTGACTGCGGTTGGGCATGCTTCTCGGTGTTCCTTCTGATCGGGGTTTCACAGGAGCGGGAGTACGGCCTCGACGAACGCGTCCGGTTCCTCGAGACTGGCGAAATGGCCGCTGTTCTCCAGGATCACCAGCCGGGATCCGGGGATGCGGTCGTGCAGCATCTGGGCCCACACGGGTCCGCAGATGAAGTCGTGACGGCCGGTCACGACGAGTGTGGGAACGCGCAGCCGGTGCAGCTCCTCGCGGTAATCGACGATGGTGGACCCGAACGTCACCGGCCAGGAGCGCACGGCCCGGCGCAGCGGCTCGAATTCGTCCTGGCGGGCGAAGAAGTCGGCGAAGTACACGGGAAGGGCCCGGCGCAGCAGGGCGGTCTTGCCGGGCTCGTCCAGCCCGGCGGAGTCGGTCACGATGGCCTCGACGACGTCGGCGGTCTCCGGCACCGAGGGGTCCCGGTAGGCGAGCGTCGCGTCCCGGGCCGCCAGCCAGAAGGCCGCGTCGGTGACGGGGGTGCTGCTGTAGAGCACGAGCCCGGCGACCCGCTCCGGGAACCTCAGGGCGAAACGCTGGGCCACGACGCCGCCGTGCGAGTGCCCGAGCAGGTGGGCGCGTTCGATGCCGAGGTGGTCGACCAGGGCCTGGAGGACGTCGGCGTAGGTGTCGTCGTACGTCGCCTTCCCGGGGAGCGGGCCGGAGGCGCCGGTTCCCAGCGGCTCGGGGTAGATCATGGTGAAGTGCTCTTCGAGCGCCGTCGACCGCAGGTAGGCGTAACCGACGCCGGGGCCGCCGGAATGGGCGATCATGACCGGGCCGGACCCGGCGACGTGGTAGATCACGTGGGTGTCGCCGAGCGGCAGGGAATGCGTTCCCGGCGTGAGGGGGTGAGGCGTGATGGTCACGCTCTCATCGTGGGCAGCGGGTCTTGATCGCCAGTGGAGCGAATCTTCCGGACCCGGGTCCAGTGGTTGTTCAGTGCGGGGCGCCGGCTCGTTCAGTGGCGCTCCACTGGATGTGCCTACCCTGGGACGAATGAGACATACGCGGAGTGGGCGGGCTGTGGTCATCGGGGGATCCGTGGCGGGGCTCCTGGCGGCGCGGGCCCTGCACGAGACGTTCGACGAGGTCGTGGTGCTCGACCGGGACGCGCTGCCGGGCGCGCCGGAGGTCCGGAAAGGCGTGCCGCAGGGCGGGCACGTGCACGGGCTCCTGGCGCGGGGCCGGGCGGCGCTGGACGAGCTGTTCGAGGGGCTGAGCCAGGAGCTGATCGACCGGGGCGCGCCGGTCTTCGACGTGCAGGACGACATGGAGTGGTGGGTGGACGGACGGCCTCTCGCCCGGGCCGCCTCCGGCATGTTCGCGCTGGCCCCGAGCCGGAGCCTGCTGGAGTTCGCGATCCGGCGCCGGGTGGAGTCACTGCCGAACGTGCGCGTGCTGGCGGGCCACACGGTGACCGGGCTGCTGATCACGTCGGACGGGTCGCGCTGCAACGGCGTCCGTTTCACCGACGACATGACGCCGGGCTCGGTCGAGGAGGCCGATCTCGTGGTCGACGCCACGGGGCGGGCCGCGCGGGGCCGGATCTGGCTGGAGGGCCTGGGCTTCCCGCCGGCGCGTGAACAGCGGATCGAGACGCAGGTGACCTACGTGACCCGTCGCTACCGCCGCGAGCCGCACCATCTGGGCGGGATGGCGGGGCTGTCGATCGGGGCCTATCCCGGCAGTTCGCGCAGCGCCTTCACCCTGGCCCAGGAAGACGATTCCTGGGTGGTCACGATCACCGGCCGCTTCGGGGCGGTGCCGCCGACCGATGACGCGGGAATGCTCGACTGGGTGTCCGATCTCGCCAGCCCGGGCATCGCGGAGATCATCCGGGACGCGGAGCCGCTGAGCGAGCCGGTGAAGATGCGCTACCCGGCCAGCACCCGCATCCGCTACGACGAGATGGAACGCTTCCCTTCGGGTCTGCTGATCGTGGGCGACGCACTGTGCTCGTTCAATCCGGTGTACGGCCAGGGTATGACGGTCGCCGCCCTGGAGGCCCTGCTGCTGGGACGGCTGCTCAAGGAGGGCACGGACGACCTGTCCGCCGAGTTCTTCTTCGCGGCGCAGGCTCTCATCGACGTCCCCTGGTCGACGGTGGCCGCGACCGATCTGCAGTTCGCCGAGACCGTCGGTGACCGTTCCGGCCTGGATCCGGAGCGGGGTGCCTACCTGGCGCACCTGCGCCGGGTCGCCGCCCAGGATGCGGTTCTGGCCAGTGCCTTTCTGCGGGTCGCCCAGCTCGTCGACCCGCCCGCAGCCCTGTTCGCGCCGGAGATCGTGCAGCGGGTGGAGGTGGCGGGATGAGCTCCATGAAGAAGAGGTCGCTGATGGCAATGTTGTTCGCGATCGTCACCCTGGCGGCCTGCGGGGGTGGCGAGGGCACCCCGCCTCCCGGTTCGGAGAACCTCGGCCCCGACACGATCGCCGACTCGGTCACCCTCGACCAGATCCAGGTCATCGGCTCGCACAACAGCTATCACCTGGAGGCCGTGAAGCGGGAGAGCAACTTTCGCAAGGCCATCGTCGGTGACACCGCCGACGCGCTGGAGTACACCTACGCGTCCGTCGGCCAGCAGCTGGGCCAGTTCAACGTGCGGCAGCTGGAGTTCGACGTCTGGTTCGACCCGGAGGGTGGCCTGTACGCCAAGCCGCTGATCCGTACCCTGACGCTCGGCGGCTCGCTGGGCCAGGAGATGCGGGCGCCGGGCAACAAGGTGCTGCACATCCAGGACATCGACTACCACAGCAACTGCGTGACGTTCCGGGAGTGCCTGCAGGAGGTCAAGACCTGGTCGGACCGGCACCCGGAGCACATCCCGATCACGTTCCTGATCGAGTTCAAGGACACGCCGCTCACCTGGACCGCCGCGCAGAAGCAGGAGGTGCGCGAGCAGCAGGCCGAGATCACCGAGGGCAAGCCGGCCTCCGAACGCAAGAAGATCGTGGCATCGGTGAAGGAGGCGCTGCTGGCCGACCCGGTGCCGTGGACCTCGTCGCGGATGGACACGGTTGACGCCGACATCGCCTCGGTCTTCCCGGCCCAGGAGATCATCACCCCGGATCTCGTTCGCGGTGACGCCGCCACCCTGGAGTCCGCGGTGCTGGGGAAGGGCTGGCCCACCGTCGGCGAGAGCCGGGGCAAGGTCATGTTCCTGATGGACAACTCCGGCGCCTACCGCACGGAGTACCTCAAGGGCCATGACGGGCTCGAACGGCGCATCCTGTTCACGAACTCGACGCCAGGTCAGCCCGACGCCGCGTTCGTCGAGCAGAACGACCCGACGGGCGCGAACGCGGCCCGCATCCAGGATCTGGTGCGTCAGCACTACCTGGTGCGCACCCGGGCCGACCAGGACACCCTGCAGGCGCGCCGGAACGACACCCGTCTGCGCGACGCGGCGCTGGCCAGTGGCGCTCAGTTCGTCAGCACCGACTACCCGGCCCCCGGGATCGCCGCGCGGTTCAAGAGCGACTACGCCGTCACGCTTCCCGGCGGCGTCTCGGTGCGGTGCAACCCGGTGAACGCGCCGGCGGAGTGCGCGGCCGGACAGTGACGACCACGATCAGGAGGAGCTGAGTCCATTGTCGCAGCAGGAGAATTCCCGGCGCCCGTCGCCGGCGGACACCGCCCGGGACCGGTTGCTGGAGAGGATCGGGCAGCGGCGCGAGGAGGTGGAGGCCTACCTCGCCGAGAAGCGCCCGCTGGTGAAGCGCCTCCAGCGCATCACCGTGCTCAGCAGCGCGGTGAGTGCGGTGGCCGCGGCCGGGCCGGGCATCGGGGGCAGCGCCCTCACCGACACTCTCGAGGACTTCTTCGGGCTCCCGGCGTCGCTGGAGATCTGGCGAGTCCTGTGTCTGGTGGCGATGCTGCTGGCGGGCGCGGCGGCGTTCAGCGCCCGCACGCTGGGGTCCGACGAACTGACCCAGGGCATCGTCGGGGCCACGGCCCTGTCCAAGGAGCTGGAGGATCTGGCGACCCTCGTCGAGTTCGGGCAGGTGGACGTGGACGCGGCGGTCGAGTTGCTGCGCGGCATCAGCGCCCGGGTGCCGGTGCCGGGCTGAGGGCGCCGACCACGGCAGGGCCCGGACGTCCGGGCCTGCCGTCCGGGCCTGCCGTCCGGGCCTGCCGTCCGGGCCTGCCGTCCGGGCCCGGACGGAGGAGTCAGTGTTCCTGCGACCGGGCCGCACTCGGCAGGTAGCCCAGTTCGATGGCCAGCCGGGTGAGTTCGGCCTTGTTCCCGGCGTTCAGCTTGGTCCGGATGCGTTTCACGTAGGTGTTCACCGTGGACTCGGACAGCCCCAGCCGTGTGCTGATCTGCCCGTGTGTCAAACCCTGGGCGACAAGGCGGAGCATGTCGGCCTCGCGGTCACCGAGCGGCTTGGATTCCCGTCGCGGATGCGTGAGCTGGGAGACGAGTGGCTGCAGCAGGGCGGCATCGACGTGAACACAGCCGGCGAGAACCGAGTTCATCGCCGTGAGCAGGCCGTCGGTGTCGGTGTCGCGGGTCACGAATCCGATCAGGCCCTGACTGAGGGCCGCACCCAGTTCGGGAAGGTGGCCCGGTGAGCAGATCGCCAGAAGACGGCCGGGCACCGGCACTCTCAGGGGCGCGAGGACCCCGGCGGGACGTGCGGAAAGGTCCAGCACCGTGACGTCGGACGGGATCTGCGGGCTCAGGGCGTCGATAGTGGTCTCGTTCTGCACCACCTCGAAGCCACCCTCGCGTTCCAGTACATGGATCAGGCCCATGCGGATGACCAGGTTGGGGGAGACCACGGCCACGGCCGGAGGGGCGTCAGGCATTGCTGGTGACGTCCTTTCGAGGTGGTGATGACGGGTGCGGCGTCGGGTCCCGGGGCCGGCGGCGGGCTGTGCCGCGCGCGAGTTCCGCCGCCGGCGGGCCGGATCACCAGTCGGGGTTCGCCATGGCTGCAACACCTCCTGTTCGTCGCTCGTCGAAGTCCCGACCTCACCGGCTTTCTCGGCGGTCGAGCTCAAGGAGAGTCAACCCGCAGGCACTGGACGGGCGCTGGAGAGGACGAAGGGTGCCGTTCACTCGTTCTTCAGCCCCGGGTCACCGAGACGAAAGTAGCTCGGATCAGCAGGAGGTCGCGCTCTCGAGGTGCCATCCGGCGGTGATGAACGCGAACGTGAACCGGGCGACGGGACGCCCGTCCGGCAGGACGTAGAAGTACTCGGCGCGGCTGCTGGTCTCGGCGCCGCGGATGAGCCGGGCCTGCGGGTGTGCCGTCCGGACGTGGGCCTCGCCCAGTCGTTCGGACGCCTCGCGCGGTGATGGAGCGGGTTGCGTGGATGAAAACCTGACCGTGGTCATGGGTTCGGATCTTGAACAGTGTGGGGAGAGGGGGCGGGACGGCTCTGGTGATGTCGCGAACCAGCACAGCCCGGCGGCCGCGGCGGCGGCCGAGGCCAGGACGGGCACGCTCAGGCGGCGGGCCCCGGTGATGACGTTCATGATGACCTTCCGTGGTGCTGTACCGAGGCTTTCACCGTAGGAGAGCGATCGGCAGTCGCGGTGCCTCTGGCCGGAAGGTCACCGATCGTCGCCTCTCCGGCCAGTGTCCCGCCCCGGCGGCCGGACGCGGTTGTCCTGCCTGCCTAGGCTTGTGAAAGCCACCCGCCACGCCAAGGATTGGCCCATCGATGAGCAACGCCGCCCCACCGTCAGTCACCGTCGTCATCGCCTGCCGCAATGCCGCGGACACGTTGTGGCTCCAGCTCGAAGCACTCACCCGGCAGTCGTACGCCGGCGCCTGGGAAGTCGTCATCAGTGACAACGGATCGACCGACGGGTCCCGCACCGTTGCGGAGTGCTTCCGTGGCCGTCTGCCGGGCTTGCGTATCATCGACTCCTCCAGCCGTCCGGGGGCCGGGCCGGCACGCAACGCGGCCGTCGCCGTCGCCCGCTACGACCACCTCGCCTTCTGCGACGCCGACGACGAGGTCACCCCGACCTGGCTCGCGGCCCTGGGGCAGGCGCTGACGGTGAACTCCTTCGTCGCGGGTCGGTTCGAGCCCAGCAAGCTGAACTCGCCCCGCGCCTACCGTTCGCGGCCTCTGCAGCAGAACTCCGGGCTGCAGGAGTCGCCGTTCGGGCCCGGCCTGCCGCACGCGGGGGCGGGCAACCTGGCCGTGCGTCGCGACGTCTTCGAGGCGGTCGGTGGTTTCGACGCCGAGGTCGGGACGCTCGAGGACACCGACCTGTGCTGGCGGATCCAGCTGGCCGGGACTCCACTGGTTTTCGAGCCCCAGGCGATCGTGCACGTGCGGCTGCGCTCGTCGGTGGCCCCGGTGTGGCGGCAGGCGTGGGCGTACGGACGCGCGTCGGCACTTCTGCGGACCCGGTACGGCAACGTCTCCGAGGGCTCGGGGGACCCGGTCTCGCTGCCGGTCCGGCTGCTGCGGCTGCTCGGCCAGGCGCGGCGTCCCGAAGCTCTTGTCTGGGTGCTCGCCTGGCACCTGGGGCACCGGTCGCTCGGTCCGCAGGAGGGGCTGACGGCGTTGCCCGCCGCCGCGCGACCCTCAGGCCCGCGACGCTGAGCGCGCGGTCGGCACGGCGCCGCGTCGATCATCCGCGGGCGAGGCCCTAGGCTCCGAGATGCCCAGCCCGGACCGGTGACCGTCTGACGGTGGTGCTGATCGCCCGCAGCGCCCCGGGTCGCGTCAACTCGGCGATGCGACGGCTCAGCAGGGCCGCTCGCGCTGGACCCACGGTCGCCCCGACCGCCTCACGCAGCAGCTCGTGGGTGAAGCGGAACCCGTCGGCGCCGTCGGCGCCGGTGATGCCGTCGTGGGCCGGATCCAGAAGGCCCAGCCCGACAGCGGGTTCGAGCCGTTCGAGGGTGAGCTGCACCTCGGCCGGGGACTCTCGGCCGGGCCGCGCCGAGGATCCGCCCGTCGCGGTCCGCACGGTCCGGGTCAGGAGGTCGGGGTCGACGTCCCGGCCGATCAGGGCCGCGACCTGAAGCAGAGAGCGTTCGTCGGGGGTCAGGCTGGTCATGCGCTGCCGCACCACGTCGCGCACGGCCACGGGAACGCCCTCGCCCCTGGTGTGCGCGAGTTCCCGGGCGAGAAAGGGGTTACCGCCCGCCCGCTGGGTCAGGCGGCGCAGAGCGGCTCGCTCGACGACCCGGCCGGTCTCCTGGTGCACGAGGTCGGCGATCCGGTCGGGGTCGAGCGGGCCCAGGGTCAGGCGCCGCTGCCCGGGGACGCGGCTCAGGGCCGTGAGCGTGCGTACCAGGTCGGGCGCCGGCAGCGGTGCGCGATCGCGCAGGGCGGCGAGGATCACGGTGCGGGCGGGAGAGCGGACCGCGAGATGCCTGAGCTGACGCAGAGTCTGCGGGTCGGCCCACTGCAGGTCGTCGATCACGAGCAGTACCGGCCGGTCACTGCGCTCGAGCAGGTCCACGGCCTGGTCCAGGTGCTCGAAGCCGGGCTCGATCTCCCGGAACGCGGTGGTCCACGGCCACATCGGAGGCATGGGGTCGTTCTCCGGGGCGCGGCCCCGGGCGACCAGCAGCCCCAGCCGGGCGGCCTGGGCGCAGGCGGCGTCGAGCAGGTGCGTCTTGCCGATGCCCGGTTCGCCCTCGACCACCACGACGGTGGCCGATGGCCTGGGCGTCGTGAACGTGCGCCGCAGCAGGTCGAGTTCGGGCCGGCGGCCGGATCCGTCCGGTCCGTCGCCCGTCCGGTGCAGCACCTGCCGCCGTGCCCGGGTCAGGGCCGTCCCGGGCTGGACGCCCAGATCGCCGGCCAGTCGCTCCCGGGTCGCCGCGAACACCGCCACGGCCTGCGCCGGGCGATCCGCGGTGGCCAGCAGCTGGATCAGGCCGGCCTGTACCGCCTCGTTCAGCGGAGCGATCCGGGCCGCCAGGTGAAGCGCGGGCAGGACGGACTCAGGCCTGCCGAGGCGCGTCGCGAGGCGGGCTGCCTGCACACAGGTGTCGAGGAACTCGGCATCCAGCGCGGTGAGACCGCGCACCGCGGTTTCGGATCGTGCACTCTCACCCACGCGTCCCTGCCACAGGGCCAATGCCCGGGACAGATGATCGAGCGCCTCGGCGGGACGGGCCCGCGCTTCGGCCACGAGCCGGCGGAAGGTCACGGCGTCGAGCTCGGCCGGGCCCACCCGGAACAGGTAGCTGCTCTCGCGTCGCAGCAGGTACGTCCCCTGAGCCCGGGGCGGCAGTCCTGGCTCGAGCAGGTGCCGCAGCGCGCTGACGTACTTGTGCACGATGTTGACGGCCGAGGCGGGCGCCCCGTCGCCCCAGAGCAGGTCGACCAGCCGGCCCGTGGTGACCGGACCTCCCTCGCGGGCCAGCAGCAGCGTCAGGAGTGCGGTCTGCTGCGGCGGCCCGGTGTCCAGTTCGACATCGTCACGCCAGATCCGGGCCGGGCCGAGAATCTGGAACCGCAGCTCTCCTTCGGGCGCGTGGCCGTCCATGATGCTCCCGTTGTCGGAATCTGGATGATCGGAGGACCACCTTCCGGGGACGACCGGGAGCGACGGATCAGTCAGACGACTTATCCGGTGTCTGTTCTCGGCCCAGGGCGTCCCGCAACGAGGCCCGCGAGCTGACGCCGAGTTTGGGGAAGATCTTGTACAGGTGCGCCCCGACCGTGCGTGGTGACAGGTACAGGCGTGCGCCGATCTCCTTGTTGCTCAGGCCGCCCGCGGCCAGCTCGGCGATCTGACGTTCCTGGGGGGTCAGGGACTGGCCACCGCCTGGACCGGTCGCCCGCAGCTCGGCCCGGGTGCGCTCGGCCCAGGCCGCCGCACCGAGCCGCTCGAACGTGCCCAGAGCCCCGGCGAGCGCGCGGCGAGCCGCCCCGGTTTCCCGGGTCCGCCGAAGCCGTACCCCCTGGGCCAGCTGGATCCGGGCGTGCTCGAAGGGGTGGTCGGGCCCGGCCGGGTGCGAGACTGCGGCCTCGAACATCTCCCGGGCCGCCGCCGGGTCGGCGGTGATCGCGAGTGCGCCTGCGGTCAGGAGACCGAGGCGGGGCGACAGGGTGAGCAGCCCGGCGTCGCGCGCGGCCTCGGCGTGGCGACGGGCCTGCTCGGTGCGGCCGGTGTGCCAGGCCGATTCCACCAGGTCGAGCAGGGTGCGGGTGGCCAGTTGCGAGTAGGGGGCGAAAGTGCCCGGTTCGGTGATGGCGGTGGCGTACGCGTAGGCGCTCTCGGGGTCGCCGGCGCCCATCGCGGTGGCCGCGCCGATGGCCGCGGCGTAGTCGGTGAAGAAGACCAGCCCCCGGGGCCGTCCCCAGGAGTCGATCGATGCCTGCAGTGCCCGGGCCGGTTCCACCTCGCCCCGGAAGGCGGCGAGCAGACCGAGGTAGGCGTGGAAGGTCTGCGCGAACATCTGGTACCCGTGGCGCAGGGTGAGGTCCAGGCCGCGGCGTCCGGTGGCCTCGGCCTGTGCCCAGTCGCCCGACCAGAACTCGTCGAGCATGACCATCTGCAGAGTGACCATGACGGTGGTGACGGCGCCGTCGTCGCCCTCTCGCTCGACGGCCCGGCGCAGGAAGGCCCGGTGCTCGCCGAGCACACCGACCGACGAGGCGGAGACCATGAGCCGCATGGACTCCCAGGGGCCGACCGGGGCCGACCCCGCGAGCACCTCCCGGATCCGGCGAGGGACGTCGTGGCCGCGGCGCAGGGTGTCGCCCCAGGCGTCCAGGGCGATGGCCGAGGGCTCCTCGACCAGTTCGGGGAAACGGGCGAAGAGCACTTCGGTGCGGTGCCAGCGCGCCGGGTCGCCGGCGAACTGGCTCATCGGCAGGAGCAGGCCCAGGGCGCGCCGGGCCAGCGGTTCGGCGAGGGTGCCGCTCTCGAGCAGGGTGCAGATGCGGTGGTGATTGCGGACGGTGTCGCCGTCACGGTAGAAGGCGATGTAGCCCTCGCTGACGACGGCCGCGGGATCGTCCGAGCCGACCTGCTCCGCCAGATCCTGCGCCGCGTCGAGAGCGCCGGCCTGACCGGCCAGGTAGGCGGCTTCGGCCAGCCGCCGGGAGCGGTCGCCGGGCCGGCGACTGAGTTCCGCCGCCCGGGTCAGCCAGGTGACGGCGACCGTGGCCCCGCCCCGGCGGGTGGCCGAGGCCGCCGCGTCGTCCAGGGCAGCGGCCACCTCGTCGTCCGGCTCGACCGTGGCCGCCGCCAGGTGCACGGCCCGGCGCTCGGGATCGTCGCGGTGTCGTTCGGCCAGGTCGAGGTGCACGGCCCGGCGCTCTTCGGGGGAGGCAGCCTGGACCACGGCCGAGCGGGCCAGCGGATGCTGGAACGTCATCTCGCCGGTGGCCGGGTCGGGCGCCAGCAGCCCGCTCTGCCCGGCCACCCCGACGTCCCGCAGACGGTAGTGGGCGGATCCGGCCCCGTCGAGTGCCGCCCGGAGCAGTTCCCGGCGTTCTCCCGGGGGCAGCTCCCGCAGTCTGGCGCCGAACATCTGCTCCAGCCGGCGGGGCAACCCCACCGCCCCGGGGGCCAGCAGCGGTGCGCGGGGTAATTCCAGCAGGGCCAGGGGGTTTCCGGCTGCGGTCTGCAGGACCAGGGCACGGTGACCGGCGCTGAGCCCGGCCCAGCGCCGGTCGAGCAGCCGGGCCGAGGCCTCCGGCGTCAGTGGTTCCAGACCCAGCTCGGGCAGGCCCGCGCCGTCGAGCGGCGAGTCCTGCCCGGTGCGCAGTGCGACGGCCATCCGGATCGCGGTGCCGGACAGGCGGCGGGCCACGAATGCCAGCACGCGGGCGCTGGGTTCGTCGAGCCAGTGCCCGTCATCGACGAGCAGGAGCAACGGGGTGTCCCGGTCGAGGACGAGCAGCTCGAGCACCGCGATACCGAGCGCCATCACCGTGGGCGAGGCGCCCGACGTCACGCTGAACGCGACGTCGATCACCGCGCGGTGCTCCGGGCCCAGACCGGCCGTCGAGGGCAGCAACGGGAACAGGAGCTGGTGCAGCCCGGCGTAGGTGAGGTCGCTCTCGGCCTCGGAACCGGCACACCGCAGGACGCGAAAATCCGTGGCCTCGGCGGCCAGGGCCTCGAGCAGCGCGGTCTTGCCCAGACCGGCGTCACCGCGCAGCAGCAGAACGGGCCGGGAACGGTCGGCGAGAAGACCCGTTACTCGGGTGTACTCTTCCTCTCTTCCCAAGAGCCACGACCGTTCCACGGTGAAGACCTTATATCGGTACCCGGCGACCCAAAACCGACACGGGCACGTCGGTGAGATGTGCCGGCCAACCCGGCCGAGGCTCCTCGCGAGGAACGGTTCTCAGGAGGAATCCGCCGGCCCCGGCCCGGAGAACGTCGAAGGCGTCGTTGTCCGTGTCAAAAGTCTTCAGCACGAGCACCTTCGGGTCGTTCGGGCGAGCGCACAGGATCCTGGTCGCCTCGACCCCGTTCATGACCGGCCCGCGGATGTCCATGACGGCTACGCGGGCCAGTTCTTCGAGCGGGCCACGCTCTCGGTCAAGGCGACCAGCTCCTGCTCGAGCACCGGGTGCGCCGTCTCGAGCTGCTCACCCCGCGCGATGTCGAGCACCCGGCAGTTCTCGGCCGTGCTGATGATGTGCGGCAGCTGGAAACTGCCCGGGCGTCAGGCCGTGGCGGTCGCGCAGCCGGGCGTCGGCCACGGTGTGGAGCCGGGTCTCGGCCCGGACGACGTCGAAGAACATCTCGGTCGCCGGTGTCACGCGATCCTCTTCAGATTCCCGGGAATCCGCATCCGAGGAAGCCGGTCGACCCCGTCACGACAGATTCCTGAGAAGGATCTTCCCGCGGCGTCGAAACCGCACGCGATGGAAGCGAGCCGCCATGTCCACCGAGACCGTCACCCTCCAGGCGCGCCGTGCGTCGTGGCGCGTCTCAGGTGCTGGGGCGGGCAGTTGGTCCCTTGGGAGGGGCGGTCGCCAACGGATCGACCGAACTCGCATGGAACCGCCCCGCACGTCCGGAGCCTCCGGAGGTGCGGGGCGGTTCAGGCCGCCGCGATCGCGCGGATCGGGGACTGCCGCAGGCCCACGTCTCGTGGCTGAGAAAGCCGGGATGAAGACGGCCGCGCGTCTCAGCCCAGAGGCAGGCCGGTGAGAACGGCGAAGGCGATGGGGTTGGCGTACTCGTCGACGTGGGTGATCTGCCCGTCTCGGATCTCGAACTTGAAGACGTACACGTTGCGGTAGGGGGCGTCGCTGCCGGCCTGGACGAGGTCGCCCTCGGCCTGGAGGAAGACGGCCGTTCCGTCGTCCGTCACCGAGTACCGCTGGTTGAGCAGGCTCACGCGGGAGAAGTTGCCGGCGATCGTGTTCAGGTAGCTGACCACTTCGGCCTTGCCGTTGAACACGAACCAGGGTTCCGTCTTCCCGGTGTTCGAGTAGGGGATGACCTCGACGACGTCATCGGCCAGGTGGGGCGCGATCAGGTCGGCGTCTCGCATCTCGAGTGCCTCGACAAAGGTCTTCGCAAGGTCAAGAGCGGTGGTCTGGTTCGCGGTCACAACTGTGTCCATTCCGGTTGCGGGAGTTGTCGTCGCGAAGCAATCTGCCCGAAAGAGTGCTCGTGCTCAAGGCTTTAGACCAGGTCGATCTGTCCCCGTCTCCGTGGTTCTCCGATGTGCTTCTGCCGGGTCGTAACCGGGGACAAGTTGTCCCTGGTTGTTGTGGGCCTTCAACCGGCTGCGCGTCCGCGTCAAGCTGATGGCGACCCCACACCTGATGGCACGAAAGCTGGTTATTCGCATGAAGGCAGTCCGTTTCCACGAGTTCGGTGCCCCGGACGTCCTGCGCTACGAAGAAGTGGAACAGCCCGTCCCCGGCACGGGGCAGGTGCGGGTCCGGGTGGCCGCGACGTCGTTCAACGGCGTCGAGGGCAACATCCGCGCCGGACGGATGCAGGGCCCGTTCCCGGTGAAACTGCCGCACACGCCGGGTATCGACGTGGCCGGCACGGTGGACGCGCTGGGGGAGGGCGTCGACGGGCCGGCGGTCGGTACTCAGGTGGTCGGTTTCCTGCCGATGGCCGAGACCGGAGCGGCGGCGGAGTACGTCCTGGCCCCGGTCGACGCGCTGGCCCCGGCGCCCCGGAGTCTCCCGCTGTCCGATACGGCGGCCCTGCCGCTGGTCGCGCTCACCGCCTGGCAGGCCCTGTTCGACCACGCCAAACTCACTGGTGGACAGCGCATCCTGATCAACGGGGCGGGTGGCGCGGTGGGTGACTACGCCGTCCAGCTGGCCAAGGACGCGGGTGCGTACGTGATTGGCGTCGCCGGCCCGGGCGGCCAGCACAAGGTGCGCACCGCGGGCGCCGACGAGGTGATCGACCACGCCACCACCGACGTGGTGGCAGCCGTCACCGAGACCGTCGACGTCGTCCTCAATCTCGCTCCTGTCGACCCGGCCCGGCTCGCTGCACTCGTCACCGTGATCCGTCCTGGTGGCGTCCTGGTGAACACCACCGTCTGGATGCCGGCGCCCAGCGACGAAGAGCGCGACGTGCGGGGGATCGACGTGTTCGTGCGCAGGGACGCGGCCCAACTGGCCCAGCTGGTGACCATGGTCGACGAGGGCAAGCTGCGGGTGGACGTCGCCCGGCGGGTGCCGCTGGCCGATCTGACCCAGGTGCACGAGCAGGCGGGCGCGGGGACGTTGTCGGGCAAGGTCGTCGTTCTCGTTGCCGTCCCGGAGAACTGATCACCGCTCCCTTTCATTGTCGGCACAGAAGTTTTCACGAAGTGAGGAACCGCATGGACATCTGGACTCCCGCCCGGGTCGGGGCGCTGGAACTGCCGCACCGGCTCGCCATGGCCCCGATGACCCGAGACCGGTCGACGCCCGAGGGCGTCCCCACGGAACTGAACGTCGAGTACTACCGCCAGCGCGCGTCGATGGCCCTGATCGTCACCGAGGGAACCCAGCCGTCCGCCGACGGGCAAGGGTATCTGCTCACCCCGGGTATCTACACCGAGGCGCACACCGTCGGCTGGCGGAAGATCACTGATGCCGTGCACGAGGCCGGCGGCCACATCATCGTGCAGTTGATGCACACGGGCCGTATATCTCACCCGAGCAACACCCAGCACGGCCGTCAGTCGGTCGCCCCCTCGGCGGTGCGGCCGCAGGGTGCGATGTTCACCGCGAGCGGTCTGCAGGAGATGCCGGCGCCCCGGGAACTGAGCGTGGCGGAGATCGGCGAGGTGGTGCGTCAGTTCCGCCAGGCGGCGTCTGCGGCCATGGCGGCCGGCTTCGACGGCGTCGAGATCCACGGCGCCAGCGGATATCTGGTGCACCAGTTCCTTTCCAGCAATGCCAACCGGCGCACCGATGAGTACGGTGGAACCATCGCCAACCGGATCCGGTTCGCGGTCGACGTGGTCTCGGCCGTGGCTGATGAGATCGGGGCGGACCGCACGGGGTTGCGGGTCTCCCCGGGCAACCCGTACAACGACATGGCCGAGGACGACACGCACGAGCTGTACCTGGCGCTGGCCGCGGCTCTGTCCCCGGCGAATCTGGCCTATCTGCACCTGGTGCACACCGGCGACGAGGAGCTGCTCCGCGAGCTCCGTCAGAACTGGCCCACGGCCCTGCTGCTCAATCGCGGGGGTGCCACGATCGATGAGCGGATCGCTGACTTAGAGGCGGGCCTGGCCGATGTCATCACGGTCGGGGCGATGGCGCTGGCCAACCCGGACCTACCGGAGCGGATCCGTCGGGGGGCACCTCTGAACCAGCCGGATCCGGCCACTTTCTACGGTGGTGATCACCGGGGATACATCGACTATCCCACCCTGGAGCCGGTCCTCACCTGAGTTGATCACGAGGTGGTCCGGTTCGCCCGGCTCCGGTGTCGTACTGGACGATGTACCGATGACGACGATGGGGGCTCTCACCGGGGAGGGCCTCCATCTCATGGGCAGTTCGTATCGTGAGGTGAAAGTGGGCGCGGGGATGAGAAGTGGGCGCAGGATCGGCGCAGTCGCGGCAGCTGCCGCGCTGAGCATGGTGATCGCGGCGTGCGGGAGCGGTGATTCGCTGTCCGACAGCGATTCTGGGGTGACGTTCGACGCGGGCAGTCGCGGCGTCGTGAACTCGTCGGACGCCCGGGGCGGTTCGTTGCGGATGGCCAACCCCGGTGACTGGGACTCGCTGGACACCGGTGACACCTATTACGGCTACTCCTGGAATTTCGCGCGCCTGTACTCGCGCACCCTGGTCACCTACTCCTCCGCCCCCGGTGCTGAGGGAGCCACTCTCGTCCCTGATCTGGCTTCTGAACTGGGCAAGAGTTCCGACGGCGGGAAGACCTGGACGTACGCGCTCAAAGACGGTCTGACGTTTCAGGACGGGGCGCCGATCACGTCCGCTGATGTGAAGTACGCCGTGGAGCGGTCGCTGGACAAGGAGACCTTTCCCCACGGTCCAACCTATTTCAACGAGTTCCTCGCCGATGTACCGGACGGCTTCTCCGTGTACGAATCGGATACGGGACTGAGTTCGATCGAGACACCCGACGAGAAGACCATTGTCTTCCACCTGAACCGTGCATTCGCCGGGTTCGACTACCTGGCCGCCTTGCCGGTCACCGCGCCGGTTCCGCAGGCGAAGGACACCGGGACCAGATACCAGGAGCAGTACGTCTCGTCCGGGCCCTACAAGTTCGAAAGTTACGAGATCGCAGAATCTTTCACCCTGGTACGCAACGACGCGTGGGATCCGGCCACGGATCAGGTGCGCGGTGGTCTGCCCGACCGGATCGAGATGTCGCTGAACGTGGACCCGGACGACCTGGACCAGCGGCTGCTGTCGGGGGATCTGGACCTCGACGTCGCCAACCGGGGTCTGGGCAGCGCGGCGCGCGCGCAGGTTCTGGCCGACCCGGAACGTAAGAAACAGGCCGACGCGGCCGCCACCGCCAAGACCTGGTTCACCTCGATCAACGGTGAGGTCGCGCCGTTCGACAAGCTCGAGTGCCGCCAGGCCGTGATGTACGCGGTGGACCGCACCGGCTACCAGGCCGCTTTCGGTGGCCCGATCGGCGGCGGGGACGTGGCGACCGGCCTTCTGCCCCCGAGCATCCCGGGGCACAGGGCCATCGACGCATATCCGGTGAGCACGCCGACGGGTGACCTGGAAAAGGCCGAGCAGGCCCTGGCCGCCTGCGGCCGGCCAGACGGTTTCGAGACCAGTTACAGCTACCGCAACGAGATTCCCGTGGAGAAGGCGGCCGGTGAGGCGCTGCAGGCGGCCCTGGCCAGGGTCGGTATCACGGTGACGCTGAAGGGCTATCCGCAGAGCGATTACACCGCCCTGTACGCGGGAAAGCCCTCGTTCGCCAAGAAGGAGAACCTGGGGCTGCTGGCCAACGGCTGGATCGCGGACTGGCCGGACGGTTACGGCTTCCTGGCCCAGCTGGTCGACAGCCGGGTGATCCGGGAATCGGGCGGTGCCTACAACTTCAGCGTCCGTGACCCGCAGATCGACGCGATGATCGACGCAGCGGTCAGCGAGCTCGACGACAACGCTGCCCGCAAGGACTGGGCCGCCATCGACGCCAAGGTGGTGGAGGACGCCTGGGTGTATCCGGGGGTGTGGTCCAAGTCCTTGCTGTACCGGCCCAAGAGCCTCACGAACGTGTTCGTCAGCAGCGGTTTCGGCGGCTACGACTTTGCCGCGCTGGGAGTGGACCCGAACTGATAGCACGGTCAGGGAGACAGGCTGTGGTCGTTGCGGGTGCGGGCGACAAGGATGTCCAGCTTCGCCTGGCTGGGACTTCCCGGCTCGGCCGTGTAGACGAGCATCTCCTGGGCGCGCTCCGGGTCGACCACGGGCTGGCAGTACAGTTCCAGCTCGCCCAGCTCGGCATGGCAGTAGCGCTTGCTGTAGTGGTGATGGGTGACGCCGACCTCGTGACGGCGCCAGGTCTCGGCGAACTCCGGGCTGACCTCCAGCAGGGCCTCGACGATCTCGCGGGCCTGGCCTTTCGGGTCGGCGGTGTAGGCGGCGCGGATCTCGGCCGTGAACACCCGCCCACGCTCGGGGTGGTCCTCCGGAGGAAACAGCTCGCGGGCGACCGGATCCGTGTACCAGCGGTACACCAGGTAACGGGCGAGACCCTCGTAGCGCATGTAGTCATGGCCCAGCAGCGCGACGGCGGCGGCGTTGCGGCCCAGCGCCTCGCCGTAGCGGGACAGGACCAGGGCCGGGGTGTCGGACAGCCGCCCCAGCACCCGGGCGAAGGTCGGACTCAGCTCGTTCTCGTTGGCGATCCGGCCGGGTGCCGGATGGCCGGCCAGGGCGAACAGATGGTCCCGCTCGCTCGGGTTGAGATTCAGGACCCTGGCCAGGGCGGTCAGCATCTGCTCCGAGGGAATCGGGCCGCGCTGCTGCTCGATCCGGCCGTAATAGTCGGCCGACATGCCGGCCAGCGCGGAGAGTTCTTCACGCCGCAGGCCGCCGGTGCGTCGCCGCGGTCCTCGCGGCAGGCCGACGTCTTCCGGTTGCAGCGCCTCACGGCGAGTTCGGAGGAAGTCAGCCAGCAGGGCCCGGTCCATCGCTCAGTCTCCCGTAGGTTCCTGGGGCTCCGGGCGGCGTAGCGGGCGCACCATGTCCCATTCGTTCGGCCTCGGAACTGATCCATCCGTGGTGGCGACTCCGCCCGGGCCGGGCGGTGGTCCATCCATGGTGGACGACGCTAACCGAAACGGACGATTTCGTCCATTTGCGGTTTGGTTGTTCACCCGACAGAGGAAGGCGATTGACTAGAGCATGGCCACTGCGGGCATGTCCCCATCCGAACAACGAGAAAGACGCAGTGACGCCCACCGCAACCGTGAGCGCCTGGTGGCAGCCGCGATGAAGGCGGTTCACCGGGAGGGTCTGGCCGTGCCCATGGCCACGATCGCCGGTGACGCCAGGGTCGGGGTCGCCACGTTGTACCGCCATTTCCCGACCCGGGAGGACTTACTGGGGGACCTCACTCACCGGTCGTTCCAGCGGCTCCGGGAAAACCTGGCGGGCGCAGCCGCGGAAGGTGGCACGGCCACGCAGGTGCTGCGGATCTTCTGGTCGGCCGTCGTGCGGGATGCCGACGACCTGCTCCTGCCGCTGACCGGGGGGCCGACCGTGCTCGACGAGAGCACGAGGGCTGAGCAACGGGCGCTGCATGAGGAGATCGGTGGCGTGCTGCGGCGTGGGGCGCTGGACGGGACGATCCGGCGGGAGGTCGAAGCGTGGGACATCGCCTGGTTCGGGGCCATGCTGGCGCAGTCCGGCCATGAAGGTCAGACGTGGGAGGTGGTCTCCCTGCGTCTGATGGAGAGCTATCTGGCGGGGCTGGGTACTTCGTGAGCTCGGGGATACGCAGCTGATACGAGGAGCCCTCGGCAGAGGGCTCTTCGTATCGGGATCAGAGGAAGACGCTGCGATAGCTGTCGGCGAGTTCCGCTGCCCGGCGGCGCCTTTCCATCACCTCGTCCGGTGTCAGGTGCGAGGCGGGAGCGTCCGGGCCGGTGACGACGTCGCCGATTTTCTGGAAGTACTCGTCCTGGCCGGCCGGGGTGCACATGCACAGCATGCGGGCGGGCGCGCCGGAGACGTTGCGGAAGTTGTGCGGGGCGTTCGCCGGGATGTTGAGCGTGGTGCCGGCCCGGGCGACGTGCTTCTCGCCGCGGAAGGTGAACTCGATCTCGCCCTCCAGGACGGTGAACATTTCCTCGAAGTCGTGCCGGTGCGGGGGCGGGCCGCCGCCGTCGGGCACACGCATGTCGATCAGGCAGTAGGCCCCGTCGGTCTGCTCACCGGAGATGAGCATCGCGTACGTGTTGCCGACCAGCGAGATGTAGGTCGTGCTGGGGTCGTCGGGGCTGGTCACGGTCAAGGAACGGGACAGATCATCGTCGGGGATCATGGTGCTCTCCTTGTCGGCGGTGGTTCAGAGTGATCTGAGGACGCGGATGCGGTCGGCGATCGCGCGCCGGGCCACGTCGGAGGTGAAGGCGATGGAGTCGAACTCGTGCGGGGCGCCGGGGTGCAGGTGAAACTCGACCGGCACACCCGCGCGGCTGAGCTTGGCGGCGTAGGCGAGATCCTCGTCGCGGAAGAGGTCGAGCTGGCCAACCTCGATGTAGGCGGGCGGGAGGCCGGCAGCATCACCCAGACGGGCGGGCGCGGCGGTGGGCGGGACGCCGGGCCCGCCCGCACCCCCGCCGAGCAGGGCCGGCCACGCGGTGAGGCTGTCGTCCCTGGACCAGAGCAGGTAGGGCTCGATGTGGGAATCGGGTGCGGCGGGCTGGTCGTCCAGCATGGGCATGATCAGCAGTTGGTGGGCGATCTTCGGACCGCCGCGCTCGCGAGTCAGGATCGCCAGCGCCGCTGCCATACCGCCGCCGGCGCTGTCACCCATCACCCCGATTCGTTCGCGGTCCACGCCCAAATCGTCAGCGTGTTCATGGATCCAGAGCAGTGCGGCGTAGGCGTCTTCGAGCGGTGTCGGAAACGGGAATTCGGGCGCGCGGCGGTATTCCACGGACAGCATGGGCACGTGCGAGGCTGCCGTGTAGCGGGCGACGGGGCCGTCGAACAAGTCGATGTGCCCGAATATGTAGCCGCCGCCGTGGAGGAAGAGCACAGCCGGACCCGGCGTCGCGTCGTTCTTGGTGTACCAGCGCGCCGTGATCCGGGCGCCGTCGGTGGCGGTCACGGTGTAGTCGGTCATCGTGACGTCGGACGGGATGGGCTGGGCGTTGCTCGCGGCACCGATGATGGGTTCCCACAGGGCGCGCCGGCCGGCGATGTCACCCACCGCCGGCGGTCTGGCCTCGGCCATGGCGCCGGCCATGGGCGCCAGCGCCTGGGCGATTTCAGGATCCAGGGACAAAGACATGATGGTTCTCCTAGCGGGCGATGCGGGCTCGCGTGAACATGATGCTCGCACGGCAATAGGCGGCTTTCGGGCCGTCGGCTGTGGGCCCGCACCCAGCTTGGCGCGAGCCCGTAGCCGGTAGAAGGCCTAGATCAACCAGGGACCATTCGTACCCGGCTGTGTGGTCCCCCCAGCTTTTCCGCAGCCGTCCAACCGTGGCCTGCTGCCACCGCGGGAGGAGCCCGCGGTGGCAGCACTCAAGCGTCGACGGCCTTCGTCACCGGCTCCTGCTCAGACATCCTCCCGGATCGTCGTGGCCCACGCGACGAACTCCCGGGATCCCCGAAACCCGTTCCTGAGCGGCGGAACCTGCGGGCCTGTCATCCGTTACCGCGATGCGCTGGCCGGAGCGAGCGATGCTTCTGCCCGGGTGGAGGCGAGCATCCTCGGTGTACAGCGCGAGCAGGTCATGTTCGGCCTGCTGGTCACCCTCGTCGGAGGCCAGCAGGAGGCGGGCGACGTGATCAATGAGATCGAGGTCGCCCGGACGGGCCCTGGACACGTCATTCACCTTGGCGCCCCACAGGTCCCAGAGCAGCAGTTCATCCCCGAACCGGTGGGCCACCTCGTCGATCACGTAGTTGAACACGAACCAGTCCCCGGCGAGCGGGGATCCCTCGGCCACGCCGAACCGAGCGGCGTCGAGCGAGCCGTCCCGATGGCCGAGCCAGACCTGGGCGGCGCTCAGGAAGGGGGCGCCGGGGCCGGCCGGGATGTCCATGGGGGTGGGGAGAGCATCGAAGGGATCGGCAATCTCGGGGTCGAACCGCCTCCAGCGGCCCTCCATCCACACCTCCACGATGACGTGGTCGTGGTTCCAGGTGGGCGAGAGATAGGTGGCGAAACCCACTCTGCTGCGGGCCGGTACACCGAGCTGGCGCAGGGCGCCGACACAGAACAGGGTGTGGTCGCGGCAGCATCCCTGGACCCGCTCGGTGATCTTTCTGGGTGCTGTCAGCGGCGAACCGTGGCGGGACTGGTCGGTCTCGAGAATGTCCTCCAGCCGGCGCAGATGGATGTCTCCCGCGGTCGCTCCGGGCAAGGACTCACCGGACGCGCGATAGTGGACGATCACATTGCGGGCCAGCATCGAAAGGCGCTGAACCAGGTGGCCTTCGCCGGAAATGGCGTTGGTGAGCAGGGGTGCGTGTCTTCCCGGGCGGCTGTACGAACTCTGCCGGACGTGATCGACCGCGCCTCGCGGCGCCCCAACCTTCATGACGGGACCCTGCCAAAATCATCCGCGCGGTGTCTACAGATCTTCGGCAGGCGTCGTGTGGGGTACGCGCCTCCACCAGCGGGAGAACGGCTGTCGGCGCGCCGGCCACAGAACCGGCCCCAGCACTACGCGTCGGCCCAGCGCACGGGGTGACCGGTCGGATGGGTGGTCGGCCAGGACCCGTCGCCGATGGGTTCCAGGTCGTGGGCGTCACGGGCATGTGAGGTGAACTCGGCCTGGACCTCGCCGGGGCGAGGATCGACCCGGTAGCTGCGGAACCACCAGGCCGTCATCGCTCTCACCAGCGATCACCACCGCCGGCGTGTTCGGGTCCGGGTGGCCACCGCTCCACTCCACGAAGGCCTCGTCCGGACCCCTGGGCAGGAGGTCACATCCATCCCGCCCGAGGTCAACCGGGCCCGGTGGATCACCGAACCGTCCTGTCCCTCGCCCCCATCGAGCCGGACGTCGCCAGCAGCTCGATGTCGCAGCAGTAAGCCTTTTTCAGATCAGCCTGGGCGATCAGCGCACCGGATCGGGCATCGAGGGCCGGCCATGGCGTCGGGGCGGTAGAGCCGGAGCACCCGTTCGTGCGCGGACAGCAGACACCCGGGCCGGTGTCCGACGGATCCCCTCACCGTCACGTCGTCCTGTCGTAGGCATCTCTGTGCCGTTCGACTTCGGCGAGGTGATCGGCCGTCCAGGTCCGCAGAGCGAGGAACGGCTGCTCGAGCGTGCGCCCCAGTGGCGTGATCCGGTACTCCACGGCGATGGGGCGCTGGTTCAGCACCTCGCGCTCGACGAGTCCGTTGCGTTCCAGTCGTCGCAGTGTCTGCGTCAGCGATTTCTGAGTGATCCCGTCGAACTCGCGCTTGAGTTCGTTGAAGCGCCGCGGCTGTTGGCACAACGCGGCCAGCAGCAGCTGACCCCACTTGTCCAGGAGCTGATCCAGGAGCTCGCGTTGTGGTCCGACGATCGTGCCGGGGGCAACCTGATCCTCGCGGATACCAGGTTTCTTTGAAGTACCTGCCATACACCAGGTATACCGGAGATACCTCGATCCGAAGGAATCTCATGACCGACCAGTCCCTGCCCAGCCTCCATCTCAAGCGCCAGGACGGCGTGCTGTGGGTCTCGATCGACGCCCCGCCCGTCAACCTGATGACGGCCCAGCTGCTGCTGGACCTGGACGCCGTCGCCGCCTCGGCCGAGAACGATCCCGACCTCCAGGTCGTCGTGGTCCAGAGCGCCGATCCGGAGTTCTTCATCGCGCACGGTGACCTGACATTCGTGGAGGACCCCGCGACGTACGCCGCCCTCCCGATCGCGGAAGGGACGCTTGCCGGGACCGGCCCGATGATGCGGCTCCATGAACGCTGGCGCCGTCTGCCTCAGACCACCATCGCCAAGGTCGCAGGGCTCGCCCGCGGCGGTGGATCCGAGCTGGCCGCCAGTCTGGATCTGCGATTCGCGGCCCTCGAGACCGCGGCGTTCGGTCAGTTCGAGGCGTTGACCGGCATCGTCCCCGGGGCCGGGGCGACTGCCCACCTGCCACGCCTCGTGGGGCGCGCTCGCGCCCTCGAGATCGTGCTGACCGGCGATCTGGTTGACGCGGCGACCGCCGAGCGCTGGGGATGGGTGAACCGAGCTCTGCCCGCCGCGCAACTGGACGAATTCGTTGATCGGGTCGCACGGACCATCGCGACCCTGCCGGAGGGGGTCCGCGTCGCGGCCACCGCGGCGATCGACGCGGCCGACGGCCCGCTCGAGGACGCGCTGCGCGCGGAGGACCGCCTGCTCGGGGAAACGTTCACCCCCGCGTCCGGGGAACTGGCCAGGGCAGCACTCGCGGCCGGGGTTCCCGCCCGCGAGGTGGAGATGAACCTCGAAGAAGTCCTGCGGGCGAACCTCGTCCGACACCCGTGACGATCCGCGTCGCGGCCCCGGGCGTCACCCCTGAGACCGCGGCCCGGGAGGAGGCACTGGGCGGGCTCGGTCCCGGTGCGGTCGGGCCGGGGCGGAGCGGTTCTGACCAAAGACATTCCAGCTGAAGAGCTTTGGTGTTCTCCCGCCGGTGCTCGTCGCCGAACGCGGAAAGCACGGCCAGGAGGGTGATGCCACCGAAATCCCGGGAGTCATCCTGTTTCCGGGTGCAGTGCGTTCTTCCGCTCAGTGAAAGAACGGGATCGCCGCCGGGTTCGGGAGAACCTACCGTGACGACGTGCCCACCTCACTTCCCGGTCACGGAGCCGGAACGGCTCTCGAGCTGGAGCCGCAGGAGCAGCTCAGCGCGGAGATCGCCGCCGCCCAGGAGAACGTGCACCCCGGCGCGCGGCAGCCCCGTATCGACTTCCCGGCCTACCGTAGCTCGGTGCTACGGCACCCGACCAAGGACCTGCGCCACGCCGATCCCGAAGGGGTGGAACTCGTGGCCCCGGTCTTCGGTCACGGCGATGTCGACCCGATCGAGTCCGACCTGACGATCCAGGGCGACGGCGAGCCGATCGGCGAGCGGATGGTGCTGGCCGGGCGGGTCGTGGACGGCGACGGCCGGCCGGTGCGTCACCAGCTGGTCGAGATCTGGCAGGCCAACGCGGCGGGCCGCTACGTGCACAAGCACGACCAGCACCCGGCACCCGTCGACCCCCATTTCACCGGGGTGGGGCGCTGCCTGACCGATGCCGACGGGGCCTACCGTTTCGTCACGATCAAGCCCGGGCCCTACCCGTGGCGCAATCACCTGAAGGCCTGGCGCCCCGCCCACATTCACTTCTCGCTGTTCGGCACGGAGTTCACCCAGCGCCTGATCACCCAGATGTACTTCCCGGGCGATCCGCTCTTCGCGCTCGACCCGATCTACCAGTCCATCACCGAGCCGGGGGCCCGGGACCGGCTCGTGGCGGTCTACGACCACGGCCTCACCACGCACGAGTGGGCGACCGGCTACCGCTGGGACATCGTGCTGACCGGAACGCACTCGACCCCGCGGGAGCCCGAGGACCATGAGTGAGAACTCGTTCGCGGCCAGCCCGGGCCAGACCATCGGGCCGTTCTTCCACTACGCCCTGCCCTACGAGGGCGGCGGGCAGCTGGTTCCCCCCGCGGCCCCGGGATCGGTGTTCCTGCACGGCACCGTCTTCGACGGCGCCGGGGAGCCCGTCCCGGACGCCCTGGTCGAGATCCGCCAGGCCGACCCGCACGGCCACGTCCCCCGGCGCGAAGGATCACTGCACCGCGACGGGCACTTCACCGGGTGGGGCCGCGCCGCCACGAACGCCTCGGGCCGCTACCTGTTCACCACCCTGACGCCCGGGCCGGTGCACGGGGGCGCCGCGTTCTTCGGGATCACGCTCTTCGCCCGGGGGCTGCTCGATCGCCTGTTCACCCGGGCGTACCTGCCGGGGGAGTCGGACGCCTTCACCCGGTCGCTGACCGACGCCGAGCGCTCCACACTCCAGATCGAGGCCGACGCCGAGGGCGGCCTGCGGTTCGACATCCACCTTCAGGGCCCGGGCGAAACCGTCTTCCTCACCTTTCCCCGGCACGCGGCGTGAGCGGCCTGCTGACGCCCGGATCGCACCGGGCCGCCCGACTGGCCGACGACCGGGCCGTCCTGACCGCCCTGCTGCGGGTCGAGACCGCCTGGGCCCGGGTCCTGGCGCAGGCCGGAGCGGTTCCGCCGGAACAGGCCGAGGCCGTCGAACGCACCGCCGCCGTGCTGAAGGTCGACCTGAACGCGCTCGCCGCCGCCACCGAGGCCGCCGGCAACCCGGTCGTCCCCCTGCTCGCCGTTCTCAGGGAAGCCTGCGGGGACGCGGCCCCGGCCGTGCACCGGGGCCTCACCAGCCAGGACGTCATGGACAGCGCACTGATGCTCATCGGCCGGGCCTCGGTCGCGCGGGTGCGGGCCGACCTGGTCACGGCCGGCGACGACCTGGCGGCCCGGGCGCGGCTGCACCGTGACGACGTCACGGTGGCCCGCACGCTCAGCCAGTGGGCGGTCCCGACGACCTTCGGGCTGCGCTGCGCCCAGTGGCTGACCGGGATCGGCGAGGCCGTCACCCGGCTCGACACCCTGGTCTACCCCGTGCAGTACGGCGGCGCGGGCGGAACCCGGGCCCTGGGGACCGAGATCACCTCTCGCGCCGACCAGTCCGCGCTCGCCGAGACGTTCGCCGCGCTGCTCGGGCTGAGCCCGGCCGGGATCGGGTGGCACACCCGCCGGGCCGCCGTGACCGGCATCGGCGACGCCCTGACCCGGGTGACCGACGCGCTCGGGGTCGTCGCCAACGGGACCGTGCTGCTGGGCCGCCCGGAGATCGGCGAGGTCCGTGAGGGCCGGGCCCCCGGCCGCGGGGGTTCCTCGACCATGCCGCACAAGCAGAACCCGGTGCTGGGCATCCTGATCCGCTCGGCGGCCCTGCAGGCCCCGGCCCTGGCCCACCAGCTGCACGCGGCCGCAGCCGGGGCGGTCGACGAGCGCCCCGACGGCTCGTGGCACGCCGAATGGCCCGTGTTCACCCGGCTGTGCGAACTCACGGCCGTCGCCGCCTCGCAGGCGGCCGACCTGGTCCCGGGTCTGGTCGTGGACGTGGACCGGATGCGCGAACGCGCGCACGCGGCCGGAGGGGACCTGCTGTCCGAACGCGGGCCCGGCTCCGCGGAACCCGGCTCGTACCTGGGAGAGGCGTCCCTCCTGGTGGATGCCGCCGTCACGGCCTGGCAGGCCGTTCGTGACCGGCGGCGGTGAGTGCGACCTGGTTGTCCCATCCACGACCCGGGAGCGGCAGTCGATGCCGTCCCGGCTCCCGGCCGAAGACCCCACCGCGACAGCCCGTCTCATCTCTCAGGAGCCCCCGTGCCGCCGAACTACGCAGACCCCTACCAGCCCGGGATGAGCGTGCGCCGCGAGGTGCTCGGCGACGCCCACGTCGACCGGGCGGAGTCGGCCACGACACCCTTCACCGAGGACTTCCAGAGCTTCATCACCCGCTACGCCTGGGGCAGCGTCTGGACCCGCCCCGGGCTGGATCGCCGCAGCCGCTCCATCGCCGTCCTGACCGCCGTGCTGGCGCTCGGGCACTGGGACGAGTTCGCCATGCACGTGCGCGCGGCCCGCACCAACGGGCTCAGCGAGGAGGAGATCGCCGAGGTCATCCTCCAGTCGGCGGTCTACTGCGGTGTCCCGGTCGCCAACCACGGCTTCGCGGTGGCGCAGAAGGTTCTGCGCGACCTGGAAACCGAGGAGTCTCACCGTGACTGATGCCCACCCTTGCCAGGCCGTGCGCACCCCCTTCGGGCGGTTCGGCGGTGTCCGTGCCGACCAGCGACCCGACGGCCCGGCCGCGATCCGCGTCGGCGTGGGTCAGGCCCTCGCAGTGGTTCCGGAGGCGGTGTGATGGTGCGGTTCTCGTCAACGGTGGACGAGGCGGTCGCCGGAATCGATGACGGTGCCACGATTCTGGTGGGTGGGTTCGGGTCGGCGGGCCAGCCGGTGGAACTGATCGACGCTCTGCGCCGGCAGGGGGCCAGGGACCTCACCGTGGTCAGCAACAACGCCGGGAACGGGGATTTCGGGCTGGCCGCGTTGCTGGCGGCCGGGCGGGTGCGCAAGGTGGTGTGCTCCTTCCCGCGGCAGAGCGACTCGTGGGTCTTCGACGATCTGTACCGCGCCGGGAGGATCGAGCTCGAGGTGGTGCCGCAGGGCAACCTGGCCGAGCGGATGCGCGCGGCCGGGGCGGGGATCGGGGCGTTCTTCAGCCCGACCGGCGTCGGCACCCCGCTGGCGGAGGGCAAGGAGGAACGCACGATCGACGGGCGCGACTACGTGCTGGAATACCCGATCCACGGTGATGTCGCCCTGATCAAGGCGTTTCGGTCCGACGGGATGGGCAACCTCGTCTACCGCAAGACCGCGCGCAATTTCGGGCCGGTGATGGCCACGGCCGCCTCGACGACGATCGTGCAGGTGGACGCGGTGGTCGCGACCGGGCAGATCGATCCGGAAGTGGTGGTCACGCCGGGCATCTACGTGGATCGGGTGGTGGCCCGGTGACCGGGGTCCTGGGGCGTGACGAGCTCGCCGCCCTGGTCGCGCGGGACATCCCGCACGGCGCCTACGTGAATCTCGGCATCGGGCAGCCGACGACGGTGGCCGATCACCTGGCCCCCGGCAGCGGGGTGGTGCTGCACACCGAGAACGGCATGCTCGGCATGGGGAGGGCGGCTCGCGGCGACGAGGTGGACGCGGACCTGGTCAACGCGGGCAAGGTGCCGGTGACCGAGCCGGCCGGGGCCTCGTACTTCCATCATGCCGACAGTTTCGCGATGATGCGGGGCGGGCATCTGGACGTGTGTGTCCTCGGGGCTTTTCAGGTCTCGGCGCGCGGGGACCTGGCGAACTGGCACACCGGCGAACCGGGGGCGATCCCGGCCGTGGGCGGGGCGATGGACCTGGCGATCGGGGCGAAGCAGGTCTTCGTGATGATGAGCCTGTTCACCCGGGACGGACGCCCGAAAATCGTTCCGGCGTGCACGTATCCGCTGACCGGTCTGCGGTGTGTCAGCCGGGTCTACACCGATCACGGGGTCTTCGAGATCGGGGACGACGGGGTGCGGGTGCGTGAGACGTTCGGCCAGGCCGAGGCCGAGCTGCGCCGGTTGCTGGCTCCGGTCGAGCTGCTGTCGCGCTGACCCCTCCTTGGCCGCCGTGAGGCGGCCAAGGACCGGCATCCTGCGAGATCATGCCTCAACGTTCGTCCGTCGTGCCGTCCATCGACAGGACCTCCCGGACGATCGTCAGAGCCTTGTCGAGCGCGTCGTCGTCGGCGGTCAGGGCGATCCGCAGGAATCCGTCGGTGGCCGTGTAGACCGTCCCGGACGACACGACGACCCCGCGTTCTCGCAACCGGTCGCTCAGGTCGTTGCCGGTGCGCCCGGTCCGGCGGGCGTCCACCCAGAGGTAGAAGCCGCCCAGCCGTTCCAGTGACACGTCCTGTGCCCAGGGGCCGAGGGCGCTCAGAGCTCGCTCGAACCGGGCACGGTAGGCGGCGGCGAGATCGCGGCCCCGGTCGGGGAGCGAGCGCAGCGCTTCGATACCGACGAGCTGTGCTGTGACCGGCGCGCAGCCCGCTGTCGTGCCGTGCAGAGCCGCCACCGCGACCCGGAACTCCGGCGGGGAGATCAGGGCCCCGGCACGCAGCCCGGTCATCGAGTAGGTCTTGGAGAACGTCCGGGCGCTGAACGTGACGTCGTGCCCGCCGTGGGCCAGGGGCGAGGCAGCCCGGTCGCCGGAGAAGACGATGGCCTCGTAGGCCTCGTCCGAGAGGATGTAGGCCCGGTGCTCGCGAACCAGTGCGACCAGGGCACGCAGGGCCGCGGCGGAGGCCACGGCCCCCGTCGGGTTGGACGGAGAATTGACGACGACCAGGCGGGCACCCGCCCGAAGGCCCGCCGCGACGGCCTCAAGGTCGATCATGCCGTCACCGCCTGGGCCCTGCGGGTAGGTGTGGACGGTCACGCCGAGCCGCTCGGCCAGTACCCGGTAGTTCGGCCACGCCGGGTCCGGGATCACCACGCCCCCGCCGGGCACGCAGACCGCGGCCAGTGCCACGGCCACCGCACCGGTTCCGCCCAGGGTCACGACGACGTCGTCGAGCGCGGGCCGGAACCCGCTCGCGCGCTCGATGTCCCCGGCGATCTCCTCGCGCAACTCAGTCAGCCCGAGCTTGGGCGTGTACCCCGTCCGCCCGGCCCGCAGGCTGCGCACCGCGGCCTCGACCAGCCCGCTGGGCAGGGCCTGGTCGGGCTCACCGACGCTGAGGTCGATGTCGCCGGCGGCCACTTCCGGGGCCATCATCCGGCGCACCGCATCGTCCGTCGCGTCGTCGGGCATTTCGCACCTTACCTTCGTTTTCGGACCGGTCCTCGGGGATTGCCGGCCGTGATTCACAGAAGCCGCACAGCGATGTCGCTGTCCCCAATATGTCGGGAAACCGTGGTTGCCGTGCTCGATCTCGATCCTAGGCCGGGAAACCTGTCCTGAAAGTGTCTGGATCGGCGCGTCCGAAACGGTTGGAGAACCGGGCGTTTACACGGACGCAACCAGAGGCGATTCAGATGTGGGTGTCCCACCCCGGCCCAGCGTCTCCCAGGTCCCGCCCGGTCCCGTTCCAGTGAAACGGGTTCCGGATCAGTCCCCTCCGAACGGAGCACCATGCGCATTCATCGCTCGGCGTTCCTCGCCGCCGCCCTTCTGGTCCCGCTGACCGCCTGCTCCTCGGGCAGTTCGACCGGCAGCGATGCCGGCGGCGACTCCGCCGAGACCTCCCCGATCACCGCCGCGGCCGATCCCTCGCTGCTGCCCTACAACTTCCTCGGCGACGACAACTCCACGTGGGAAGGCATCAACGTCGACCTCGGTGCGGCGCTGTCCGAGAAGCTCGGCCGAACCGTCGAGTTCACCAGCGCCGGATTCGACACGATCATCCCGGGTCTCCAGTCGGGACGGTACGACATCGCCCTGACCGGCATGTTCGACACCCTGGAACGGCAGAAGACGGTCGACTTCGTCGATTATCTCAAGGCCGAGAACAATTTCGTGACCCGTAGTGACTTCCGCGACGTGGCCTCGATGGACGACCTGTGCGGCGAGAAAGTCGGTATCCCGGGTGGTGCGCTCGAGGCCGACCTGCTCACCGATGCGTCGAAAGCCTGTACGGACGCGGGTAAGAGCGCGATCCAGGTGAGCGAGTTCGCCGACCTGGATGCCGTCGTCCTGGCTCTGAAGTCGAAGCGCATCGACGTCAGCCCGAACGATTCGGCCGCGAACGCCTACATCCTGTCCCAGAACGAGGGTGCGATGAAGACGTCCGGTGGGTACCTGAACGAGGGCTACTTCGCTGCCGCCTTCCCGAAGGACAGCGAGCTCACGACGCGGTTCCAGACCGCATTCGACGAACTGATCACGGACGGCACCTACGCCGAGATCCTCGACAAGTGGGGCATCTCGTCCCGCGCGATGGACAAGACGTCGGTGAACGGGGCCACCTTCTGATGCTGACCGAAACCACCGGCCCGGGGCTGAAGGACGACGTCGTCGTCCCGCGGCCCCGGCCGTGGCGCTGGGTGGGCCGGGTCCTCGCGGTCGTGATCGTCGCGTCAGTGCTGTACTCGTTCACGACGAACGCCAACTACCAGTGGGACGTCGTACGGAGCTACCTGTTCGACTCCCGGATCCTCGACGGCCTGCGCACCACCCTGGTCCTGACCGCCGTCGGCATGGTCATCGCCGGCGTCCTCGGCCTGCTCCTGGCCGTGATGCGTCTGTCCGACAGCGCTCTCGTGCGCTCCTGCGCGGGCGCGTACATCTGGCTGTTCCGCGGCACACCGGTGCTGGTGCAGTTGATCCTCTGGTACAACCTGGCGATCCTGCTGCCCGAGGTGAAGATCGGTGTGCCGTTCGGGCCCACCCTGTGGTCCGCCGAGATGAACACCCTGATCACACCGTGGACGGCCGCGATCCTCGGTCTGGCGCTGAACGAGGCCGCCTACCTCGGCGAGATCGTCCGCTCCGGCATTCTGGCCGTGGAGCGTGGGCAGACCGAGGCCGCGCACGCGCTGGGCCTGAGCGGTGGCGACACGTTCCGGAAGATCGTGCTGCCGCAGGCCTTGCGGGTGATCGTGCCGCCCGCGTTCAACGAGCTGATCGGCCTGCTGAAGTACTCATCGGTGGTCAGTGTCATCGCACTGCCGGAACTGCTCTACTCGGGTCAGCTGATCTACGGCCGCACCTACGAGACGATCCCGGTGCTGCTGGTCGTGTGTATCTGGTACCTGGTCGTCGTCACCGTCCTGACCGCGCTCTGCAACCGGCTGGAACGCCGCCTGGGTGCGGGATTTCATCCCGGGGGCGGCGCCGCCCCGACGAACTCCGGAAGGTGGTCACGGTGGATCCGTCGCAACCCCTAGTCCAGATTCGCGGTCTCCGCAAGCGTTTCGGCCACCACGAGGTGCTGCACGGCATCGATCTGGATGTGACGGCCGGCGAGGTGCTGTGTCTGATCGGCGCGTCCGGCAGCGGGAAGTCCACGCTGTTGCGGTGTGTGAACCATCTCGAGCGCCCGGACGCGGGCCGGGTCACCGTGGGCGGTGAGCTGATCGGCCTGACCGAGCGCGGCGGGCGCCTGCACGAACTGCCGCCGAAACGGCTCCAGGCACAGCGCGCCAACATCGGTATGGTCTTCCAGCACTTCAATCTCTTTCCGCACCTCACGGTGCTCGAGAACGTGATCGCGGCTCCGATGCGGGTGCGCGGCTACACGCGCGACGCGGCCGTGGCCACTGCCCACGACCTGCTCAGCCGGGTCGGCCTGGAGCACAAGGCGGACGCCTACCCGCGCACGCTCTCGGGCGGTCAGCAGCAGCGCGTCGCGATCGCCCGCGGCCTGGCCATGCGCCCGCAGCTGATGCTGTTCGACGAGCCGACCTCCGCGCTCGACCCCGAACTGGTGGGCGAGGTGCTCGACGTGATGCGGTCGCTGGCGGCCGAGGGCATGACCATGATCGTGGTCACCCACGAAATGGGCTTCGCCCGGGAGGTCGCGCGCACGGTCGCGTTCATGGCCGACGGCAAGATCGTCGAGCAGGGGCCGCCGGCCGAGGTTCTGGGGAGCCCCGGTCACGAGCGCACTCGTTCGTTCCTGTCCAAGGTGCTCTGAGCGTCCCGTGCCCGCCCTCTCCGAGTCCGCGCTGCTGCGCGCCCTGACGCCGCGAGACCTGGCCGCCATGACCCCGGCCGTGTTGTGCGCCGAGGCCGGCTCGGCCGCCGCGGGTATCCACGCCAACGTCGGGCGTGGTGGCTGGCCGGCCGTCCGTACCGACGATGCGACCCGGGCGGCTCACACTGCCTCGGTGCGCGGCGCCCGCCTGGTGCTCGTCGGTGGCAGCGGGTTCGGCTGGGTGGCCCAGGCGGTGCGCAAGATCCGGACGGCCGGCTCGTTCCCGATCGCGGTCGTGGCCACCGAGCTGAGCGACGCCGAGGCGGTGGGCCTGCTCGACAGCGGCGCCACGGTCGTCATCGAGCCGCGGGCCGGCGCCCGGGAACTCGTCGCCCGGCTCGGGGCCCTGGGCCGCGGCGCGGGCGAGGAGGACGGGCAGGTGCGCTGGCTGCAGGCCGAGCAGATGCGGGTCGACCTCACCGCCCGGCGCTGCCTTCTCGGCCCGGACCGGATCGACCTGTCCACGATGGAGTTCGACCTGCTCGCGTTCCTGATGAGCCGGGCCCAGCAGGTGGTGCCGCTGGCCGAGATCCTCCAGCAGGTCTGGCGCTGGCATCAGGGTGACGGGGCGAACACGCTGCGTCTGCACATCGGCCGGATCCGGCGCAAACTCGGCGACACGGCGACCAGCCCGCGCTGGATCCGCTCGGTCCGCGGCATCGGGTACGAATTCCTTCCCGCAGTGGCCGAACTCGGCGAGGACCGCAGCGAGGAACGGCTGCGGCAGTCCATCGCCGTGCTCAACGCCCAGGCCGATGCGCTGGACGCGCTGGTCACCACGATCGGTGCGGCCCCGGACGTCCCGGCGATCGCCGAGACCGTGGTGCAGTGGGCGGTCGCCCGGGGATTCGCGGACGCCGCCACCATCTTCCGGATGCACGTCGGCGAGACGGGGGAGTCGCGAGCGGTTCTCGTCGCCTCGGCCGGAATGTCCGCGCGCTGGCGGCAGTCCATCGCGACCGGGCATCCGATCGGCGAGGGATTCCTCGGTGCCCAGGTCTACTCCAGCGGCGAGGTGGTCCAGCTGAGCGACATGAGCCGCCTGGTCAAGCGATTCCCGGTGACTGCCCGGATGTCC
This sequence comes from Kineosporia succinea, assembly GCF_030811555.1. Taxonomy (NCBI): domain Bacteria; kingdom Bacillati; phylum Actinomycetota; class Actinomycetes; order Kineosporiales; family Kineosporiaceae; genus Kineosporia; species Kineosporia succinea. Next base: position 7,554,169 of record NZ_JAUSQZ010000001.1, on the reverse strand, counting down.
GCGGCCGAGGACCTGCACTCCTGCGTCCTGCTTCCGCTGCAGGCCCAGGGTCGGATCTGGGGAGACCTGGCGTTCGTCGGGCGCACCGTCCGGGCCTTCAACCCCTCCCGTACGGCCTATCTGCGGACGGTCGCCGGCGTCGTCGCCCTCGGCCTGTCGGCCCGGCTGGCTCACGAGAAGGAGGGTCCGCGTGGATAATGTCGTGCGGCAGTTGCGAGACCCGGATGTGGACGGCCTGATCGGCGACCAGGAGTCGCTGCTGGCCCTCATCGACGCTGTTCAGCTCTCCCTGGCCGACCTCGGCCGGGGAGAGGCCTGGCAGATGCCGAAGCGGATGATCCCCGCCGCCGACGGTGGCTTCTTCCTGTCCCTGGGCGGCTGCGTGCCCCGACTCGGCCTGGCCGCCGCGAAGTGGGCCTCCTACGTCCCTGGAACCCCCGGCCGGCACGGCAACTCGACGTCCACGATCATGGTGAGCGACGCGTCCTCCGGTGAACTGCGGGCCGTCGTCAGCGGGATGCGCGCCACTGCGCTGCGCACCGCAGCGTCCACGGTCGCCGCGATCCGGGCGGCCCGCCCCACCCTTCTCGACCCGTCCAGGAAGACCACCGTGGCCTTCTTCGGCTTCGGCGCCACCAACCGCACCGTGCTCGAGCTGCTCCAGCGCACCGGACTCGCCGCCGGCGTCGGCCGCGTCGTGGTCGTGGTCGCCACCCCCGAGGGGGCCGAGCGGGCCCGGAAACATCCGCTGGGCAGGGGGATCGAGCTGGTCGCCGGCACCGAGCCGACCTTGGCCGACGGTGCGGACCTGATCGTCACGGCCACCGGCTCCAGCGCCCCCGTCGTGTCGCTGACCGCGCTGGCCGAGGGCGGGCTCGGCGTCAGTCTCGACGGGAGCCGTACCTGGGTCACGGAACCGGGCGCCCACGTGCTCGACGACCAGTCCCGACCGGACGCCCCTCCCCCCGTCGCGCAACTCATCGCCGGGACGTTCGAGGGCCCGATGGATCGCCTGCTGCTCGACACCGCCGGATCGGCCGTGGCTGACGTCGCGACCGCGGCCGTGCTGCTCGGGGAGGGCTGACGTGCCCGTCCCCGTCCGCCCGGCCCTGGCCCTGGGCTGCGCCAGCGCGTTCTCCGCCCTGCCCGGGGCCTTCTACCACCGGGTGGCCGAGACCACCGGCTCGACCTGGAGCACGGTCTGGCTCTTCACCGGTCACGGACTGGCCGGGACCTTGGCCCTCACCGTGCTTCTCGCCCGATCCGGCCGGCCGCTGGCCCCCCGGGCGCTGCCGGTCCTTCTGGTCGCCGACGCCGCGGCCGGACTGCTGCTCGTGCTCGCCCCGGCGCCCGGCGGATTCGGGCTCCTGCTGGCCGGAAGACTTCTCACCGGAGCTCTTCTCGGGCTGATCACGACGCTGGCGACGGGCCTGCTCCTGGCCGCGCCGGGCGGCAGCCGGGTGGCCGTCGCGATGATCTTCGGCGGGGTCGGCGTGGGCTCGCTGGGTGCGGGCCTGCTGTCCGGCGCCGGGTGGTCGCGAGCGGCCGTGCTGGGACTCGGGGTGGCCGGGCTGATCTGTGCGGCGACGGTGGTCCTGCTCGATCCCGGACGCCCGGAGCACCTCGAGCGCGAGGCCCCGGTTTCGGGTGGGGAGACGTCGAACCGGGCCGTGGCCCTGGCGTTCGTCTCCAACGGCGTTCTTGCGCTGTTCACCTCGACCCTGCCGGGTGTGGTGGCCGATCACGGCTCCGGTTCGGCCCTGCTGGCCGGCTCGACGGCCGGGATCGTCATGCTCGCGGCGGGCGGCGCCCGGCTGGGCCTGACCCGGCTCCCGGCGACGGCCGGGCTGGGCGTGGCCGTGATCGGGGTATTCCTGTTCGGTGCGGGCCTGGCCCACGGCGGCGTGCCGCTCCTGCTGGCAGGTGGCCTCCTGCTCGGTGCCGCGGCCGGGATCGGGTACGACGCGGCGCTCAACCTGTCCTCAGGTGTGATCGGTCTGCACGCCGTGCAACGCGGCGGCCAGCTCGGGCTGGTCCTGCCCGTCCTCGTCTACCCACTGGTGGTGCGATGAAACCGCCACTGGTGGAGGAGCAGTCGACCCTTCTCATTCCGCCCCGTCCCCCGACCGCCTCGGCCGGCATCCCTGTTCCTGACCTTCCCTGAAACGACCGAGGAGTTCCACATGCGAGTGAGCTTCGATATTGGCGGCACCTTCACCGACCTGGTGCTGCTGGACGAGGTGACCGGCCGCGCCTGGCTGGGCAAGTGCCTGACCACGTACGACGACTTCAGCCGGGCCATCACCGAGGGTGTGGCCAGCGTGCTGGCCGCCGCCGGCGTGGGCCCGGCCGACGTCGACGGCTCCGTCGTCGGCGCGACCACCCTGGTGACGAACGCGCTGATCGAGCGGCGTGGCGCCCGCACCGCCCTGATCACCACGGCCGGGTTCGGCGACACCCTGGAGATCGGCCGGGAGTGGCGCTACGACCTGTACGACCCGGGTCTGGTGCTGCCCGAGCCGCTGGTGCCGGTCGAGCTGCGCTTCGAGGTGACCGAGCGGCTGCTGGCCGACGGCACCGTGCTGACGGCCCTGGCCGAGGACGAGGTTCACGAGATCGCAGGCCGGATGCGCGGTTCCGGCGTCGAGTCGGTGGCCGTCTGCCTGATCAACTCGTACGCCGACGCCCGGCACGAGGAGCGGATCGGCGAGATCCTGGCCGAGGCGCTGCCCGGGGTGCCGGTGACGCTGTCGTCGCGGCTGGCGCCGGTGATCCGCGAGTACGAGCGCACCGTCACGGCCCTGGCCAACGCCTACGTGCGGCCGGTGGCCGGTGAGCACTTCGCCGACATCGAGCGGGCCCTGGTCACCAGCGGCACCGACCGGCCGCTGAAGCTGATGCAGTCCAACGGCGGCGTGGCGTCCGTGCCCACCGCCCGCGAGCACCCGCTGCGTCTTCTCGAGTCCGGCCCGGCGGCGGGGGCCCTGGGTGCGGCCGCGATCGGCCGTCAGCTCGGTCTGGACCAGCTCCTGGCGTTCGACATGGGCGGCACCACGGCGAAGGTCTGTATCATCGAGAACCACGAGCCGACGGTGCATCACGGGTTCGAGGTCGGGCGCGTGCACCGGCTCAAGGCGGGCAGCGGCCTGCCGGTCTCGATGCCGGTCGTGGACATGCTCGAGATCGGCGCGGGCGGAGGCTCGATCGCCGCGCTCGACGACCTCGGTCTGCTGAAGGTCGGCCCGCACTCGGCCGGATCCCGGCCCGGACCGGCCGGTTACGGCCTCGGTGGCGACCGCCCCACGGTGACCGACGCCGACATCGTGCTCGGCTACCTCGACCCCGACTACTTCCTCGGCGGCCGGATGAGCCTCGACGTCGAGGCCTCGGCCCGGGCGATGACCGAGAAGCTGGGCAGCGCGTTCGGTGGGGACCCGGTCGCCGCCGCGGCCGGCGTGGCCCGGGTGGTTGACGAGCACATGGCCCTGGCGATCCAGGTGCACGCGACCGAGCGTGGCTACGATCCAAGGGGTTTCACCATGCTGGCCTTCGGTGGCGCCGCGCCCGTGCACGCCGCGCGGGTCGCCCGCATCCTCGGCCTGCGCCGGGTCGTGGTGCCCAGCGCGGCCGGGGTGCTGTCAGCCACCGGCTTGCTGATCGCGCCGCCGATGGCCGAGATGTCCCGGACCCGCCTGACCGAGCTGGCCGACTTCACCGACGGTACGCCCGCCGGCATCTTCGGTGCGCTCGTCGACGAGGCCGCCGCCGAACTCGGGGAGGCACCCGAGCGGGTCGAGCGGTACGTCGACATGCGTTTCGTCGGGCAGGGGTTCGAGATCGAGGTGCACGTCGGGGAGAACGACGGGCCGGACGAGTACCTGGCCGCCTTCGGCGAGGAGTACCTGCGCATCTACGGCGTGCGGCCCGAGTACACCCGGGCCGAGGTCGTCAACTGGCGTGTGCGCGCGTTCGCCGCGTTCACGCGTCCTCAATTGGCCCGGACCGTACCGACGTCCACATCGACGACGGCCGCGCAGCGCACGCGCGAGGTGTGGTTCCCCGAGACCGGTCTCACCCAGGCACCGGTGCTGCGCCTGCTGGAGCTGCCGGCCGGGTTCCGCCTGGTCGGCCCGGCCGTGCTGCAGCTGCCCGAGTCCACCGCGGTGATCGGCCCGGGTGACCTGGCCGAGCTCGACGAGCACGGCAACCTGCACATCAGCATCGACCTGCCCGTCGTGGGCGAGGCGTCGGCGAAGACGGAGGTCACGGCGTGACGCTCGAGAAGGCCCGGCAGATCCTGGAATCCGCGGCCCTGTCCATCGGTGAGCCGGTCGAGGCCGCCACCAGCACCGGCCGGTTCGCCGACGGAGGCTGGTACAAGTGGGAGGTGGCCGGGGCGTTCGACGCGTCCTCCGTCGAGGGCCTGGTGAATCGCCTGAGGCCGCACGGTATTCAGCTGCACCAGGTCACGAACACGGTCGGGACGTTCCGCTACCTCGACGAGCAGATCACCGAACTGGTCGCGGCCTGCCGCCGGCACGGTGTGCAGCTGCGGATGTCCGTCGGGCCGCGCGGCCAGTTCGACCTCGGGCCGCAGAAACTCGCCTCCGGCACGGTCGCCGCCGCCTCGGCCTACCGCCTGCGTGGTGCCGACCAGCTGCTCTACGCGGTCGACGACGTGCTGCACGCGATCGGGCTCGGCGTGGGCGGATTCCTGGTCTTCGACGAGGGCCTGCTCAGCGTTCTGGCCCGGGCCAAGACGGACGGGCTGCTCCCCGGGGGGATCCGGCTGAAGGCGTCCTCCAACATGGGCGCCTCCAACCCGGCGCACGCCCGGCTGCTGGCCTCGATCGGTGCGGACTCGGTGAACCTGCAGCGGGATCTCGACGTCCGCATGCTCGCGGCCGTGCGGGGGGCGACCGACGTGGCGCTGGACGTGCACACGGACAACCCACGCAGCACCGGGGGGATCGTGCGCGGCTACGACGTGCCCGAGATGGTGCGGGTGGCGGCGCCGATCTACCTCAAGACGGGTAATGCGGCCCAGGACTTCTCCGAGACTGCCCCCTCGGAGCGAGAACTCGATGCGATCGCGCACCAGCTGCGCCTGGACCACCAGATCCTGACCCGGCTGTTCCCGGCCGCCACCCCGTCCAACACCCCAGAGTTCTAGGAGACCGCGATGACCACCTGGGATGCCGCCACCCTGCAGATCGTCTGGCAGCGACTGATCTCCGTGGCCGACGAGATGGCCGCCGTGCTGCTGCGCACGGCCTTCAGCTCGGTCGTGCGCGAGTCCAACGACCTGGCCTGCGCCGTGCTCACCGCCGACGGTGAGCTACTGGTCGAGTACGGCCGATCCGTACCGGTTTTCACCGGGACCGTGGCCGGGACCGTCAGTGCCATGGTCGAGCAGTTCGGCGTCGAGAACCTGCGCCCCGGCGACGTGATCGCCACGAACGACCCCTGGTTCGGCAACACCCACCTGCCCGACCTGACCGCGGCCACGCCGGTGTTCCGGGAGGGGCGGATCGTGGCCTACGTCGCCAGCATCTGCCACCTGTCCGACATCGGCGGGACGTCCGAGGGTGCCTTCGCCCAGGACATCTACGAGGAGGGCTTCTGCCTGCCGCCGGTCAAGCTCGTCGAGCAGGGCCGGCCGAACCAGCTCGTCCGCTCGATCCTGGCCCGCAACGTCCGGGTGCCCGGGCAGGTGCTCGGTGACGTCGACGCCCTGATCGCGGCGAACTCCCTGGGCGAGCGCCGGATCCAGGCCATGCTCGACGGGGACGCCTCGCTCGACCTGGACGAGGCGGCCCGGCACATCTGCGCGGCCACCGAGACGGCCGTGCGCCGCTCGATCGGGGCGATCCCGGACGGCACCTACACGGCCGAGATCGACCTGGACGGTTTCGAGGAGCCGAAGACGATCCGGGTGGCCGTCGAGGTCACCGGCAGCGAGTTGGTCGTCGACTACGAGGGGACGTCGTCGCAGAGCCGGTACGGCATCAACTCGGCCTCGCCCACCCATGGTTACACCCGCTACGGCCTGGCCTGCCTGCTCGCTCCAGACGTCCCCAACAACGCCGGGGCCCTGCGCCCGGTGACGATCCGGGTGCCCAAGGGGTCCCTGCTCAACCCGACCCACACCGCGGCCGTGTCGGCGAACTTCCCGGCCCACGCGATCCCGTCCGTGCTCTCCCGGGCCCTGCTCGGCCCACTGCCCGAACAGGTCTCGGCCGCAGCCGGAACGCCGTTCTGGGTGGTCGGTATCCGGGGTGAGAAGGACAGCGGCCCGTTCGCGTCCCTGCTGTGCTTCAACGGGGGCCAGGGCGCCTCGAAGGGCCGTGACGGCTACGCCACGCTCTCCACACCGTCGAACGTCTCGAACACCCCGGTCGAGGTGGTCGAGGCGACCGCCCCGGTCCTCGTCGAGAGCAAGCGGATCGTGCGGGGCTCGGGCGGGACCGGGCAGTGGCGCGGAGGGGAGGGGCAGGAGGTCGTCCTGGTCTCCCGGCACTCAGATCCGCTCGACGTCATCTTCCTGACCGAGCGCATCCAGCATCCGGCGCCCGGCCTGGCCGGCGGTGATGCGGGCGCCCCCGGCACCCTGCGGGTCGACGACGTCGATGTGGACGAACCCAAGGGCCGCGTCGCGCTGGCACCCGGCTCTCGCATCCTGCTGCGCACCCCCGGTGGCGGCGGCTACGGCCCCGTCCGATGAACCCCCCTGTTCCAGAAACGGAAGGAACCCCCGACATGAGCACGACCGCGACCACCGAGTGGTCTGCCCCCGGCCGCACGGTGCTGCCGCCCAAGGGCCGTCTGGCCCTGAAACTGCGCGCCGGGCAGCGGGTCAGCGTGGTGGACCTGGAAGGCCAGCAGGTGATGGACTTCATCGCCTCGATGGTCGAGGACCCGAACGAACGCCTGTCGGCGATGTTCACCCGGGTCAGCATGGGCAAGTGGGACCTCCAGGAGGGGTACACGATCTACTCCGACCGCTGCCGCCCGATGTTCAAGGTGGTCAAGGACGATGTCGGCATCCACAACATGACCGGTGGCTACTGCTCGAAGTACTCCAACTCGATCCGCTACGGCGTGGAGGAGACCTGGGGGTGCCTGGACAACCTCATCGGTGACTGGCAGGAGTTCGGCCTGGATCCCACCGCGATCAACCCGGACCAGTGCATCTCGCTGTTCATGCGGATCCTGCACCACGACGACGGCCGGATGGAGATCACCGAGCCGACCTCGAGGCCCGGGGACACGATCGTGCTCGAGGCACTGGCCGACATGTACGTCGGGTTCTCGAACTGCCCCGAGGAACACAATCCCTGCAACGCCTTCCACGTGACGCCGATGGCAGTCGTCGTGGAGTGAGGCCCGCCCCCGGGGCACGGACGCCCGGGCCCACCTCATCGGTCTGCGCCTGAGGTGGTGCACGGTGGCCGTTCGGGATCCGGCGTTCGGATTCGTGCGGATTCCTGGATCGCGAGCCGGGGGCCGGACAGCATCGTCGGAGCCCGGCGCGGGTGCGCCGGGCTCCGACGGAAGGACTTTCGTGAAGGTCACGCCCCAGGCGGCCCTCGGTGTGACAGCCGTGGTCGCCGCTCTTCTGGCCGCTCCGCTGAGCAGCCCCGCCCACGGAGCCATCGACGAGCCGGAGGTCACCCGGGCCGAGCAGGTGGCCCTGGACGCTGGGCTCTCGGTGGCGCCCAAGGCCGCGTTCGGCACCCGGCCCAAGGGCGTCAATCCCTATCTGGCCACCGTGGAGGACGAGAGCGAGGTCGACTACGCGGGCTGGGCGAACTACCTGCGGGCCCAGAGCGACCAGCGGCAACGCCGTCTCAGCGGCACCCGCACGGTCACCGAGGGCGAGGCCGCAGACCGCCACGGCGCGAACGAGACCCCGGCCTCGGCGCAGCGCATCACGGGTTTCGACTCGGCGGTCCGGATCGCCGGCTCGCTCAGCAATGAACCGGCGGAACCCGCCGGGCGCCCGGCCACGGCCGAGGACGACGGCTCCATCACCCTGGCCGGGGACACCGGCATCGGTGGTGGCACCAGGAGCGTGAAGGTCTCGGCCACCATCGGTGACGGCCCGCACGCGTCCACCGGCGACTTCGACTTCTACCGCGTCGACGTCAAGGCCGGGCAGACCCTCACCGTCGACGTCGACACCCCCGAGGGCAGTGGCCTCGACTCGGTCGCGGTCGTCTACACCCAGGCCGGTGCGGTCGTGGCATCGAACGACGACGACGCCCAGGGCCTCGACAGCCAGCTCTCGGTGCCGGCCGAGAACGACGTCACCTACTCCGTGCTCATCGCCTCGTCCGGGAACCTGCCGGCCGATCCGCTGGACCCGGCCAGCGGCGACGGCGCCGTGACCACGGGTGACTACGACGTGACCATCACGGCGGCCGTCACCGACACCGACGTGTACGCCGTGCCGTTGCGGGCGGGTGACGTGCTGGGCGCCTCGGTGAGCGGCTCGGCGGGCTGGATCTCGGTCTACGACACGCTTCCCCAGCTCGTGCAGGGCTCGGGCCAGGACACGGGCGAGCTGCATCCGGACGACTCGCCCCTGCCCTCCGGTGGCAATGCCTCGGCCGAGCACGTCGCGACCACGACCGGATGGCACTACGTGGCCGTCACCCGGGGCAGCGGGGATTACGACCTCCAGGTGGAAGCCTACCGCCCCGAGCTGGAGAACTCCCCGCCGACGCAGACGCTGTTCCTCGATTTCGACGGCGCCGAGGTGAACACCGCGGCGGTGTGGGGTGACCTGGGTGCGGGCGACGGGTTCGAGAAGGCCCAGCTGTCACCGTTCTCCTCGTTCCTGGGTGGGTGGGGCCTGACGGCCGACGACGAGCCCGCGCTCATCGACGCGATCACCGCGAGCGCCACCGAGAACCTGGAGCACGACCTGGCCGCCAGCGGCCTGAACCGGAACTTCCGGCTGAAGATCGTGAACAGCAAGGACAGCCCGGACCTGTGGGGTGGCAAGAACGTCTCGCGGGTGATCGTGGGCGGTACCCAGGCCGAGGCGGGTCTGGCCACGATCGGGATCGCACAGAGCATCGATCCGGGGAACTTCGCCACGCAGGAGACGGCCCTGGTCATGCAGGACCGGTACAGCGCCCCGGCCGGCCCGGCCGCCTCGCTGAACACGTACCTGACGGCCGACAGCGACAAGATCGCGTTCCTCGGGCAGGCCATCGGGAACGTGGTGGCGCACGAGGCGGGGCACTTCTTCGGTAACCGGCACACCGACAACTCCGACGACCGGCCGAACATCGAGGACTCCGGCGGCGCGCACTACGACACCAAGTTCGGTGTCGGCCCGGACGGGGTCGGCGGCACGGCCGACGACACCGACCTGGACTTCGGTCCGGACGCCTACGCCCCGAGTGAGGGTTTCACCGGCACCCAGAACACGCTGGGGCGGATCGTCTTCGCGCTCACCCGCTGACGTTCTGCGGGTCCGGCCCTCGCGGGAGAGTGTGAACGGGCAGTTCCAGGCCCGGTGCCGGTGAGCACCTCACCGGTGCCGGGCACCGCGTGCACCACGCGCGTCCTTCGTCTCAGGGGCTTCGAACACCTGATGAGGGACGCGTCGGGACGGCTTTGCAACGATGGCGGAGTTGCTAGGTTGCCGGGGTCAACCAGGCCGTCCTACCGACTGTGAGTGCTCCCGTTGGAATCCCCGGTGGCCGGGCTCCCCGATCCCGGCCGGGCCTGTTCGCTCGACGAGATCGCCGCGCAGTTGCGGCATCTCAAGGTGTGGGCCGGTGCTCCCTCGTACGACGTGATCGCCGGTCGCGTGAACGAGGCCCGGCCCGCGTCGGAGCGGGTCGGGCGCTCGACGGTGGTCGACTGCTTCCGGGCCGGGCGCCGCCGGGTCGACCCCGAACTGCTGGCCTCGGTCGTCGCCGCGCTGCATCCCGACCCGGGATACGTGAACCAGTGGCGGCAGGCGCTGAAGATCCTGGCCGGCACGGCGGACGCCGCGCACCAGGCCCGGGTGCGGCCCGGGCTGCCCGAGGAGAGCGGCACTTTCACCGGGCGCACGGAGGTCCTGGACCGGTGGAGGCGTTCGGCCGCGCCGTTCTCGCTGACGATGCAGGGGATGGCCGGGGTCGGCAAGACCCGCCTGGCGCTGCGGCTGGCCCGTCTGCTGCTCGACGACGGGGTCGTGGACGAGGCGATGTTCGTGGATCTGCGCGGCTTCCACGAGTCACAGGCCCCGGCGGACCCGGCGGCGGTGCTGGACGGCCTGCTGCGGTTGCTGGGTGTACCGGGAGCACAGGTCCCGGTGCGCCGGGCGGACCGTGATGCGTTGTACCGCAGGCGGATCGTGGGGCGCCGTCTGCTGCTGGTGCTCGACGACGCGGCGCACGAGGAGCAGGTGGCGCCGTTCCTGCCGGCTGCTTCCGGGGGCGTCGTGCTGGTGACCAGCCGGCGTACCCTGACGCTGCCGGGCACGGTGAACGTGGAGGTGGACCCGTTCACGCCGGCCGAGTCCCGGGCGTACCTGCGGGAGGCGCTGGGGCTCGAGGCCGCCGACCCTCTGGTCATGGATCGGATCGCGCGGCGCTGCGGGCATCTCCCGCTGGCCCTGGCCCTGGCCGCCGGCCGGATGCGCGCCCGGCCCGGGTGGACGCTCAGCGAGCAGGCCGACCGCCTCGACGAGCGTTGCCGGACGGGTCGTTTCGAGCCCGGTATCGCCCTGCCCCTCGAAGTCTCCTACCGCAATCTGCCCCCCGCGGGACGGCGCCTGCTGCGTGCGCTCGCGCTGCACCCGGGGCCCTCGTTCGACACCGCTGCCGCCGTGGCGCTGGGCGGGCAGGAACCCGCCGTCACCACCGCGCTGCTGAACGATCTGACCGACCAGCACCTGCTGCGCCGTGACCCCGCCGGCCGGTTCTCGTTCCACCACCTGATCCGCACCTATGCCGCCGCCGCGGGGGTCGACGAGGATCGCCGCGCCGACCGTCGCCAGGCGCTCGACCGGCTCCTCGACCACTGTCTGACCACCGCGTCCGTCGATGTGAGCCGTCTGGAGCCCGGCTCGGGGGACGCGGCCGGGGCCGAGGCTCGGCCCGGTGCCTGGACCGACACCGAACTGGCCGGCCTCGTGGCCACTGCCGAACTCCCCGCGTCCACCCACGATCGCCCCGACTACGCATCCGACCTCAGCGTCGTGCTGCACCGCTACCTGGGCATGCGCGGTTTCGTGAAGGAGGCGCTGAGCATCCACACCCGTGCCGCCGAGAACGCAGACCGCACACGGCAGGCCGCCGCCCTGCTCCAGCTGGCCATGACCGAGCTACGCCGCTCCGGCTTCCCCGAGGCACTGGCCCATCTGAACCGCGCCGAGCGCATCTACCGCCACGACGGCGACGAGGCCGGGCTGCTCACGGTGCTCTCGCACCGCGCGCTCGCCCAGATCCGCGTCGGCCACGCGCAGCAGGCCCGGTACGACCTGGTGACGGTGCTCGCCGCCCGGCGCCGCCTCGGCGACGGGCCGGCCACGATCCGCACGCTGCACACCCTGGCGGGCGCCGAGTACGGCCTGGGCCGGTACCAGGAGGCGGCCGAGAACCTGCGCGAGGCCCTGACCCTGGCCCGTCATCACGGTGACCGGTGGCTGCAGGCCGTGGGCCTGTGCAACCTCGGCGGTACCGAGCTCCGCCTCGGCCGGCTCGACGCGGCTGCCACCCGTCTCGAGCAGGCCCTCGACCTGGCCCGCCGCGAGCGCTTCGTCAGCACCGAGGGCTGTGCACTGCAGTACCTGGGCGACCTGCACCTGGAACGCGGTGACCACGCGAGCGCCGAGACCGCCTACCGCCGGGCCCTGCCCCTGCTCACCGGGGCCGGACACCGCTCGGGAGAGCTGTCCGTGCACATCGGACTCGGGCACGTGGCACTCGCGGTCGGTGATCCGGACGCGGCTGTCGCGGAGTTCTCCCGCGCCGATGAGGGGGCCCGCGAGAGCGCGGTCGTCGACATCGAGCAGCAGGCTCTGGCCCAGGCCGGTCTCGGCCGGGCCCTGCATCGTCTCGGTCGGGAACCGGAGGCGGCCCGGCACGAGCAGCAGGCCCGGCGGCTCTGGGCCCGGCTCAACCAGGCCCGGGGTGCTGATGTGAGCGGACCGTGATCGAGGGGATCGTTCGGCGGTAGCGGCGTGCTCCGGCCCGGCGTGAACCGCGGCACGCCCGATCTCGGTGTCATGGCTGTCGGCGACCGCGACGAGTTCGCCGGGGCGGTGCACCACGTGGGTGCCGGCCGGGAGGGCCGACGGTGCGCGGTCGATCCCGGCGCTCTCGGGCGGCGGGGCGGTCGTGTCCCGGGGGCGCGGTCACCCCGCCGGGCGCCCACTGCGCTCGGTCGGGATGACGTCGTCGTATTCCCCGGCCGGACCGTCGTAGACGTGGCCTCCGGCCCGGGGCCAGCTGTTGGGGCGGCAGCCGTGCAGGCCGAGGGTCTGCTGCTGCATCACCGGTGCGAGTCGGCCTCTGCCGGGGCAGCGGTCGTGGCCGTGACCGAGGCGGTGGCCGGTCTCGTGGTTGATCATGTAGGTCCGGTAGTCCTTCAGCGATGCCGTGGAGGCCTCGGCGCCGTGGGCCCACCGGGCGACGTTGATCACCACGTCGTCCCCGATGCGGCAGGAGGTGTATCCGTTCTCGCTTCCGCACAGCTCGTTCCGCGTGCCCGGGGTGGTCAGGCGGATGGTGAAGTCGGCGGCCCGGTCCGGCCCGACCCGCTGCAGGCGCACGTCACCGGCGCCGGTCCAGCTGCGGTCGTCGGACAGGATGGCCACCACGTCCGCGGCGAAGGCCTTCGCGCTCACGCCGGTGATGCCGCGCTCGACGGCGACGTGGTAGCGCAGTACAGGCCCGCCCGAACCCGCGACCCGGGAACGGCCGCGGGCGGTGAGCCATGTCCCGGGCCCGGTGTGCTCGTAGGTGATCGCCCTCGTCGGTCGCGGTGTGGGCCTCGGTGCCGGGGCGTCGGCGACGGCCACGGCCGCCGGGGGGACCGGGGCTCGCTGGTGCGCCGGTGAACAGGCGCTCAGGGCCAGCACTCCGGTGGCGACGAACACGGCGAAGGGGGCACGCACGCTGGTCTCCCGTCATTCGGGCGCACCCCGGGGGAGGGGCGCGCGGTGGCACGGGAGCAGACGGGGAACCACGCGCGGAAGTTGGGCCCGGTGCGCCTCAACCTTTCGGCGGCCCCGCACGTACAGGAAGGGGCCGGCACCGGGCCGGCGGGGAACGGGCAGAGGACGGTATGGCGCGCGGCGACGAGGAGTTCGTGGAGTTCGCCCGGTCCGGCTCGGCCTGGCTCGTCCGGGCCGCATACCTGATCACCGGCGATCAGCTCGACGCGGAGGAGCTGGCCCAGGCGACCCTGGTGCGCACGTACGCGGTCTGGCCCAAGGTCCGGCGCGAGGGTGCTCACGCCTACGCGCGTACCGTCCTGCTCAATCTGCTGCGCGACCGTTGGCGCCGGCCCATCCGCGAGGACGCCTTCGCCGACCTGCCCGACGCCGTCACCGCCCCCGACCCGGCGCACCAGGTCACCGACCGGAGGTGGGTGATCTCGCTGCTGGCCACGCTCTCACCGCAGGAACGGGCCGTGGTCATGCTGCGGCACTACTTCGACCTCAGCGAGGCCCAGACCGCCTCCCACCTCAGGGTCAGCCTCGGCACCGTCAAGAGCACGAATTCGCGCGCCCTGGCCAAATTACGGGTCGCCCCCGAGGCAGTGACGGAAGGATGGTCATGAACGACCTGCACCACGCCCTGGCCGACCAGAGCCAGACGCGGTCCTTCGACACCGACACCATCGCGAGGATCATGCGCGACGGCAGACGACTGCGCCGGCGGCGCCGGGCGGTCCGTATCGGCGTTGCCGCCGGGCTCCTGCTGACGGCCGGGGGAACGGCCGTCGCCGTGGTCGCCCCGGCGCCGTCCCTCGTCAATCCCGCCGTTCGCCCACCGATCGCGCCCTCGCCGACCGGACCCGTCCCGCTGGTCGAGAATCAGAGCCAGGACGATCATCTCGCTCTCTCCGTCGCTCTGGTTCCTGAGGGGTGGACGTCCCGGAGGGCCGAGGGCAAGAAGGTCGTCATCTCGTCGGGCGAGGCCGGCTCCGGGTCGCTGGTCGTCAGCCTGATCATGACCGACGACGATGCTTCACCCGTGCCGCGACTCGTCCGGCTCAAGCCCGCGTCTCCCGTTTACACCTACCGCCTCAAGGGGCGCATCAGCGTCCTCATCCAGGTCCCTCCCGTTCTGACCTGGGGCGAGCCGCAGGTGAAGGCCTTCGCGGCGGGACTCGCTCTGCGTGAGTGATTCTCCAGGTGACCGGACGCCGAGAGCGACGGCCTCCTCGATCACCGGCCCGCGGCCGCCCGTTCCGAGCTGACCTCCTGATGCGTCCCGGGCCGCCCCCGGAAGGTGGCTCGGTAGGAACTGGGGGACACGCCCAGCTCAGTGTTCAGGTGCAGACGCAGGGAGGCGGTGGATCCGAAGCCCGCCGCCGCCGCGACGTCGTCGACCGAGAGGTCGCTCTGCTCGAGCAGGGCGCAGGCGCGCTCGACCCGCTGCCGGATGAGCCACTGTGCGGGCGACGTTCCGAGTTCCTCGCGGAACCTCCGGGTGAATGTTCGGGTGCTCGTGGACTCCTGAAAGGCGAGATCGCGCAGGGTGATGGGCCGGTGGAGGTTGTCGAGGGCCCATGTGCGTGCTCGGCCGGTGCCGGAGATCTGCGGGTCGGGCACGGGGCGCCGGACGTACTGAGCCTGGCCCCCGTCGCGGTGCGGGGGTACCACGGTGCCGCGGGCCACGTCGTTCGCGACGGCCGCACCGTGGTCCTTGCGAATCATGTGCAGACACAGGTCGATTCCCGACGCGGCGCCTGCCGAGGTCAGGATCCGGCCGTCGTCGGTGTAGAGCGCCGAAGTGGCCGCACGAGGTCGGACGGCTACCGCTGCCCGATCCGGCCGGCGATCAGGGTCGTCGCACTCAGGCCTGACGGCGCACTCAGGCCTGAACCTGAACCATCCCGACCGAGACCGGTGCGCTGTCGACGAAGCCGTGCCGCCGGTACAGCACCCGCCCCGGTTCGTCAGCCAGCAGGTTGATGTAGGCCCCCGGCGGCGCCACTCGCTGAATGCGCTCGAGCAGCGCCGTGAGGACCACGTTGCCCAGCCCGCGCCGCTGGTGCTCGGGCAGCACCGCCATGTCGATGATGTGGAAGTACCAGCCGCCGTCACCGAGCACCCGTCCCATCGCCGTGGCCTCGCCGGTGGCGGTGTGCACGACGTGCACCGCGTACCAGGCGCCGTCGATGCCCGCCTCGGCCTGCTCGCGGGTCCTCGGGCTCAGGCCGGAGCGCTCGCGCAGGCCCAGGTACTGATCGATCGGGGGAGGGCCCTCGCGAAGTTCGTAGCCCTCGGGCGGTGTCGTCACGGACCCGACCCTAGGCCAAGTACTCTGGCGAGCCCCCGACGGTTCGTGGAAGGCGTGTGCCTCGATGCAGGTGTGGGAGGCGTTCGCCCTCTTCGGTGGTGGTCTGCTGGCGGGCGGGGTGAACGCGATCGCCGGCGGTGGCTCGCTGATCACCTTCCCGCTCCTGGTGGCGATCGGGTTGCCCGGGGTGTCGGCCAACGTCAGCAACGCCCTGTCGGTCGCGCCGGGTTACGCCTCCAGCGCCGTGGCGGGTCGTCCCGATCTGGTGGGCCAGAAGCGGCGGATCCTGTCGGTGATCCCGACGATCGTCGTCGGGGTCCTGTGCGGCAGCTCGCTGCTCCTGTTCACGCCCCACGAGGCGTTCGAGGTCGTGGTGCCGTTCCTGCTGCTGGCCGCCGCCGGGATGATGGCGTTCCAGAAGAGGCTGCGGTCGCTCGCCGGGCACCCGAAGGACAACTCGCCGCGCCGGACGGCCGTCCTGCTCCAGGTCGTGTTCTTCCTGTGCGGGCTGTACGGCGGCTACTTCAACGCGGCCATGGGCGTGCTCGCGATCGCCGGGCTCTCACTGGTGCTCGACGAGCCGCTGCGCCGGATCAACGCGCTGCGCAACGTCTTCGCGGCCGTCGTGGGCACGACCACGGTGCTCGTCTACAGCATCTTCGGCCCCGTCGACTGGGTGGCCGTGGCGGTGCTGGCCCCGGCCACCGTGATCGGTGGTTACGTGGGTGCCCGGCTCGCCCGCAAGCTGCCGTCGGAGCTGCTGCGCTGGATCATCGTGGTGTTCGCGACGGTCGTGGCCGTGGTGCTGTTCCTGACCTGAGGAAAGTCTGTGAATCCTTGTGTATCAAGGTGTTCGGACGATCGGGAGACGTGGTGGCGAACCGGCCGGGAGAACTTTAAGGGCTACCTGACGGTCAGTGGACCGGGCAGCAGGTGCCCGAAGGTGTGAAGACGTGCCCGGGTCCATGACTTATGGTGACCATGGGAACACTCTGGGATATTGGGGTGCATTCCCTCCTGCGGGTCCTCCGGTCACCGGCGAGCGGTGAGGGCCCGGCCGGGCCCGGACGGGCCCTCGACAGCGTCGTCGATTCACTCTTGGGGGGAGAGACGTGATGCGATTTCGGATGCTGGGAAATCTCGAGGCCTGGGACGGCGAGTCTCCCGTCGCGCTGGGGGGCGCCAAGCAACGGGCCACGCTGAGCATGCTGCTGCTGTGCGCCAATCAGGTGGTCGCGACCAGCCGGCTGATCGGGGCGCTGTGGCCCGACGACGAGGCCCCGGCCTCGGCGCGCAACATCCTGCAGAACGCGGTCTGGGGCCTGCGCGGGGCGCTGGCCCACGACGACCGGGCCCGGGGCGAGGCCGTGCTCATCACCCGTCCACCGGGGTACATGCTGGTGGTCGACCCGGAAGACGTTGATCTGCACCTGTTCCTGCGGCTGGCCGACGAGGGCCGGGCCCAGCTGGCCCAGGGCCGCACCGACGCGGCGCTCACCACGTTGCGCGAGGCCCTGGGCATCTGGCGGGGTCCGCTGCTGGCCGACATGGTGGAGACCGGCATCAGCTGGCCCGAGCTGACGCGGGTGGAGAACGCCCGGCTCGACGCCCAGGAAGACTACTTCGAGGCGGCCATGCTCTGCGGTCGTCAGTACGAGGTGCTGCGCGAGCTCGAGAACATGGTCGAGAGCGAGCCGCTGCGCGAACGGGCCTGTGCGCAGCTGATGCTCGCGCTGTACCGCAGCGGCCGGCACGCCGAGGCCCTCGACGTCTACACCCGCATGCGCAACGCCCTGGTGGCCCGGCGGGGGCTCGATCCGGGCCGGGAGGTGCAGTTGCTGCAGCAGGCGATCCTGAATCACGATCCCTCGCTGAGTCAGACCCCGCCCCCTGCCGCCCCGGTGGTTCTCACACCGGAGCCGGCCACGCCCCGGGAGGGCAAGCAGCCGGTGAGTTTCCTGCTCGTGCGCTGCCGGGCCGTCGCCGGCCCCCCGCTGGAGCACATCGACGAGATCCTCGACCAGGCCTGCACCCTGGTGCGCAAGACGGTCCCCTCGTACGAGGGGGTCTCGGTGCTGACGTTCGGCTCGATGTGCACCGCGGTCTTCGAGGCGGCCGACGGTGACCACGCGGCCCGGGCGATCCGGGCGGCCGTCGAGATCCGCGAGCAGCTGGGGGTTCCGGACGGGCCGGGGCTGCAGACGCAGATCGTGGTGGCGACCGGTGAGGCCCTGCTGCGGCGCGGTCGCGACGGCGACGGCCTGCTCACCGTGCGCGGCCGGCCGGTCGATCACTGCCAGGATCTGCTGGGCGCCGCACCCGACGGGGAGATCGTGGTCTGCCCGGACACCCGCCGGGCCGCCGGTCCGGCCTTCGTGTACGCCCACCAGCCCGGCGACCCGGCGAGTTTCGTGGTCAAGGGAGTGGCCGGTGAGCTGAGGCAGGGGCACTTCCTGCCCCTGATCGACCGCGAGTGCGAACTGGGCATGCTGACCGGCATCCTGGAACGCGCCGGGCACCGGCGACGGCCGCACCTGGTCACGGTTCTGGGGGAGCCGGGCAGCGGCAAGTCGAGGCTGCTGACCGAGTTCGGGCGCCGCATCGCCAACCGCCCGCACACCGCCGCCCATCTGGTCAGCTGGCAGCCCTCCGCGGGTATCGACGGGCACCGCACGCCGTGGGACACGGAGGCGGCGTCGCGGCTGAGCGCCGTGCTGGAGGAGCCCGGCTCGCCGGCGCAGATGCTGGCCCACTGGAGCACGCTGCTCGCGTCCCTGCCCGGTGAGCACCCGCTGGTCATACTGATCGACGACCTGCACCGGCTGCCCGACGCCGCGCTCGACTTCGTCGAGAAGCTGTGCGGGGTCTCGGGATCCATGCCGCTCGTGCTGGTCGGGGCGGGCCGGCCGGAACTGCTCGAACGGCGGCCCGCGTGGAGCGGGGGCAATCCGCACGCCAGCACGATCACCGTCGACCCGCTCTCGGACGCCGCGCTCGACCAGCTGCTGCAGTTCGTGCGCTACCGCTCCTGGAGCGAGGTGGCGATGCTCCTGCCCTCGGCCGAGGAGGCCGACGAGGCCGAGATCAGCAGCCGCCGTAGCGATCTTCGGCGCCTGCTGAAGCTGACAGCCTGAAACAGCGCTGAGGGCGGGACGATCCCGCCCTCAGCGCCGCTGCTCAGTGCCCGGGGATGTCGAGGTTCTCGGGGGTGTCGAGGTTCTCGGGGATGTCGAGCACGGCCTTGCCCTGCACCTTGCGGTCGAGCAGCTGGGTGACGGCGTCTTCGTAGGAATCCCAGCCGCCGCGCCAGCCCACCGGGATCCGCAGCCGGCCCTGCTCGGCCAGACGCACCAGGTACTGCAGGTCTTCGCCGAGCGGCAGCGAGATGTTGAACGTCTCGATGCGGCCCCGGTCGTGCCCGATGCGGGCCTCCTCGAAGTCGATCGTGGTCGGCTCCTTCGAGGCCATGCCCACCGCCGAGACGATGCCGCCCGAGGCCAGGCGCTGGTAGGCGTCGGCCAGCTGCCGGCCCCCGACGTTGTCGACCACACCGTGCACCCGGCCCGTGAGAGCCTGCGGCCCGATGACGATCTCGGCCGCGCCGAGCTCGGCCAGGCCCTGCCCGCGTGCGGGCGACCCGACGGAGGCCACGACCTCGGCCCCGGCCAGGCTCGCCAGCTGCACCGCGAACCGGCCGACCCCGCCGGAGGCCCCGGTGACCAGCACCCGCCGCCCCAGGATCGACCCGAGCCGCCGCACCGCCTGCAGGGCGGTGATACCCGCGACCGGAAGCGCCGCCGTGGCGCCCAGATCCACCGACTCCGGCACGACCGCGAGCTCCGAGGTGTCGACCGCCCGGCTCTGCGCCCAGGCCCCGGACCATCCGAACGTGACCACCCGCGTCCCCGCGGCCGGACCGGAACCGTCGGCGGCGGGCGTGACCACCACGCCCGCCGCGTCCCACCCGGGGATCGTGCCGTCGGGCAGGTCGGGTGTGCGGAAGGCGATCTCCCCGAAGTTGAACGAGAACGCGCTGACCCGCACGAGCGCCTGCGAGGCCGTGGGCTGCGGGTCGGGCGCCGTGTGCAGGCGCAGCCGGTGCTTGCCGGTCTGATGGTGAACGAGCGCTCTCATCGAAGTCCTTCCGGGGCGCGGCGGTTCAGGCCCGCCACTGGGCGGCGTGCTCGTCGACGAACGCCCCGACCGAACGCGGCGGCTGCCCCGTGACGGTCTCGACGCAATCGCTGACCTGGGCGAAGGTTCCGTCGTGCACCCGCCCGAACATGCCGCCCACCACGTCGGCCAGCCAGGCCGGGGCCCCGGCCAGCGACTCGGCCAGCGGCGGGGTGACGGCGGTGACCGTGGTGCCGGTGGCGGCGGAGACGGCGGCCGCGATCTGCGCGGTGGTGACGGCCTGCGGGCCGGTGACGGTGTGGGCGCGGCCGTGGTGACCCGCCGGGTCGAGGAGCGCCTCGACCGCGACGGCGGCGATGTCGCGGGTGTCGACCCAGGCGATGGGCGCGCCCTCGGTGGGCAGGCTGATCGTGCACTCGCGGCGGATCGCCTCGAGGAAGTAGCGCGGATCGGTGAAGACCTGCTGGAACCAGGACGGGCGCAGCACGGTCCAGCTGTCGGCGCCGGTGGTGACCGCGGACTCGACCCGGCTGACCCAGCCCTCGGGACCGACCTTCTCGGCGCCCTGCTCGGAGACGAGCACGACGTGCACCCCCGGCGCCGTGGCCAGCAGCCGGGTGATCAGCTCGGGGGAGTCCTCGACGTCGGGGCGCCCGATGTAGACGGCGTCGGCCCCGTCGAGGGCCTTCGGCCAGGTCGACTCGTCGCGCCAGTCGAAAGCGACGGTGGTGGGGTGGTTCTGGTGCTTCTCGCGGGACGTGCCACCGCGCACGGTGACGCCGGGGCGGCCGGCGAGCTGGGCCATCACCTCGCGCCCGGTCTTGCCCCGGGCTCCGGTGACGAACACGGTTCTGGTCATGTCGGGCGGTCCTCCGGGGTGGGGGCAGGGGCAAGTGCTGGGCGCACGGACAGCGCGTGGCGGAACTCACCGCGGGGGTCCCAGCGCTTCTTGACCTCTTGCAGGCGGGCGTAGTTGTGCTTGAAATACAGCTCGTGCCAGGCGGTGCCGGATCGATTGAGGGCCGGGTCGGCCACGTCGGCGTCGGCGTAGTTGATGAAGCAGCCGTCGGTGACGTCGTTGGGCGCCGGGACCCCTCCGGAGGAGGCGTACACGTCGGCGTAGCACTCCCGGATCCAGCGGTCGTGCCGCTCGTCGTGCGTCGGGTCGGTCCAGAGGGTGACGAAGAGCAGCTTCACCACCGAGTCGCGCTGGGCCACCGCGGTCTCGCTCGCCCCGACCGCGTTGATGCGGCCGCCGTAGGAGACCAGGGCGATCATCGAGAACGGGTTGTCGTAGTCGTCGCGGGTGAGCTGGCGGTACATGGCGGCGAGCTGGTCGTCCGGCACGGCTCGGCGCAGGTACGAGGACTTCGCCTTCCAGCGGGGCAGGGACGGCTCGACGAACCCGAACCACTCGCGCACGGTGTAGAACCACGGCAGGACGCTGCGGTCGTTGACCGTGTAGGTCAGGCCGGTGCCCTCGTTGACCGCCGCCAGGAACGCGTCGAGCTTCTCGTTCGCCCCGGGCAGCCCGGCGTCGACCTGGGTGCTCATGCGGAACGACCCGGCGCTGCGGTGCTGGGTCTTGAGCTGGCTGTAGAGACCGGCGCCGGGGGAGCCGGGCGCCGAGTTGGCCTCGTGCCAGGCGCTGAAATTGCGCACCAGAGCGGTGAACGTGGCCTCGGTCAGGTCGTCCCACGACCAGGCGACGTCGGAAACGATGACCTGCTGCGGCGGCGCGGGCAGCTGCTGGTGCGGGGGCGCGGAGGCGGTGCCGGGAGTGCGCAGCCAGTACTTGGTGACGACCCCGAAGGTGCCGCCCCCGGCGCCGGTGTGCGCCCACCACAGGTCGTGGTGGGGGTCGTCGGGATCACGCCCGGCCACGACCCGGCGGCACCGGCCGTTCTCGTCGACCACCACCACCTCGACCGCCTCGAGGTGGTCGACGGTGAGACCGTGCAGCCGTGAGAGGGCGCCGTAGCCGCCGCCGACGATGTGACCACCGGCCCCGACCGTGGGGCAGGTTCCCCCCGGGAGGGTGACTCCCCAGCCGCGGTAGAGCGTCTCGTAGACCCGGCCGAGCGAGGCCCCGGGTTCGACGGCGAAGGCCCGGCGCTCTTCGTCGTAGTGCACCGAGTCGAGGGCGGCCAGGTTGATGACGACCTGGATGTCACCGGTGGTGGTGAAGTTCTCGTCGCAGTGGCCGCCGCTGCGCACGGTGAATCTCAGGCCCCGGTCGACCGCGTCCTGCACGGCCTCCTCGACCTCTTCGGCGGAGGCGACCAGACGCACGAAGTCCGGGGACCCGACCCAGCGGGTGTTCGCGCCGCTGATCAGCCCCCGGTAGCGGGAGTCGTTCGCAAGGACGGTGTCTCGGGGCAACGTGCCTCCTGCTGTCTTCGGACGGGGGATCTCCGGACTCCGGACGGGCACGTGGGCGCCCGCACGGACGAGGCCTGCCCGGCCGATGGCCGAACAAGCCTCGTGCGCAGGTGGTTCGAGGTCAGCGGGCGTACTGCAGGGTGGGGTAGTCGGTGTAGCCCACGTGCGTGCCGCCGTAGAAGGTGGCCGGGTCGGGCGTGTTGTACGGGCCGCCGTTCTTGATGCGCTCGTCGAGGTCGGGGTTGGCCAGCCAGGCCGCGCCCAGCGACACCGCGTCGGCGACACCGGCGTCGAGCGCCTGGTGCGCCACCTCGGGGGTGGCCGGGAAGACCTCCATGGTCTCGTGCGGGTTGAGGATGAGTGTGCCCGGCCAGGCGGCGCGCAGCTGACGGGTCAGCTCGCGGGTGCCCATCTCGATGACGTGCACGTAGGCGATGCCGATGGCGGCCAGCTCTTCGAACAGGGCCGTGTAGACCGGCGCGGGGTCGGCCTCGACGATGCTGTTGTACGGGCTGCCCGCGGCGACCCGGATACCGACGCGGTCGGCGCCGGCCACCGCGGCGACCGCGCGCACCACCTCGACGACGAAGCGGATGCGGTTGGCGACGGAGCCGCCGTACTCGTCGGTGCGCAGGTTGGTGTTGTCGGCCAGGAACTGGTGCAGCAGGAAGCCGTTGCCGGCGTGCACCTCGATGCCGTCGAACCCGGCCTCCAGGGCATTACGGGCGGCGGTGGTGTACTCCTCGATCGTGGCGTTGATGTCTTCGGAGGTCATCTCGCGCGGCTGAGGGTGGTCGACCGGGCCCTCGAAGCTGATCATCTGCTCGCCGGAGACCACCGCCGAGGGGGCGATGGGCAGCTCGCCGTTCGGGTAGAGCGAAGGATGCCCGATGCGCCCGCAGTGCGTGAGCTGGGCGACGATGCGCCCGCCCTTGTCGTGAACGGCGTCGGTGACCGTGCGCCACGCCGCGACCTGGACCGGGCTGTGCAGCCCGGGGGTCAGGATGTAGCCCTGGCCCATGACGCTGGGCTGGATGCTCTCGCTCACGATCAGGCCGGCGCTCGCCCGCTGGGCGTAGTACTCGGCGGTCATCGGGGTGACCACGCCGTCGGGAGTGGCCCGGTTGCGCGTCATCGGGGCCATCACCAGGCGGGACGGCAGGGCAAGGCGGCCTGCGATCACCGGTTCGAACAGCTCGCTCACGACGGTCTCCTCGCTGAGAGATATGTAACTGAACGGTAACTACTTGATTGACTCATGGATATGGTGGCACGCTTCCTTGAGCGGCTCAAGCACTTCGGAAATCTTGAGCGGCTCAAATATCTGGCCTAGAATCGCCCTCATGGCAGTGCCCTCCGTACCCGCGAACGCCGCGACCGACCTCGAGCAGGCGATGTTCGAGTTCGTCGACGCGTACAACCAGGCGTGGGAGGCCGCGGCCGGCGAGCACGACCTCAGCACCGCCCACGCCTGCGTGCTCGGGCGGGTCGAGACCCGCCGCAGCATGGGCGAACTCGCCGAGGAACTGCGGTGCGACGCCTCCAACATCACCCAGATCGTGGTGCGCCTCGAGGCCCGCGACCTGGTGCGCCGCGAGCCCCACCCCGAAGACCGGCGCTCGCGGCAGATCGTGCGCACGCCGGGCGGCGACGACCTCTACGGGGCCTTCGAGGACTCCTTCGGGTTCCCCCGGTCGGCCGCCGCGAACCTCACCGACGACGAGCGCGAGACCCTGGTCGCGTTGCTGCACAAGGCGATGCGGGGCTGACGAACGCGCAACGGCCGGGCTCCTGATCGGGGCCCGGCCGTCGTGTGTCACGCGGTCACTGCGGTGGGCGGAGCCCCAGCTGGCCGGTCATCTCCAGGTTGTCGTAGCGGATCAGCCAGGTGGAGATCCGCCCGCCCGTGAACCGGTAGATGTCGTACCCCTCGAGGTCGAAGCCCCGGCCGGTGGCCGCGACCGTCGGGCCCGGGCTCTCCGGCGGCCAGCCCGAGATGTCGCCGAGCATCGTGGCCGTTCCGCGCCAGCGCACCCCCAGGCTGTCGCCGTCCAGCGCGAGGTAGGGCGCCCCGATCTCGGTGAAGCGCATGTCCGGGAACGCGGTGTAGGTGATCTCGGCGAAACGCCGGAACTCGGCCTGGCCCCGGGTGAAACGACCCTGCATGGCCGGGTCTTCGACATACACGTCGTCGGTGCACAGGGCCAGCTGGGCGTCGATGTCGTGCGCGTTGACGGCGGCGAACCAGCGCTCCATGAAGCCGTCGAGCCCGGCCGGCAGGGTGCCGCCGAGCTGGGCCCGGGCCCGGCCGTAGGTCTCGCCGAGGTAGTCGATCTGCTGCGCGGTGGACATGGGACTCCTCCGGGTGGTGAGGACGGACGGGTGGTCAGGCGGGCGGGCGGACGGCGAGTTCGTGGGTGAAGACGTTGCGGGGGTCCCAGGTCGCCTTGACCGCCTGCAGCCTCGGATAGGCACTGCCGAAATACACGTCGTGCCAGGGGATGCCGGAGGTGTTGAGATCCGGGTTCAGCACGTCGGTGTCGATGTAGTTGATGATGGCCCCGCCGGCACCCGGCACCCCGCCGGTCGGGGCGTAGACGTCCGCGTACCAGCGGCGCAGCCAGGCCAGGTGCGCCTCGTCGTCGGCCTCGTCGGCCCACATCGTCAGGTAGAGCAGCTTCATCACCGAATCACGCTGCGGCGCGGCCGTCTCCGACGCCCCGACGGTGTTGACGGCCCCGCCGTAACCGCCGATCTCGACCATGGTCGCCGGGTTGCCGAACGCCGGGTCGCTCAGGTGGTGGTACATCGCCCGCAGCTGCTCGTCGGGAAAGGCGGTGCGCAGGTACGCCCCCTTGCCCTTGAAACGCCCCTTGCCCTCCCAGCCGTCACCGCCGAGACCGGCCCAGGCCGTCACGTGCTCGAGCCAGCCCACCGTCTCGTGCCGCTCGACCCGGGGCACCAGACCGGTGCCCTCGGCCACCGCGGCCAGGAACGAGTCGAGCAGCTCCTGCGCGCCGGGTGTCGCCGCGTCGAGCTCGGTCGACATCAGGAACTCACCGGCCGAGACGTGCCGGGGCTTGAGCGCGCTGAAGAGCCGCACCTGCGGTGAGCCCGCGGCACTGTTGGCGACGTGCCAGGCGCTGAAGTTGTGCAGCAGGCGGCTGAACGACCGCTCGCTCAGACCGTGCCACGACCAGGCCACCTCCGAGACGATCAAGTGCTCAGGAGCCCGCGGCAGCTGATCGGCCGGGTCGCTTCCCCGGGCCCCGGGCGAACGCAGCCAGAACTTCGTCACCAGGCCGAAAGTGCCGCCACCGCCCCCGGTGTGGGCCCACCACAGGTCACGGTTGGGGTCGTCGTCGCCCCGGCCCGCGACAACCCGCCGGGCCCGGCCGTCGGCGTCCACGACGACCACCTCGACCGCCTCCAGATAGTCGACGAGCTGCCCGAGCTGCCGGGACAACGGCCCGTAACCGGCGTTGGTCATCTGCCCGGCCAGCGCCACCGGCGGCCCCACCCCGGCCGGCACCGTGACCCGCCAGCCCTCGTACAGCCGGCGGTACAGCTCCGCCGTGGACACCCCCGGCCCGACGGCGAACGCGGAACGGTGCGGGTCGTACTCGACCGAGGTCAGCGCCGAGGTACTGACGCAGGCCCGGACTCCCGCATGGGTGAGCAGGTCCTCGTAACAGGCGCCGCTGCTGTGCACCGCGAAGCGGTCGCCGTTGTCGACGACGTGCTGCACCGCGGCCACGGCCTCCTCCGCGCTCGCGGGCAGCAGCACGTAGTCGGGCGTCCCGCTCCAGCGGGCGTTGAAACTGGTGGTCAGCCGGGCATAGCGCTCGTCGCCGGGCTTGACGACCGTGAGAGGGGGAGTGGGCATGTGGTCCTCGCCTGTCCTGAGTCGGTGACGGGTGGGGCGGTGGGTCAGCCGACGGGCGCCAGCCGGTGGCCGTCGGTGCCGGCGATCTGGGTGCACAGGTCACGCAGCGCCCCGACGAGCCGGGTGATGTCGGCCGTGGTGATGAACGCCGACGGCTCGAAACGCAGGGTGTGGACGGCACTGGAGGTGGGGAACGTGCGAATGTGGTGCTCGCGCAACAGGTAGCCGGACAGGAAGTAGCCGAAGAAGCCCGACGCGTGCAGCTGCCGCAGGACGGGAGAGGGCGAGTGGGCCTGCTCGCAGAACTCCAGGCCCAGCATCAGGCCCCGTCCCCGCACCTCCTTGAGCACCCCGGGGAACTCGCGCTGCAGCTCCTGCAGGGCCTGGCGCAGTTCGGCGCCGCGCGCGCCCGCGGACCGGTAGATCTCGCCGTCGCCGGCCTCGAGCATCTGCAGCACCCGGCCCGCGATCAGGCACGAGTAGCTGTCTTTGGCGAACGTCGAGCTGTGCATCATCTCGAAGTCGTTCAGGTAGCGCGAGGCCCGCACCAGCAGCACCGCAGCCTTCGCGATACCGCCGCCCAGGCTCTTGGCCAGGGTGTAGTAGTCGCCCCGCAGCCCGAGGTGACTGCTGGCCAGGAACGCGCCGGTGCGCCCCATCCCGCTCTGCACCTCGTCGACCACCACCGGGATGTCCAGCTCGCCCGCCACCCGCTGGACGTCGTGCACGAACGCGGCGGGCAGCTCGTGGATGCCGCCCTCACCGAGGATCGGCTCGAGCACCACCGCGCAGAACCCGGGGAACGGCCGCTGCACCACGGTGGGCCGGCCGCCCTCGAGGGCCAGGTCGTGCAGCCACCGGCTCTCGGAACGCACGATCTCGTCGATCGCCCCCGGCTCGTCGAGCGGCACGAAGCGGGCCTGCGCCGCCAGCGCCGAGAACACGGCCCGGTAGATCGGGTTGTAGGTGAGCTGGGTGCTGGCCGCCAGCTTGCCGTGGAACGACCCGACCGGGGTCAGGAACAGCGGGGGGCTGGTGGCCAGGGCCTCGTTGTGGGCGGTGACGTCGGCGATCAGCGCCTCCGCCTCGGCCGCCGCCACGCTGCCCTCGGCCACGGCCGCCCGCACCGCCTCGATGCTGACGCCGACGGCGGCGCGCAGCTGCTCCAGTCGCACGTGGCGCTCGAACTCCGCGTGCTTCATCGCGGCCTCGATCGCCTCCGCCCCGCTGTTCGCGAAGATCGCGAAGAACGGCTCCTCGGAACCGGTCTCCCGCTGGATGATGCGGACCAGGTCGGCCGCCACGTCGTTGGCGTACGGATGCCGCGAGAACTGGGCGTGGATCGGCGTCTGGGCGGCCAGCAGCTCGCGGGCGTAGGCGACGAGCTCGGGGTTGCTGTGGCCCAGCAGGGTCGATCCGTAGCCGCCGACGAGATCCAGCACCGGGACCTCCTCGTCGCCCTTGCGGTAGTAGAGCGTGTCGCCGTGCCCCCGGACGTACTCCACGTCGAGCCCCGCGGTGCCCAGCACCCGGCGCAGGTAGGGCTCGGCGAGCTCCTGGGTCGTCTGCGCGGTCATCGTGCCTCCCCCTTCTGCGTACCGACAAGTCGCACGATCTCCCGCGCGACCTCCTCCGGAGCCTGCTGGGGCTGCCAGTGGGAGGTCTCCGGCAGGGGGACGAGCCGGTAGGGGCCCGTCACGTGCTGGGGCGTCTCCTCGACCGACAGCTTGCTGACCGCGGTGTCGGAGGGGCTCCAGACGAACGTCGTCGGCACGGTCACCGGGCCGAACCCGAACGGCTCACCGACCAGGTTGTTCGCCCGGTACCAGTTGAGCGCCGCGTCGAGAACGCCCGGCTGCGCGTGCTTCCGGACGTACCCGTCGACCTGGGCGGGTGTCAGGACGCCCTCACCGGCCTGGGCGAACCAGGCCCGGAGCCCGGCCGCGTCGTCGGCCAGGAAGTCCCGGGCCGAGTCCGGGGCCATGAGCATCTCGACGTACTTCGAGCCGGCCCGCTGCTCCTCGTCGACCTGGAAGGCGTGCTGGTAGGCGTCCAGGTGCGGGATCGCCAGCGCGACGAGCGAGCGCACCCGCCGGGGGTGGCGCGCTCCCAGGTACCAGGCCACCGCCGCCCCCCAGTCGTGCCCGACGACGTGCGCGGACCCGATGCCGAGCGCGTCGAGCAGGCCGAGCGCGTCACCGGCCAGGAGCGGCAGGGCGTAGTCGGCGACCCGGCCGGGCCGGGCGCCGTCGGAGTACCCGCGCTGGTCGGGTGCGACGGTGCGCAGCCCGGCCTCGTGCAGGATCGGCGCGACACCGGCCCAGGAGTGACGGCTGTGCGGGAAGCCGTGCAGGAGAAGCACGGCCGGCCCGCCGGCCTCACCCTCGACGTCGACGTCGAAGGTGAGACCACCGAGGGAGATCCGCTGAAGGGTCATGAAAGCCTCACCCCTGCAGGATCTTGGCTTCGAGCTCGGGCTCGTGCAGCACGGTGTAGTGGTCGACCAGACCGATCACCCGCTGGAAGGCCCGCGAGACCGCCGCGTCCCGGCTGGCCACGTCCTGGGTGCGCGAGATGAAGTCGTGCGTCTCCATGATCTCCGGCGTCCGCTCACCCTCCACCCCCGGGAAGGCCAGGTCCGCGCTCACGGCCATGTCCCAGCACCCGTCGATCGCATCGGCCGCCAGGTCCCGGAAGTAGGCCAGGGCGTGCACCGGACGGCGATCGGCCACGTGCTTGCGCAGCACCACCGAACCCAGGGCCGAGACCGTCATCCCCTGGGCGTAGCTGGGATTGAAACTGGCCACCCCGTCACCGATCACGAGGAAGCCGGCCGGAAAGTCGGACATCAGCTGGTAGTGCCGGCGCAGATTCGTCGGGAACTTGTAGGCCACCGGGTCGTTGAGAGCCTCGGCCGACTGCAGGATCTCGTAGATGTCGGGGGCGGCCAGCGACTTGATGAAGTTCAGGTAGCCGTCCGGGTCGGTCGGAGGGTGGTCACCGAGGATGCCGTAGGCCGTCACGATGGCCCGGCCGCCGTCGATCTTCTGGCAGATGCACCCGCGGGGCACCCCGGCCGAGGCCACCGTGTTCACCGAGATGTCGCCCTCGAACGCGGCGTCGGGAATCCGGTAGTAGCGCGTCGCGTAGCCCATCCCGATCTTGTGCTTCTCCTCCGGAACCCGCCCGTAGCCCAGGTCCTCGAGCCAGGTCGGCGTGCGGGAGCCACGTCCGGACGCGTCGACGACCAGGTCGGCGGGCAGCAGCGTCTCGTGCTCACCCTCCGGGAACACCCAGACCCCGCGGATCGTGCGCCCGTCGTCGCTGACCTCGAGCCGGCTGATGTCGGTCAGCTCCGAGAGAACGACGTTCGGCAGAGCCAGGACGCGCTCGCGGATGTGCGACTCGAAGAACGGGCGGGACGCGGTGAGACAGGCCAGACCGGAGTCGGTCTGCACGAGCCGCTTGCCGTTGATGATCCAGCGCACGTCGTTGGACGCGTCGCCGATCGCCGATCCGTCGGCGACCATCTTCTCGGTGATGCCGGGGAAGTGCTCCTCGGTGATCTCCTGGCCCCGTGACAGCAGGCCGTGCAGGTGGTGCCCCTGCGGCAGGCCCCGTCGCAGCAGGTTCGGCCCGGTCAGGTGGTCGCGGTCGACCAGGGTGACCTGGTCGAACTGGTCGGCCAGGACGCGGGTCGCGAACAGT
This sequence comes from Kineosporia succinea, assembly GCF_030811555.1. NCBI lineage: Bacteria > Bacillati > Actinomycetota > Actinomycetes > Kineosporiales > Kineosporiaceae > Kineosporia > Kineosporia succinea. The sequence goes on along the minus strand of NZ_JAUSQZ010000001.1, from coordinate 7,524,577 downwards.
CCCGCGATGCCGCCACCCAGCACCACGGCCCTTCTCGGCGTGCGCTTGCCCATGTGAGTCTCCCAGCACTCGGCGGTTCCGTCGCGGATTCCGTGACGCCGCGCCGGTTCTCGGCGCCGTCCGAACATAACCGCAGGGCTCTCACCGCCCGCTCATCGGTCGTGAACCGCCGCGAAAAGGCCGAGGTGGCCGACGGATCGGTGGTTCTGATACAGCCACCGGTCACTGTCGGCTAACCCGGAGCGGTGGGACGCGGTCGCCCGGTCACTGCCCGCTCCGTCGTGCCCGAAGGGGAGGTCCGGCCGGTCCCTACGCCGGGACTTGCGCTTTCGGGCCGTCCCTGCGTCTTCGACGTCCGCCCGCGCGTCGGTGACGCGCTCACCGGGCTCTCACCGCCGCGTCCTTCATGCACGATCCGGTGTTGTTACCGTGCTGAGAGATGAAAGTGTGAGGCCCGTCGGCGCTGCGGGGTTACGTTCGCTGCTGTGTCGACGAACAGTGAACCGCCACAGGCCATTGCGGTCGTCGGGATCGCCTGCCGCCTTCCCGGGGCTGACAGTCCGGAGCGCTTCTGGGAGCTCCTGGACTCCGGGCGCAGCGCCATCGGCGAGATGCCCCCGGAGCGCGCCGGTCACGGCGCTGCCCGCTGGGGAGCGTCACTGCCCGGTGTCGGGGACTTCGACGCCGCCTTCTTCGGGATCTCACCGCGTGAGGCCGCCGCGACCGACCCTCAGCAGCGCCTGGTGCTGGAGCTGGTCTGGGAGGCGCTCGAGGAGGCCGGCATCGTTCCCGCCACTCTGAACGGCAGCCGAACCGCCGTTTTCGTGGGCGCCCATCGTGACGACTACGCCGCCCTGACCTACCAGCAGGGAACCGCGGCGATCACCCAGCACAGCTTCACCGGCCTGAACCGGGGCGTGATCGCGGGCCGGGTCTCTCACCGCCTCGGCCTGCGGGGGCCGAGCCTGACCGTCGACTCGGCCCAGTCGTCCTCGCTCGTGGCGGTTCAGCTCGCCTGCCAGGAACTGCGCAGCGGACGCTCGGGGCTGGCGGTCGCCGCCGGGGTCAACCTGAACCTGCTGGCCGCCTCCGCGACCGGTGCCGAGCGGTTCGGTGGTCTCTCGCCCGACGGGCGGGCGTACGTTTTCGACTCCCGTGCCAATGGTTTCGTGCGCGGAGAGGGCGGTGCGGTGGTCGTCCTCAAGCCCCTGGACGCGGCCCGCGCCGACGGTGACCACGTGCACGGTGTGATCCTCTCAGGAGCCGTCAACAACGACGGCCCCTCGGCCGGGCTCACCGTGCCCAGTGCGTCGGCGCAGGAACAGGTGATCCGGGACGCCTGGGAGCAGGCCGGGGTCGACGCGGCCGGGATCCAGTACGTCGAGCTGCACGGAACCGGAACGCCGCTCGGAGACCCGATCGAGGCGGCGGCCCTGGCCGCTGCCCTCGGGGCCCGGTCCGGGCCTCCTCTCGCCGTGGGATCGGTGAAGACGAACATCGGGCACCTGGAGAGCGCGGCCGGTATCGCCGGACTGCTGAAGGTGCTGCTGAGTCTGCGTCACCGGCGGTTGCCGGCGAGCCTGAACCACGTCGAACCGCATCCGGGCATACCGCTCGAGCGGCTTCACCTGAAAGTCCAGGACCAGGGCGGGGAATGGCCCGATCCGGGGCGTCCGCTGATCGCCGGGGTCAGCTCGTTCGGTATCGGCGGGACGAACTGTCACCTGGTGGTCGCAGAGGGGTTCTCCGCCCCGGTCCGGGTGGGGCCGGAGCCGGTCGTGGTGCCCTGGGTGCTGTCGGGGCGCACTCCCGATGCCCTCCGCGCTCAGGCGCGGGCCCTGCGTGAGGTGGTGGGCACCCAGCGGCCGGTGGACATCGGCTGGTCGCTGCTCAGCGGCCGCACCCTCTTCGGGCACCGGGCCGTGGTGGCCGGGCGGGACCAGGACGGGTTGCTGGCCTCGCTCGATGCCGTGGCCACCCGCGAAAGTGTCGATGCCGAGCCGGTTTCCCCGGTGCTCCTGTTCACCGGTCAGGGTGCTCAGCGCATCGGCATGGGACGGGAGCTGTATGAGCACTTCCCGGTCTTCGCCACGGCTCTCGACGAGATCTCCCGGCATCTCGGCCACCTCCTCGACGACCCGCGTCCGCACCGCACCGGATGGGCCCAGCCCGCGCTGTTCGCGCTCGAGGTGGCCCTTTTCCGGTTGATCGAGTCGTGGGGCGTGCGGCCGGCGCGGATGGCCGGGCACTCGGTGGGGGAGCTGGCGGCCGCTCATTGTGCGGGGGTGCTCTCGCTCGAGGACGCCTGCTCGCTCGTGTCTCTGCGGGCCGGTCTCATGGACGCGCTGCCGGACGGGGGAGCGATGCTCGCGGTGCAGGCGGCGGAGGCCGACGTGCTGCCGCTGCTCCCGCCGGGTCTTGCCCTGGGAGCGGTGAACGGCCCTCGTTCGGTGGTGATTTCGGGGCGCGGGGATCTGATCGACGGGCTCGAGCAGCGTCTGGACGCGCGGGGCCTGCGGTCGCGGCGGCCGGCGGTCAGTCACGCCTTCCATTCACCGCTCATGGAGCCGATGCTCGAGGAGTTCCGGGAGCGGGCGGCCGAGTTGTCGTACCACGAGCCCTCGGTGCCGATGGTCTCCACGATGACAGGGCAGGAGGAAACCCGGTTGTGGTGCTCGCCGGGCTACTGGGCCGACCAGATCCGTGAGCCCGTGCGGTTTCTGGACGCCCTGCGCACCCTCGAGGAGGCCGGTCACCGGGTGTTTCTCGAAGCCGGGCCGGACGGGGTGTGCTCGGCGCTGGCGGCCGCGGCGATTCCCGGCGCGACGGCTGTACCGCTGCTGCGGTCAGGGAGTTTCGAGCCGGAGACCGCGGTCGCGGCGGTGGGCACGTTGTTCTCGCGGGGGGGCGAGGTCGACTGGCCGGTCTTCTACGAGGGGACGCGTCGGCACCGGGTCCCGTTGCCCACGTACCGGTTCCAGCGGGAACGGTACTGGATCGACGGGGCCTCGCCCTCGGGTGCGCCGGTGCCGGTGCCGGTGCCGGTTTCGGTGGACGGGGCGGTCGCGCCGGGTCAGGTGGGCGGTTCCTCCGCGGGGCCGGGGTCGGGGTCGGGGGCGGAGGGATCGAAGAGTGCGGGCGGGGCGACGGGGACCCGCGAGGTGACCGGGACCAGCGGTGTGGCGCGAGCGGCCGGTTCGGCGAGAGCCGCCGGCGGGACGGTGGCAGCCGAGCGGGTGGTGCGGGAACTGGTCGCGGCGGTGCTGGACCACGCGCCGGGGCGGGTGGTGCCGGAGACGGTGCCGTTCCGGGAGCTCGGGCTGGACTCGCTGATGGCCGTCGAGCTGAGTGACCGGCTGACCGCGGCGACCGGGGTGACGCTGGCCGGCGGGGTGGTGTTCGACTACCCGACCGTGGCCGCGCTGAGCGCGCACCTGGCCTCGCGGCTGAGCTCGCAGCCGACCCCGGCGCCGCCCTCGTGGCCGGGCGGACCGGTGGCCGGGTCGCCGGCCGAGCCGATCGCCGTCGTGGGGATGGCCTGTCGTTTCCCCGGTGACGTGAACACCCCCGAGGACCTGTGGGCACTGGTGGCCGAGGGCCGCGACGCCACCTCCGCCTTCCCCACCGACCGCGGCTGGGACCCGGCCCTGACCGGCACGGCCGTCGGACGTGGCGGTTTCCTGCACGACGCCGCCGGGTTCGACGCCGGGTTCTTCGGCATCCCGGCGCGCGAGGCCCTGGCCATGGACCCGCAGCAACGGCTCATGCTCGAGGTCGCCTGGGAGGCCGCCGAACGCGCTGGCCTGGATCCCACCCGTCTGCACGGATCCCGCACCGGCGTGTTCGTGGGGGCCACCTCGCTGGACTACGGACCCCGGCTGCACCAGGCCCCGTCCGGGGTGGACGGCCAGCTGCTGACCGGAACCACCTCGAGCGTCATCTCCGGGCGCATCGCCTACCAGCTCGGCCTGACCGGACCGGCCGTCACGATCGACACCGCCTGCTCCTCGTCGCTGGTCGCGCTGCACCTGGCCGTGCGGTCCCTGCGCTCGGGGGAGACGTCGCTGGCCCTGGCCGGTGGAGTCACCGTGATGTCGGGGCCCGGGATGTTCGTGGAGTTCTCCCGGCAGGGCGGGCTCGCCCCCGACGGCCGTTGCCGCCCCTTCTCCGACGCCGCCGACGGCACCGCCTGGGCCGAGGGCGCGGGCCTGCTCGTGCTGGAACGCCTGTCCGACGCCCGCCGCAACGCACACCCGGTGCTCGCGCTGGTCCGGGGATCGGCCGTGAACCAGGACGGGGCGTCCAACGGGCTGACCGCTCCCAACGGCCCGTCGCAGCAGCGAGTGATCCGCGCGGCCCTGGCCGACGCCCACCTCGAGCCCCGCGACGTCACCGCCCTGGAGGCCCACGGCACCGGCACCCGCCTGGGCGACCCGATCGAGGCCGAGGCGGTACTGGCCACCTACGGGACCGACCGCGAACCGGGCGTCCCGGTGTTCCTGGGCTCGCTCAAGTCGAACATCGGGCACGCCCAGGCCGCCGCCGGGGTCGGCGGCGTGATCAAGATGGTGCTGGCCCTGCGGCACCGGACCCTGCCCCGGACCCTGCACCTCGGCACCCCGACCCGTCACGTGGACTGGTCGGCCGACGCGGTGCGCCTTCTGAGCGAGGAACAGCCGTGGGAGGACGACCGGGGCCCGCGCCGGGCGGCGGTCTCCTCGTTCGGGATCAGCGGCACCAACGCGCACGTGATCCTCGAGGAGGCCGCGCCGGGGACCCGAACCGCCGAAGGAACCGGCCGGGGTGCGCGGGACGAGCAGACGGGACGGGGCCCGGGGGCCGGCCGGCGCGAGGAACCCCCGGGCGACGAGGCCAGCAGCTACCCGGCGCCCGTGCCGTGGGTGCTCTCCGCCCGTGACCCCGGCGCCCTCGCCGAGACCGCCGCCCGGCTGCGAGAGCCGGCCGGGCACGCGTCCCTCATCGACATCGGCTTCACCCTGGCCACCGCCCGGCCGCGGTTCACCCACAGTGCGGCGATCGTCGGCACCACGCGCGACGAGCTGCTCAGCGGCCTCGACGCGATCGCCGCCGGACGCACCCCGGGACACGTCAGGCACGGCATCACCCGCCCCGGCGCCACGGCATTCGTCTTCACCGGCCAGGGCGCCCAGCGCATCGGCATGGGGCAAGAGCTGCGCGCCGTGAACCCGCTCTTCGCCAGGGAACTCGACACCGTCACCGCGGCCTTCGCCGGGCACCTCGACCACCCGCTCGAAGACGTCCTCACCGGGGCCGCACCCGGACTGCTCGACCTCACCACCTACACCCAGCCCGCCCTGTTCGCCGTCGAGGTGGCTCTCGCTGCCACGCTCGCCCACCACGGGCTGACCCCCGACCTGGTGGCCGGGCACTCCGTCGGGGAGCTGGCCGCCGCCCACGTCGCGGGACTCCTGCCCCTGCCGGAGGCGGTGCGGCTGGTCGCGGCCCGCGGCCGGCTCATGCAGCAGGCCCCGGCGGGCGGTGCGATGGCCGCGATCCAGGCCACACCCGCCGAACTCGACCTCACCGGGAGCACGGCGGTGCTCGCCGCGGTCAACGGGCCCGAGTCCGTGGTGGTGTCGGGGGACGAGGACGCGGTCACCCAGGTCGTCGCGCACTGGCGCGGCCGCGGACGCCGCACCCGGGAACTGCGGGTCAGCCACGCGTTCCACTCACCGCACATGGACCCGATCCTGTCCGCCTTCCGTGAGATCGCGCAGACCACCCGGTTCGGCGAACCCTCGATCCCGATCGTCTCCACCCTCACCGGTGCCCAGGCCGACCCGGAGGAACTCGCCGACCCCGCCTACTGGACCGCCCAGATCCGCGGGACCGTGCGCTACGCCGACGCCGTCGAGGCCCTGACCCGAGCGGGGGCAGTACGTTTCGTCGAGATCGGGCCGGACGCGGTGCTCAGCGCCCTGACGCCCGGCGCCGTGCCCCTGATGCGCTCGGGCACCCCCGAACCGGACAGCTTCGCCGGCGCGGTGGCGGCCCTGCTCGTGGACGGAGCCCCGCTCGAGCCCGCCACGTTCCACCCCGGCGGGCGACTCACCGACCTGCCGACCTACCCGTTCCAGCACGAACGCTACTGGCTCGCGGGCACTTCCCCGGCCGACGCGTCCACCCTGGGGCTCGAGGACAACGACCACCCGCTGCTGGGAACCCGTCTCGAGCACGCCGACGGCGAGGGAGCCGTGCTCACCGGGCACGTGCCCGCCGACGGATGGGCTCGCGACCACCGGGTGGACGGCGCCACGATCCTGCCGGGCGCGGCCCTGCTCGAACTGGCGCTCGCGGCCGGCGGGGCGGACGTGGCCGAGCTCGTGGTCGAGGCCCCGCTGCCCGTGCCCGGCGACGTGCAGATCCAGATCGTCCGGCACGGCGACGCGTTCAGCCTTCACGCCCGGGCCTCGGCGCAGCTGCCCTGGACCCGACACGCCGGCGGCACCTTCAGCGGAACCGTCGAGGGGGCGAGGGCTGATCTGCGGGCCTGGCCCCCGCCCGGGGCCGTGGCCGAACCGGTGGACGATGTCTACGACCGGCTCGAGATCCTCGGATACTCCTACGGTCCGGCGTTCCAGGGGCTGCGGAAGCTCTGGCGACGGGGCCGCGAACTCTACGCGGAGGTCTCTCTGCCCGAACCGATCGCGCACGGGTACCGGCTGCACCCGGCGCTGCTCGATGCCGTGCTGCATCCGATCGTGCTCGAACTGGCCGATGCGGAACGGATCTGGCTGCCGTTCAGCTGGTCGGGCGTGAGCCTGCACGCCGCCGGGGCCACCGCCCTGCGGGCCCGCATCGTGCTCGGCCCGGAGGGAACGGCCGAGCTCACCCTGGCCGACGCGTCCGGTTCCCCGGTCGCCACGATCGAGAAGGTCACGTTCCGGGCCGGCAACACCTCGGCCACCGACCTTTACGGCGTCGTGTGGAAGCCCGTGCCGTCGGCGCCGGGCGAGGCGGCTCCCGAGATCGCCTTCTGCGCGGGGGAGACCGAAGCCCTCGGTGTCATCCGCGAGCGACTGGCCGGGACCGACGACCGTCCGCTGGTTCTCGTGACCCGCGACGCCGTTCAGGTGACCCCCGGCGACACCCTGACCGGGCTCGGCCAGGCGCCCGTCTGGGGTCTGGTGCGCGCCGCCCAGACCGAGCACCCGGGGCGTTTCGTCCTGCTCGACAGTGACCGGGACAGTGCCTCGGAGATCACGACCGTCTCCGGGGAGCCCCAGCTCGCCCTGCGCGACGGCCGCCTGTACGCACCCCGGCTCGAACGTCTCGGCCTTCCGGCGGGCCCCGGGCTCGACGAGGGGGCGAGCGTGCTCGTCACCGGCGGCACCGGAGGTCTGGGGGCGCTCGTCGCCCGCCGGCTGGTGACCCACCAAGGGGCCCGGCGTCTGGTGCTCGCCGGGCGTCGTGGTCCGCAGGCCCCCGGTGCGCGGCAGCTGGCCGACGACCTGACCGTGCTGGGCGCCGAGGTGGACGTGGTCGCCGTCGACGTGGGCGACCGCACCGCACTCGCGCGAATGCTCGGCCGGATCGAGAATCTGACGGCGGTGGTGCACGCGGCCGGCGTTCTGGCCGACGCCACGATCGAGTCGCTGACCCCCGGGCACCTGAGCGCCGCGATGCGTCCCAAGGCCGACGCTGCCCGGTTCCTGCACGAGCTCACCCGGGACCGCGAGCTGACGGCGTTCGTTCTCTTCTCGTCGGTCTCCGGGCTGACGGGCACCGCCGGTCAGGGGGCCTACGCCGCGGCCAGCACCTACCTGGACGCCCTGGCCGCGCACCGGCGAGCGCTCGGCCTGCCGGGTGTCTCGCTGGCCTGGGGGCTCTGGGAGAACGGGATGGGCGCGGCGCTGGGGGAGGCCGACCAGGCCCGCTGGCGTCGCGCGGGGTTGCCGCCGCTCACCGCGGAGCAGGGGCTGGAGCTGTTCGACCGGGCCCTGCGCACGCCGGACGCCGCGCTGCTCGTACCGCTCGCGCGCACCCGTCCCGCTCCGGACGCCGACCTTCCGGCTCTGCTCCGGGGGCGGGCGAAGAGTGCCGGACACCGCGGGCGGGCGGCGGCCGGGGGCGACTTCGTGGCCCGCATCACCGCGCTGCCCGAACCGGAACGTCGCGCGGCGGTGCTGGATCTCGTCAGCGCCACCGTGGCCCTGGTGCTGGGACTCGACGACGCGGTGGGTGTCCGGCCCGATCAGGCCTTCCGGGAGGCCGGTTTCGACTCTCTCGCCTCGGTCGAGCTGCGCAACCGGCTCGCCACCGCGACCGGGCTCCGGCTGCCCGCGACCGTGGTGTTCGACCACCCGACGCCGGCAGCGCTGGCCGGTCACCTGCTCGACGAGATCCAGGGCACCGAACACGCCGGGGTGACGAGCCGGGCCACCACCGACGAGCCGGTCGCGATCGTGGGCATGGCGTGCCGGTTCCCGGGCGGGGTGTCCTCCCCGCAGGATCTGTGGCGGCTGGTCTCCGAGAACATCGACGGGGTGTCGGGTTTCCCGGGCAACCGGGGCTGGGACCTGGAGACGCTCTACGACCCGGATCCGGACCGGCCGGGCACCTCGTACGTGCGCGAGGGCGGGTTCCTGCACGACGCCGACCTCTTCGACGCGGACTTCTTCGGGATGTCGCCGCGCGAGGCCACGGCAACCGACCCGCAGCAGCGGATCCTGCTCGAGACCGCCTGGGAGGCCTGGGAGAACGCGGGGATCGTGCCGGAGTCGTTGCGGGGCAGCGGGACCGGGGTGTTCGTCGGTGCGATGTATGACGACTACGCGGCCCGGCTGGCGACGGCACCCGCCGAGTTCGAGGGGTTCCTGCTGGCCGGCAACCTGTCCAGCGTCGCGTCCGGGCGGCTGTCGTACACCTACGGGCTCCAGGGCCCGGCGGTGACGGTGGACACGGCCTGTTCCTCGTCGCTGGTCGCGCTGCACCTGGCCGCGAACGCGCTGCGGCAGGGGGAGTGCGACCTGGCGCTGGCCGGCGGGGTGACCGTGATGTCCTCACCCACCACCTTCGTGGAGTTCTCGCGGCAGCGCGGTCTGGCGGCCGACGGGCGGTGCCGTTCGTTCGCCGAGTCGGCGGGCGGCACGGGCTGGTCGGAGGGCGTGGGTCTGCTCGTGGTGGAACGGCTTTCGGACGCGGTGCGCAACGGCCGTCGCGTCCTCGGGGTCCTGCGGGGGTCGGCGGTGAACCAGGACGGGGCCTCGAACGGCCTGACCGCGCCGAACGGGCCTTCGCAGGAGCGGGTGATCCGGCAGGCGCTGGCGAACGCGGGCCTGTCGCCGGCCGAGGTCGACGCGGTGGAGGCCCACGGCACGGGGACGCGGCTGGGGGATCCGATCGAGGCGCAGGCCCTGCTGGCCACCTACGGCCAGGATCGCGGGACACCGCTCTGGCTGGGGTCTTTGAAGTCGAACATCGGTCACGCCCAGGCGGCGGCGGGGGTCGGTGGCGTCATCAAGGTGCTGGAGTCCATGCGGCACCGGGTGCTCCCGGCGACGCTGCACGTCGACGAGCCCTCGTCGCAGGTCGACTGGTCGTCGGGAGCGGTCGAGCTGCTGACCCGTTCACAGCCGTGGGAGGGCACCGAGGGCCGTCCGCGGCGGGCCGGCGTGTCGTCGTTCGGGATCAGCGGCACCAACGCCCACGTGATTCTCGAGGAGTACCCGGAGGGGCCGGTCGAGCGGGAGCCGTCGGAAGGTCCGGTGCCGTGGGTTCTCTCGGCCCGCAGCGAGGCGGCGCTGAAGGCCCAGGCCGAGCGGCTGCTGAACGTCCCGGCCGACGTGTCACCCGCCGACATCGGGCTGACCCTGGCCACGGCCCGTACCGCGTTCGAGTACCGCGCGGTCGTCGTCGGCGCCGACCGGGACACCCTCACGGCGCGCCTGGCCGCGGTCGCCCGCGACTCCGCCGAGCCGGTCCGGGCCGGGAGGACCGCGTTCCTGTTCTCCGGGCAGGGCAGCCAGCGACTCGGCACGGGCCGGGAACTGTACGAGTCCGAGCCGGTGTTCGCCGAGGCCCTGGACGCGGTCTGCGCCGGGCTGGATCCGGCTCTCGACCGTCCGCTGAAAGACGTGCTGTTCGCGGCCGAGGGCTCGGCCGGCTCGGCGTCGCTGGATCAGACGGTCTACACCCAGGCCGCGTTGTTCGCCCTGGAAACCGCTCTCTTCCGGTTGGTCTCGTCGTTCGGGCTGCGCCCCGACCACCTGCTCGGCCACTCGATCGGCGAGATCAGCGCGGCTCACTGCGCCGGGGTGCTCTCGCTCGAGGACGCGTGTGTGCTCGTCTCCGCCCGGGGCCGGCTCATGCAGTCGGCCCCGGGCGGGGGTGCGATGATCGCGATCGAGGCCGGTGAGGAGGAGGTGGCCGCCTCGCTCGAGGGCCTGGCGGTCGGGATCGCGGCGGTCAACGGCCCCCGGGCGGTGGTTGTCTCGGGTGACGAGGACGCCGCGGGGCGGGTCGCGGACCTGTGGAAGGCGCGCGGCCACCGGGTCCGGCGCCTGGCCGTCTCGCACGCGTTCCACTCCGCCCACATGGACGGGATCCTCGAACGGTTCCGCGCCGCGATCGCGGACCTCACCTTCGCGGCACCGTCCGTGCCGGTGATCTCGAACGTCACCGGGCGTCCCCTGACCGCCGAGCAGCTCGGTTCCCCGGGCTACTGGGCCGACCAGATCCGCGGCACGGTCCGGTTCCACGACGGCCTGCGCTTCCTCGAGGGGGAGGGCGTCGTCCGCTACCTCGAGATCGGGCCCGACGCCGTGCTGAGCGCGCTCACGTCGAACGCGGCGGCGGTGCTGCGACCCGGGCGACCGGAGCCGGAAACGCTGCTCACCGCCGTGGGCCGGATGTTCTCCGACGGCGCCGAGGTGGACTGGCGTCCCTTCTTCGCCCGGCGCCGGGCCCGTTTCACCGACCTGCCCACCTACGCCTTCCAGGGCCGCCGGCACTGGCTGGAGCCCGCGCCGGACGGCACCCATCCCTTCCTGGGAGCCGCGGTACCGCTGGCCGGCCGCGACGAGCACGTGCTGTCGGGGCAGGCGTCCCGGGCCGGAGCACCGTGGTTGTCCGACCACGTGATCGGTGGGGTGCCGCTCGTGCCGGGCACCGGCGTCCTCGATCTGGCCCTGCACACCGCCGACCGGCTCGGTGCCCGGCTGGAGGAGCTGACCCTCGCGGCCCCGCTGGTGGTGCCCGCGCAGGACGACCTGGAGCTCCAGGTCACCGTGACCGAGGGAACCGGGCTGGAGATCCACGCCCGCACCGGCGACGACGGGTGGACGACGCACGCCCGGGGTTCGCTGAGCCGGGACGCGGGTGGCCCGGTGCCGTCGCCGGAACTCCTCTGGCCGCCGGCTGCCGCGGTCGAGGTGGACCTCGACGGGGCCTACGACCGGCTGGCCTCACGCGGGTACGCCTACGGGCCACGCTTTCGTGGCCTGCACCGGATGTGGCACGGGGACGGCCAGATCTACGCCGAGGTGAGTGGTCCGGTGGGGCCGTTCGCGATCCATCCCGCGGTGCTGGACGCCGCCCTGCATCCGCTGCTGCTCGTCGACGAGGGCGGGCCGTCGTGGGTCCCGTTCGCGTGGTCGGGCGTGACGGTGCACCGCACCGGGGTGCCGGCCCTGCGGGTGCGGCTGAGTGTGCTCGCCAACGGTCACGACTCGCTCGAGGTCGCGGTGGCCCTGTTCGACACGGCCGGAGCGCCGGTGGCCGAGATCGCCTCACTGCTGCTGCGTCCGCTGGCCCGCGAGGCCCTGACCGCCGCCCGGGCCACCGACGGGCTGCTGCGCGTCGCCTGGACCGAGGTCGGGACCGGCCACGGACTGGGCGAGGCCCGCGTGCTGCGGCTCACGCAGGACGAGCCCGACGCCCTGCTCCGGGCTCTGACCTCGGTGCAGTCGTTCCTGGCCGAGCCGTCCGACGCGAAACTGGTGGTGGTCACTCACGGGGCGGTCGCCGCCCGGCCGGGCGAGGACGTCACCGACCTGACCCGGGCGGCCGTCTGGGGGATGCTGCGCTCCGCCCAGACCGAGAACCCCGACCGCGTCGTGCTCGTCGACCTCGACGACGACCCGGCCTCGGAAGCGCTGCTGAATTTCGGCGTTTCGGGCGGACCCGGGGTCTCCACGGCCTCGGGGGACGAGCCGCAGCTCGCGATCCGCGAGGGCCGGGCGTTCGCACCCCGGCTGGCGCGCCGGGCTCCGGCGGATGCCGGCCCGCCGCGCTGGGACACCGGGACCGTGCTGGTCAGCGGCGCCACCGGAACTCTCGGCACGATCCTGGTGCGGCACCTGGTGACCCGGCACGCGGCGCGACGTCTGCTGCTGGTCAGCCGCCGGGGAGAACAGGCCCCGGGAGCGGCCGGGCTGCGCGCCGAGATGACCGCCCTGGGCGCCGAGGTCACCGTCGCCGCCTGCGACCTGGCCGACCGGGACGCGGCCAGGGCCCTGCTCGGCGCAGTGCCCGACCTGAGTGCGGTGGTGCACACCGCGGGTGTGCTCGACGACGGCGTGTTCACGGACCTGGACGCCGAGCGCCTCGAGCGGGTGACGCGTCCCAAGATCGCCGCGGCCCGGAACCTGCACGAGTTCACCCGCGACCGGCCGCTCGAGGCGTTCGTGCTGTACTCCTCGATCGCCGGTCTGCTGGGCACCGCCGGGCAGGCCAACTACGCGGCCGGCAACGCCTACCTCGACGCGCTGGCCCAGCACCGCCGGGCCCGCGGTCTGCCGGGATTGTCTCTGGCGTGGGGACTCTGGGAGCAGAGCAGCTCGCTCACCGAGGGCCTGGACGTCGTGGACCGGCAGCGCCTGGCCCGCAGCGGCCTGATCCCGCTCGGCTCCGACGAGGCGATGGACCTGTTCGACGCCGCCCTCGGCGGAGACGACGCGGTGCTCGCGGTGTCCCGCATCGACACCGCCGCGCTGAGGGCTCAGGGAACACCGCCGGCGATGTTCCGCGGACTGGTGCGGCCGCCGGCCTCGACCGGGCGGGAAACGGTGGTGGCCCCGTCCGCCACCGACCGGCTCGCGGCCCTGCCTCCCCAGGAGCGTGGGCAGGCGCTGCTCGACCTGGTCGTCTCACAGGTCGCGGCCGTGCTCGGGCACGCCGGCGACAGCGACCTGGAACCCGGACGGGCCTTCCGGGAGCTGGGTTTCGACTCGCTGACCGCGGTCGAGCTGCGCAACCGGATCGGCCGGGCCACCGGCCTGAAGGTGCCCACGACGCTGGTGTTCGACCACCCCAGCCCGGCGGCGGTGGCCACGTTCCTCGACCACCAGCTCACCCGGGCCACCCGGCCCGACGTGCTCGCGGAACTCGACCGGCTGCGTCCCGCGTTCGAGGGGGCCGTGAACGAGCAGGACACCCGAGGGGCCGTGGCGGTGCGCCTGCGGCATCTGCTGGACCTGTACACGGCCGCGACCCCGGCCGGACCCGACCTGGACGAGGCGAGCGACGACGACCTGTTCGCCCTCGTCGACGGCCTCGACTGACGAATTGTCCCGACCAGGAAGTGATCCCATGGCTGACGAGCAGAAGCTGCGTGACTACCTGAAGCGAGCGATCGCCGACGCCCAGGAGGCGCGCGGGCGTCTGCGCGAGGTGGAGGAACGGGCACTGGAGCCGATCGCGATCGTGGGCACGGCCTGCCGCTACCCCGGCGGCGTGTCCTCTCCGGAGCAGCTGTGGCAGCTGGTCGCCGAAGGTCGCGACGCCGTGTCGGGCTTTCCGGCCAACCGCGGCTGGGACCTGGACGCGCTGTACGACGCCGACCCGACGGTGCCCGGGACGTCGTACTCCCGGGAGAGTGGGTTCCTGCACGACGCCGATCTGTTCGACCCGGAGCCGTTCGGTCTGTCACCCCGCGAGGCGGCGGCGCTGGATCCGCAGCAGCGGCTCCTGCTGCTGACGGCGTGGGAGGCGCTGGAACGGGCCGGGCTGGATCCGCTGGGCCTGAAGGGCAGCTCCACCGGGGTTTTCGCGGGGCTGATGTACAACGACTACGGATCGCGCGCGAACCTGCCCGGTGAACAGGAGGGTTATCTCTTCAGTGGCAGCGCGGGAAGCATTGCCTCCGGACGCCTTTCGTACACCTTCGGTTTCGAGGGGCCCGCGGTCTCGGTGGACACGGCGTGTTCCTCGTCGCTGGTCGCGCTGCACCTGGCCGCGAACGCGCTGCGTCGTGGCGAGTGCGACCGGGCGCTGGCCGGTGGGGTGGCGGTGATGTCGACCCCGACGGCCTTCGTGGAGTTCTCCCGCCAGCGCGGTCTGGCGGCCGACGGGCGGTGCCGTTCGTTCGCCGAGTCGGCGGGCGGCACGGGCTGGTCGGAGGGCGTGGGTCTGCTCGTGGTGGAACGGCTTTCGGACGCGGTGCGCGACGGCCGCCGGATCGTGGGCGTTCTGCGGGGGTCGGCGGTGAACCAGGACGGTGCGTCCAACGGCCTCACGGCACCGAACGGGCCTTCGCAGGAGCGGGTGATCCGGCAGGCGCTGGCGAACGCGGGCCTGTCGCCGGCCGAGGTCGACGCGGTGGAGGCCCACGGCACGGGGACGCGGCTGGGGGATCCGATCGAGGCGCAGGCGCTGCTGGCCGCCTACGGTCAGGGACGTGAAGCACCGCTGTGGCTCGGGTCTTTGAAGTCGAACATCGGGCACGCCCAGGCCGCCGCCGGGGTGGGCGGGATCATCAAGATGCTCGAGGCGATGCGGCACGGAACGCTCCCGGCGACGCTGCACGTCGACGAGCCGTCGTCACGGGTCGACTGGTCGTCGGGAGCGGTCGAGCTGCTCACGCGGGCACGCCCGTGGGACGTGGTGCCGGGCCGTCCGCGGCGGGCGGGGGTCTCGTCGTTCGGGATCAGTGGCACGAACGCGCACGTCATTCTCGAAGAGCCGCCCCGGACGGACGTTCCCGGGCCGGCCCGGGAGCCTCACGCCTTCCGGCTGCGGCGGTTCTGGCTCGAGCCGGCCGCCGCGTCCGAGCCGGTGGGGCATCCGCTGATGAGCTCGGGGATCGCGGCCGCCGACCGGGACGAGCACCGCTTCACCGGACGCGTCACACCCCACACGCAGCCCTGGCTGGCCGACCACACGATCGGCGGCACGGTACTCGTGCCCGGCACCGCGCTGGTCGAGCTGGCGGCCTGGGCGGGGGAGAGGACCGGCTGCCCGGTCGTGTCCGAGCTGACCGTGCCGGTCCCGGTCCGGCTGAAGGGGACGCACCGGCTGCAGGTCGTGGTCGGGCCGGAGAGCGACGCGGAGCGGGAGATCCAGATCTACGGCCGCGGCCAAGAGAACCAGGACTGGACGCTGCACGCCACCGGCCGGCTGTCCGGCGAGACCGGGCCTGCCGGGCCGGACCTGACGCGGTGGCCTCCGCCCGGCGCCGACGAGGTGGACCTCGACGGTCTCTACGCCCGGCTGGACACGGCCGGGTACGCCTACGGCCCGCACTTCCAGAACCTGCGCCGCGCCTGGCGGCAGGGCGACGAGCTGTTCGCCGAGATCGGGCCGGTCGAGGCGGGAGGCTTCCTGCTGCACCCGGCACTGCTCGACAGCGCGCTGCACCCGCTCCTGCTCGACACCGACGGCCCGGCCCTTCTGCCGTTCGCCTGGAACGGGGTGCGGCTGTACGCACCGGGGGCGGCCTCGCTGCGGGTGCGGCTCACCCTCGGCGACACCGTGGCCCTGGACCTGGCCGACGACAGCGGTCTGCCGGTGGCGAGCGTCCAGGCACTGACGCTGCGCGCGGCCGGGACGGCACCGGTGCGGGACGGTCTGCTGCGCCTCACCTGGACCCCGCTGGACGGGACGGACGAGATCGGGCACTGGGCGGTGCTGGGTGACGACCGCCTGGGGCTGCCCGTGACGGTGCCGTGCGTTCCCGACCTGGAGGCACTGGACGAGGCACCCGAGGTGCTCGTCGTGCCGGTGCCGTCCGGGTCCACGGAGCTGGGCACCGCACCACGCACGCACGCCACGACCGCCCGGGTGCTGAAGACGCTGCAGGAGTGCCTGGCCCGGCCACTGCTCGACGACACCCGGATCGTGGTGGTCACCCGGGGCGCGGTCGCGGTGACCGGCGCGGACCGTCTCGCCGATCTCTCCCCCAGCGGCGTCTGGGGCCTGGTGCGGTCGGCGCAGACCGAGAACCCCGGCCGCCTCGGGCTCGTCGACCTCGACCACCCGGGCCCCGCGCTGATCCGGGCCCTCGCGTGCGGGGAACCCCAGGTGGCGGTGCGGGACGGTGCGCTCAGCGCCCCCCGGCTCGCCCGCATCACCGCGCCGACGGGCACGACCCGCCCGGAACCGACGCCGGACGGGGTGACGCAGGCCGGCTGGGGCACCGGAACCGTCCTCGTCACCGGGGCCGGCGGTGCGCTCGCACCGGTGGTGACGCGGCACCTGGTGGTGCACCACGGCGTCCGCCGTCTGCTGCTGATCAGCCGCCGCGGGGCGCAGGCCCCGGGCGCGGCCGAACACGCGGCCGAACTGACGGCGCTCGGGGCCCAGGTCCGGTTCGCCGCCTGCGACGTCGCCGACCGGAGGGCGCTCGCCGAGGCCCTGGCCGGCACCGACCTCACCGCCGTGGTGCACGCCGCGGGCGTACTCGACGACGCCACGTTCGCCGCGCTCGACCCCGGCCGGTTGCGGGCGGTGCTGCGGGCGAAGGTGGAC
The DNA here is from genome assembly GCF_030811555.1 of Kineosporia succinea. Classification (NCBI taxonomy): domain Bacteria; kingdom Bacillati; phylum Actinomycetota; class Actinomycetes; order Kineosporiales; family Kineosporiaceae; genus Kineosporia; species Kineosporia succinea. The sequence continues at coordinate 7,507,849 of NZ_JAUSQZ010000001.1, read as the reverse complement.
GCGGCCTGGAACCTGCACGAGCTCACCCGGCATCACGACCTGAGCGCGTTCGTCGTCTACTCGTCGCTGGCCGGGCTGTTCGGCAACGCCGGGCAGGCCGCCTACGCCGCGGGCAACACGTTCCTCGACGCCCTGGTCACCCACCGCCGCGCCCAGGGACTGCCCGCCCTCTCGCTCGCCTGGGGCCTGTGGGCGGACGACACCACCCACAGCATGGGCGCCGAGCTCACGGGCACCGACCGCGTCCGCCTCGCCCGCACCGGCATCGTGCCGCTGCACCCCGACGAGGCCATGGACCTGTTCGACCGCGCGGTCACCGGCGACGATCCGGTGGTGGCCGTGACCCGGCTCGACCTGCGCGCCGCGGGCCCGGACGCCCCCGAGGTCATGCGTGCTCTCGTCCCCTCGCGTCCGCGCGGGAGCGGCGGCCGGAAGATCGAGCCGGCGACCGATCTCCTCGGCCTCGTGCGCACGGCAGCGGCGGCCGTGCTCGGTCACACCGGTGCGGCCTCGATCCCCGCCGACCGTCCGCTGCAGGAACTGGGCCTCGACTCGCTGACCGCCGTGGAGCTCCGCAACCGCCTCGGCTCGGCCACCGGCCTGCGGCTCCCCAGCACCCTGGTCTTCGACTACCCGGCCCCCGACGCCCTCGCCCAGCGCCTCACCGAGCTGACGACCGGCACCAGAACGAGCACGGCCAGTACCATCCGCACGGTCACCGACGAACCCGTCGCCATCGTCGGCATGGCCTGCCGCTACCCGGGCGGGGTCTCGTCGCCCGAAGAGCTGTGGCACCTCGTCGCCGACGGCCGCGACGCGATCTCCGGCTTCCCGGTCAACCGCGGCTGGGACCTGGACGCCCTCTACGACCCGGACCCCGGACGGCCCGGCACCTCGTACACCCGCGAAGGCGGGTTCCTGCACGACGCCGATCTTTTCGACCCGGACTTCTTCGGCATGTCGGCCCGCGAGGCGCTGGCGACCGACCCGCAACAACGTCTGCTGCTCATGACCGCGTGGGAGGCGATGGATCACGCGGGAATCGTGCCCGCGTCACTACGGGGTTCGCGCAGCGGTGTCTACACCGGGGTGATGTACCACGACTACGGCACTCTCACCCGACCCGTCCCCGAGGAACTCGAGGGCTACCTCGCCGGAGGGAGTGCGGGAAGCGTTGCCTCGGGACGCCTCTCGTACACCTTCGGTTTCGAGGGCCCGGCGGTCTCGGTGGACACGGCCTGTTCCTCGTCGCTGGTCGCGCTGCACCTGGCCGCGAACGCGCTGCGGCAGGGGGAGTGCGACCTGGCGCTGGCCGGCGGGGTGGCCGTGATGTCGACCCCGGCCGCGTTCGTGGAGTTCTCGCGCCAGCGCGGTCTGGCGGCCGACGGGCGGTGCCGTTCGTTCGCCGAGTCGGCAAATGGCACGGGCTGGTCGGAGGGTGTGGGTCTGCTCGTGGTGGAACGGCTTTCGGACGCGGTGCGCAACGGCCGTCGCATCCTCGGGGTCCTGCGCGGGTCGGCGGTGAACCAGGACGGGGCCTCGAACGGCCTGACCGCACCCAACGGGCCCTCCCAGGAACGCGTGATCCGGCAGGCGCTCGCGAACGCCGGGCTGGACGCGGCCGACGTCGACGTCGTGGAGGCCCACGGCACGGGCACCCGGCTCGGTGACCCGATCGAGGCGCAGGCCCTGCTGGCCACTTACGGTCAGGATCGTGAGAAGCCGCTGTGGCTGGGGTCTCTCAAGTCCAACCTGGGGCACACCCAGGCCGCTGCGGGGGTCGGCGGCATCATCAAGATGCTCGAGGCCATGCGTCACGGTGTGCTCCCGGCCACCCTGCACGTGGACGAGCCCTCGTCGCAGGTCGACTGGACGGCCGGCCGGGTCGAGCTCCTGAAGGACGCCCGGCCGTGGGAGATCACCGCGGGGCGTCCGCGGCGGGCCGGGGTGTCGTCGTTCGGGATCAGCGGCACCAACGCCCACGTCGTGCTCGAGCAGTACGCGACCGACGTGCCCGAGCCCACCCGGGGTGTGCGCACCGGGTTCCTGTTCACCGGGCAGGGCAGCCAGCGTCTGGGCATGGGCCGCGAGCTGTACGAGCGTGAGCCGGTTTTCGCCGAGGCCCTGGACGCGGTCTGCGCCCACCTCGATCCGCAGCTGTCGCGTCCGCTGAAGGCCGTGATGTTCGCGGCCGAGGGCTCCGCCGACTCGGCCCTGCTCGACCAGACGGCCTTCACCCAGGCCGCCCTGTTCGCCCTCGGTACGGCCCTGTTCCGGCTCGTCGAGGCGTCCGGGGTGAAACCGGACCACCTGCTGGGCCACTCGATCGGCGAGGTCACCGCGGCCCACTGCGCCGGCGTGCTCGACCTGCCCGACGCCTGCGCGCTGGTGATCGCCCGCGGCCGGTTCATGCAGTCGGCGCGCGAGGGCGGTGCGATGGTCGCGCTGGAGGCGTCCGAGGACGAGGTCGTCCCCACCCTGGAGGGTCTCGGGGTGACGGTCGCCGGCGTCAACGGGCCTCGCTCCGTGGTGATCTCGGGGGACGAGGACGCTGCGGAGGAGGTGGCGAGGCTCTGGCGGGACCGGGGGCGACGGGTCAAGCGGCTGACCGTCTCGCACGCCTTCCACTCGGCACACATGGACGGGATCCTCGCCGGGTTCACCGCCGCCATAGCGGATCTCACGTTCGCCCCCGCGTCCGTCCCGGTGATCTCGAACCTGACCGGCCGCCCGGCGGGTCACCGGATGCGAACCCCGGCCTACTGGGCCGAGCAGATCCGCGGCGCCGTGCGGTTCCACGACGGGGTGAGGTTCCTGGAGGGGCAGGGTGTCACCCGTTACCTGGAACTCGGCCCGGACGGGGTGCTCAGCGCGCTCGTCGAGGGGGCCGTGCCGCTGCTGCGGGCCCGGCGACCGGAGCCGGAGACGGTGGGCGAAGCTCTCGACGGACTGAGGAACAACGGATTTCAGCTGCGCCGGTTCTGGCTGGAGCCCTCGACCGTGCCCGGGCACGACCCCGCCGGACTGGGCCTCACCCCGACCGGGCACCCGCTGCTCGCGGCCGAACTGACCACGGACACCGGCAGCGTGCTCACCGGCCGGCTCACGGAGGACGCGCCGGTGGCCACCCTGGTCGAACTGGTGCTGGCCGCGACCGGCCCGCACGAGCGGGTGCGGGAGCTGCTCGTCGAGGCGCCGCTGTCCCTCGGAACCGCCGGGGCCCTGCGCCTTCAGGTGCGCACCGCGATCCCGGCCGGCGACGGGGGCACGACGGTCTCCGTGCACTCCCAGCCGGAGGGGACGTCCGACCCGTGGACCCGTCACGCCCAGGGCACCCTGGCACCCGCGACCGGGCACCGGCCGGCGCCCGCGCGTGGTGGTGGCTTCCGGCTCGATCCGCGCCTCCTGGAGGCGGCTCTGGACGTCGCGCCCGCCGAGGACGTGCCGATCGCCTGGCACGACATCCACCTGCACCGGGAGGGCACCGACCGGGCCGCCCCCACCTGGAGCGACACGGACGACGGCTCGCTCGCCCTGCACCTGCACGACGGGGCCGGCCGGCCCGTGCTCACGGTCGGGTCGATCACCTTCGGGCCGCTCGCCGAGACCGGGCCCACCGGCCTGCTCACGGTGACCTGGTCCCCGGGGCCGGAGGTTTCGGTGCCGGGGCCGCGGACCTGGGCTCTCCTGGGCGATCCGGCGGGGCGGTTCGAGGGGCTGCCGGTGCTGACCTCCGGGGCGGTGGCGGACGCGGTGGTCACGGTGGTCACGGATGCGTCCCTCACGCTGCGGACGGTTCGGGAGTGGCTGTCCGACGAGCGGCGTTCCGGAACCCCCCTGCTGGTCGTGGCTCTGGACGAGGAGCCGGGGACGGCGGCCGGGTGTGGTCTGGTGCGCGCGGCCCAGGCCGAGGCGCCGGGCCGGATCGTCCTGGTGCACCTGGACACCGACGACCCGGCGGCTCTCGACACGGCCCTGGCGGCGGGGGAGCCCGAGGTCCGGGTGAGCGGGACCCGTCCGCTGGTGCCGCGTCTCACCCGGATCCCCCCGGCCGTGGTCCCGGCGCAGCACCACCGGATCGACGGCACGGTGCTGATCACGGGGGGCACCGGCGCTCTCGGCTCGCGGATCGCCCGCCATCTGGCCGGCGCCCACGGGGTCAGGCGTCTGCTGCTGGTGAGCCGGAGCGGATCGGCGGCGCCGGGGGCGGCGCAGCTGCGCGCCGAGCTGAACGAGCTCGGCGCCGAGGTCGTCCTGGCCGCCGCCGACGTGCGCGACCGGCAGGCCCTGGCCGTCCTGCTCGACGGGGAGCCGGTGACCGGGGTCGTGCACGCGGCCGGGGTGCGTGACCACGGGTTGCTCGCCACCATGACCGAAGACCGGTTCGAGGCCGTGCTCGACGTGGCCCGGGCCGCCGGGCATCTCGACGACCTGGTGCCGGACGCGGAGTTCTTCGTGCTCTTCTCCTCGGCCGCCGGCAGTTTCGGGGCACTGGCGCAGTCCGGCGACGCGGCGGCGAACGCGCTTCTCGATGCGGTGGCCTCACGTCGCCGGGCCCGGGGGTGGCGGGCGGTCTCTCTCGCCTGGGGGCCGTGGAACCTCGAGGAGAGCGGGCACGACGTGCGGCTCCACCTGCCGGAGGGGGTTCGGCCGGTCGAACCGGCTCAGGCGCTGCGGCTTTTCGACGCGGCCCGGGCGTGCGACGTCCCGGCGGTCGTCGCGGTTCCGTTCAGCGCCTCGGTGCTCCGGACCGCCGACCGGCTGCTGCCGCTGCTGCGCGGCCTGCTGCCGGGCCGGTCCCGGACGGCCGTGGCCGAGCCGCCGAGCCTGGCCGAGCGGCTCCGCGACCTCTCCGGTGACCAGAAGCGCTCGTTCCTGGTCGATCTCGTGGTGACCGAGGCGTCCACCATTCTGGGGGGCACCGAAGTGAGCGCCGACCGGCCGTTCCGCGACCTGGGACTGGACTCGCTGACCGCGCTCGAACTGCGCAACCGGCTGTCGGCCGAGGTGGGCGAGAGTCTGCCCGCAACCATTGTTTTCGACCGTCCGACGCCCGGGGAGCTGGCCGGGTACCTGCTCGACGAGGTGGTGGGGGAGCCGGTGCCGTCCGCGGTGACCGAGCTGGACCGCCTCGAGGAGCTGGTCACCGGGCTCGCACAGGACCCGGCGCGGCAGGGAGCGCTGGTGCTCCAGCTGCAGGCGTTGCTGACCCGGTTCTCCGGGGCGGTGCCCGCATCGACGGACGGCATCGAGACGGCTTCGCTGGCCGAGGTGTTCGACTTCATCGACAACGAACTGGGTCGCGCGGCGAGCTAGCGCGGGAAGGATGGGTGGGGGATGTCCGCCGAGACGACGCACGGGGACGGTCCGGAGCAGAAGAAGCTGGCCGACTACCTGAGGTGGGTGACGGCCGATCTGAGGAGGACCCGGCAGCGGCTGGCCGAGCTGGAGGCGGGGGAGACGGAACCGGTCGCGGTCGTCGGCATGGCCTGCCGCTACCCGGGCGGGATCGGCTCGGCCGACGACCTGTGGGACCTGGTCGCCGAGGGCCGCGACGGCATCACCGCCTGGCCGGACGACCGGGGCTGGGACGTCGAGACGCTCTACGACCCGGATCCGGACCGGCCGGGCCGTTCGTACACCCGGCACGGCGGTTTCGTGGGCGACGCCACCCGGTTCGACGCCGAGTTCTTCGGGATCTCCCCGCGGGAGGCCCTGGCGATGGACCCGCAGCAGCGGCTGCTGCTGGAGACCGCCTGGGAGACGTTCGAGCATGCCGGGATCGACCCGGCGGGACTGCGGGGCACGGACGTCGGGGTGTTCGCCGGGGTGGTCGAGCAGAGCTACCTGGGTCTCGACGCGCCGGCGGAGCTCGAGGGATACCTGATGACGAGCAAGCTGGGAAGTGTCGCCTCGGGTCGTCTTTCGTACTTCTTCGGCTTCGGCGGCCCGGCCGTCACGGTTGACACCGCGTGCTCGTCGTCGCTGGTGTCGATGCACCTGGCGGCCCGGTCGGTGCGCTCGGGGGAGTCGTCGCTGGCGCTGGCCGGAGGGTGCACGGTCTCCGGGCACCCGGGCGGGTTCGTGGACTTCTCCCGGCAGCGCGGCCTGAGTCCCGACGGCCGCTGCAGGTCGTTCGCGGCCGCGGCCGACGGCACCGGCTGGTCGGAGGGGGTGGGACTGGTTCTGCTCGAACGGCTCTCGGACGCGCAGCGCCTCGGGCACCGGGTGCTGGCGGTGCTGCGCGGGTCGGCGGTCAATCAGGACGGGGCCTCCAACGGCCTGACCGCGCCGAGCGGCCCGGCGCAGGAGCGGGTGATCCGCGCGGCGCTGGCCTCGGCCCGGCTCCGGCCCGGTGACGTGGACGTCGTCGAGGCGCACGGCACGGGCACCCGGCTCGGTGACCCGATCGAGGCGCAGGCCCTGCTGGCGGCCTACGGCCAGAACCGTGAGCACCCGCTGCTGCTGGGCTCGTTCAAGTCGAACGTCGGGCACAGCGTGGCGGCGGCGGGCGTCGGGGGTGTGATCAAGATGATCCAGGCGCTGCGTCACGCCGAGGTCCCGCCGACCCTGCACGTCGACGAGCCGACCCCGTTCGTGAACTGGTCGCGCGGGTCGGTGGAACTGGTGAGGGATCTGCGTCCCTGGCCGCGCACGGACCGTCCCCGCCGGGCGGCGGTCTCGGCGTTCGGGGTCAGCGGTACCAACGCGCACGTGATCCTCGAGCAGGCCCCGCCGGAGGTCGCTCCGGACGATCACGGGCTGCCCGCGATCGCGCTGCTGGTCTCGGCCCGCACCCCGGCCGCGCTGACCGCTCAGGCCGCGCGCATCGCCGAGGTGATCGAAACCGGTGCCGATCTGGCCGGTGTCGCCCGCACCCTCGCCACCGGCCGTGCGCACCTGCCGTTGCGGATCGCGGTCGCCGGCCGCGGGAACACCGAACTCGCCGGACTTCTGCGCCGGGCCGTTCCGGGCGAACCGGTCGCCGGGCGCACGGCGTTCGTCTTCCCGGGGCAGGGCAGTCAGCGTCCGGGCATGGGCCGTGAACTGCACGCCGGGTACCCCGCGTTCGCCGACGCGTTCGACGCGGTCTGCGCCGAGCTGGACGTGCCCGTGCGTGACCTGGTGCTCGGTGACGTCCCGGACGGTCTCGAGAACACCGGGCAGGCCCAGCCCGCGCTGTTCGCCCTCGAGGTGGCGCTGTTCCGGTTGCTGGAGCACTGGGGTGTGAAACCCGATCTGCTGGCGGGCCATTCGATCGGCGAGCTGGCCGCCGCGCACGTCGCCGGGGTGCTGTCCCTGCCCGACGCGGCCCGGCTGGTCGGAGCCCGCGCCCGGCTGATGCAGGCGCTGCCGCCGGGCGGGGCGATGCTGGCGGTGGCCGCTCCCGCGACGGTCGTGGAGCCGCTGATGTGTGACGGCGTGGTGCTGGCGGCGGTGAACGCGGCGTCGTCGGTGGTGCTGTCCGGCGGCGAGGAGGCCGTGCTGGCGGTGGGGGAGGACGCCGCGGCCCGGGGGTTCCGGATCCGGCGGCTGCGGGTGAGCCATGCCTTCCACTCGCCGCTGATGGACCCGATGCTCGACGAGTTCCGCACGGTCGCCCGCACGCTGCGGTACCACGCACCGCGGATCCCGATCGTGTCGACGCTCACCGGTGACGCCACGGCCGATCTCACCTCGCCCGACTACTGGGTGCGGCAGGTGCGGGAGGCCGTGAGGTTCGCCGACGCGTCCCTCTGCCTGACCGGGCTGGGGGCGGCCACGTTCGTGGAGGTCGGGCCGGGAACGGTGCTCTCCGGTCTGATCGGGACCGGTGCGGTGCCTCTGCTGCACGCCGATGAGCCCGAGA